>NZ_JBEYVV010000045.1:0-36642 GCF_040644155.1 Streptomyces sp. NPDC047022 | reverse complement strand
AAGTGCGGTCACGAGGGTGTTCAGTTCTGTCGTCACAAACGGATCTTGAACACCCTCTCTTCATGCCCGCAGGCATTTGGACAGACTCGTCTAGATAGGGGCGCGGGGAACTGCGCGAATCCCCACGATGCACCCGCACGGGACGACGCACGTAGACAGGGGCGCGGGGAACTGCGCGAATCCCCACGACGCACCCGCACGGGACGACGCACCTAGATAGGGGCGCGGGGAACTGCGCGAATCCCCACGACGCACCCGCACGGGACGACGCACCTAGATAGGGGCGCGGGGAACTGCGCAAAACCCCACCACGCACCCGCACGGGACACCGCGCCTATTCCCCCACCCGCCTGCGCAGCAAATACGTATCCATGATCCAACCCTTGCGCTCCCGCGCTTCCTCCCGCACCCGCGCAATCCGCTCGGCCGTCTCCCCGAGCGGCCCGGAGACCAGGATCTCGTCCGGCGTGCCGATGTACGCACCCCAGTAGATGTCGATGTCCTGGTCCGCGTACCGTCGAAAGGCCTGGTGCGCGTCGAGCATCACCACCACGTCGTCGACCCCCTCGGGGAACCCCTCCGCCAGCCGGCGCCCCGTGGTGATCTGGACGGGGCGGGCGACCCGGTTGAGACCCGTGCGATGCTTGGCGACCAGCGCGGAGACGCTGCTGATGCCCGGCACGACGTCGTACGCGAACGTCACCGCGCCCCGCTCAAGGATCTCCTCCAGGATCCCGAGCGTGCTGTCGTACAGCGCCGGGTCGCCCCACACCAGGAACGCACCGCGTTCGTCCTCGCCCAGTTCCTCCGCGATGAGCCGCTCGTAGATCCCGGCGCGCGCGGATCTCCAGTCGCCCACGGCGGGTGAGTAGTCGGCCCCGCCCGCGTTCCGGTCGCGGTCGGGGTCGCGCGCCTCGACCAGGCGGTAGGTGCCCTCCGGCAGATGCGCGTCGAGGATGTCATGGCGCAGCCGGACCAGGTCCGACTTCGTCTCGCCCTTGTCGAGGATGAAGAACACGTCCGTGTTCTTCAGCGCCTTGACCGCCTGCAGAGTCAGCTGGTCGGGATCGCCCGCCCCGATGCCGATGACATGAATCGTTCGCACGCCCCCGAGTCTGCCGTACGGCTCCGGCGGTCCGCGCACGCCCCTGGCCGGGACGGCCTACGGCCGCGCTCCGCGCAGTCGCGGAGCACACCGGCGCGCGTCGACCGGGACGGCCTCACGCTCCACTCGCTCGGCCAACTCCCGTGCCCAGCTTCCCAGTTCAGAGGCACCGATGCCGTACGGACGTTCCCGTCCCGTGTCCGCCGCCCACTCCTCGACCGCCGAGGCGCCGCGGCGCAGCAGCCGGGCTCCTCCGGTCGCGTTGCCCCGCGCCGCGTGCGTCAGACCGACCGCCAGCTGGGCGAGCCCGCGCCACAGGGCCCGCTCGTCGTAGGGTCCCGACTTCCAGGCGTCCTCGAAGACCTCGTGCGCGTGGAAGGGCTTTCCGGCGTCCAGCAGTGCCTGCGCCTCGACAACGCTCTCGTCCGGGGTGCGCACGACACCCTCCGGCTGTCGGGCCACTCCGTGCGCGTCGTAGGGCAGCGGGCGTCCCAGCCCGTCCCGGGGTCGCGCGTTGCGGGCTCGTCCCTCCGTGTCCCGGTCGCGCTCCCGGCCCGGCGGAACTTCGGATGCGTCGCTCATTCCTCGATTGTCCCGCGTTTCCCGTCCCTTTCGGGGCAGCCTCCCGAGTGAGGTAGAGTTTCCGCTGCGCGATCACGCGGGTCTCCGCGGAGAAGCGCACCGGGACGTGGCGCAGCTTGGTAGCGCACTTGACTGGGGGTCAAGGGGTCGCAGGTTCAAATCCTGTCGTCCCGACTCGAAGGAGTCGGAGATCAGGGGCGGTTTCGGAGCGATCCGAAACCGCCCCTTGATCGTTCCTGGGACCTCGTTGTGCTCCTGGCGTGCCAGGGCACCCCCGTTGCCCTGGCACGCCATCGGGCGATGAGCCCGTTGAGCGACCGGGATCAATGATGCGAGAGTGAACCCCGAACTGTCGTTCGCGCAGCGTCCATGTCCATGTGCGCACCGTCCACGGTCATCCGGATCAGCGCCTGTTCCCGCGACTCGCTGGGCGTCATGCCGTGCGCGGCGCGGAAGGCCCGGGTGAAGTCGCCGGGACGGGAGTAGCCCCAGCGGGCTGCCACGGCGTGGATGGGGAGTGTGTGCAGGCCGGGGTCGGTGAGGTCCCGGCGGGCGTTGGCCAGCCGCAGGTCGCGTATGTACGAGCCCACGGTCAGGCCCTCGTCCTGGAAGAGGCGGTAGAGGTAGCTGCGCGAGATGTGATGAGCTGCGGCGATCTTCGCTGGTGTCAGCTCCGGATCGCCCAGATGCCGCCGGACGAAGGACTTGATGCGCAGGGTCAGGGTCCGGGCATGTGTCTCGGGCGGCAGGCTGGGCTCCGCGTCGAGGGAGTGGGCGAAGACGGCGGTGACGAGATCGGTGACGACCGTGCCCAGTCGCTCCGCATCGGCCGCCCGGAAGGAGGAGGTGTCCGAGGCCAGCTGCACAAGCAGCCCCGCCAGCAGCGCGCCCATGCCCTCCCGGCCGGATATCCGGCGTCCGACCACACCGTCCGCACGGCCGGCCGGGAGCTCCACGGCGGCGCGCGGGATCTCCACCCCGATGATGGTGACCGGGTCGGGCCCGGTGGATATGTCGTAGGACCGGGACGAGGAATTCACGTGGAAGTCGTCGATCCGGTACGCCACCTGCTGCCTGCCCCAGCTCGCCGCGCCGTCACCGTGCCGCAGCAGGGACAGGTGGTACACCTCGGGATCGGACTGGCGTATGAGCCCGGGAGTACGGCGGAAGACCAGGTGGTCGAAGGTCGCGGGCCACACCGTCACGTCACCGAGCCCGAACACCCGCTGATGGCCCTGGTAATCGGCCGTGCGCTCACTGCTCAGGTGCATCGGCGCGTGGGTACGCCCCAACCGCTCCGCCCACGCCTCGAAACGGTCACGCACCGGCAAGTCCTGCGTGGAGAAGACGGCTTCAGGCAACACGGCCGTAGTCAATCACAGCGCCGATCACCGGCGGCCTCATCCTCGTGCCTGCCAGTGAGCCGGGTGTCCGAGCGCGGAAGGCAGCTTGGTCGCCGCGTCGCCCCTGGCCGCGTTCAGCTGGGCCTGGGTGAGGAACAGGGCGCCCGTGAGGTCCGCGCCGCTCAGGTCGGTGTCGCGCAGGTCGGCCCCGATCAGGTCGGCGTCGCGCAGATCCGCGCCGCTCAGATCGGCGGCTATGAGGAGGGCACCGCGCAGGCTCGCGCCCCGGAGGTCCGCGCCGGACAGCTTCGCGCCGATCAGATCGGCTCCGCGGTGGTTCTTCTTGCGGCCCGGGACCTGGGCGCGCGCGAGTTCGCCCGCCCGCAGGAGCAGCGTGTTGACCTCGCCGCGCAGCGCGTTCATGTCCAGCTCGGCGATCGACTCGGCGCTGCCGCGGGTCAGGCCGTCTATACGGGCCAGCGCCCGCCGCAGCTCCTTGTGGACGGGTCGGGCCGCTGCGAGGCCGAGGGCCTCGCTGACGTACCAGAGCAGCTCGTGCAGCTGCCGCATGACAGGGAAGACCTCGAACATGGAACGCGCCGTTTCCGGCGCCTGACGCCAGTCGGTACCTCCGAAGGTGACCTGGGACACCTTCTGCCCGGCGCCGAAGCAGTCGAACACGGTGCAGCCGGGGTAGCCCTTGTCCCGCAACCGTGCGTGGATGCCGCAGCGGAAGTCCTGCCGGAGGTTCGAGCAAGGCTGCCCGGCGGGCTTGTCGGCGGCGAAGTCGGCGGAGCGGGCGAACGGCAGGGCCGTGCAGCACAGGCCGAAGCAGTCGGCGCAGTCCGCCTGGAGGTGCTCGCGGCCCTCGCCTGCGGAGGGGCGTGCTCCTTCCCCGGAGGGGGAGAGGGCTATGTGCTCTGGCGACACCGTGCGTGCTCCTGTCGGGCGACGAGCACCGCATACCGTGGTGCTGCGAGACGAACCTCCATTCTCGCAGGCGGCACACGGTGCCCGAGCGAGAGCCGGCCGCCCCGCAGCCCCAACCACCCCTCCTTTTTTCCACTTCGAGCGGTTCGGCCCGTCCCCGGGACATGCTTCTCGCGGCTCAGCGGACAGCGGGTCAACCCGGTCTCATGGGCAGGCAACGAACGTCGGGTGTTGCGACGTTCATTAGAACCCGAGAGGCCAGGGCGGGGCCTCATCCTTGGGGGATCTATATTCCTCCAGGGCATTCCCAGGGAACAGCGACTCTCTGCGCGCCGTCACTTGCGACTATGAGCGGATGCTCCAGATGACGTCGTCGTCATCATATCCGGCGTCCGATCCAATGGAGCCTTCTCCGCCTCGCACAGCACTAATTCTTCTGCACAACACGAGCCCTGATCCACTTTTTGACTGAAGGGCGACAGTCAGATGGGGGCCCCTGCGCGACGGAGATATTCCAGAGGAGTCCAGGAACTTCTGAACTTCGACCTCGCTCGCCGAACGAATATGAATCGACTCGTAGTGAGTGACCAATTGCATGGCACTCACGTCCTCGAAAAGCAGGTCCAGGCAAGCAGTGTTCGCACTGTCTGGAACAGCCCGAAGCAGCAGCTGTGAATGCCCGACGCCGTATCGCCAGACTCTAAAGATACGATCAGAGCTGAACAGTGCTGCGGAAATTATGTCGCTATGCGAATGGATTTTTGTCCACCTTTCCATCCTTGTGCCAAGTGATCCGTGCCTGGCCGGCGCTTATCACGACGTCGGCGAAGTCGGTGTCGTTCGGCGTGTAGAAGATGGTGCGAGTGACGGTATGGCCTTCAGTACGACCCGTTTCGGGATTCGGGGCGAGGACCACATCGCCGATGCGCACGTCCTTGATCTTCTTGGTCGTACCGTCGGCGCCCGCTTGGGGCAGCCGGTAGCGGTGGGAAGGGCGCTGTCGTCGGTGCACAGGTAGAAGTCGACGACACCAGGCTGACGTTGACTTTGTATGGGACGTCGCAGCCCTGGACGGTCAGCGTCCAGTTCTTGGTCTGCTTCCCGGAGAGGATCTCCGACTCTTCTCATCGACGACATAGAAGGCGTGCTCGGTGCCGGTACCGGCACCCGTGGAGATCTGCTTGTTGGCTGCCTCCTGTTCGGTGCTATGGAGGGCGCGGCCGTCGTCATGCCGTGGGCTCGTCGTCCGGGCGTGCCCGGGCCTCCCCGTAGAAGCTCTCCAACTGCACGTTCAGCTCGGCAAGGTCCGGATGCTCGGCCAGTTCTCGCGTCTCCGCTTCCGTGAGCAGGTCGGCGAGGCGACGCATGGAACGGCTCACCAGCGTCATCTCGGCTGCCTTGTCCAGCTCGTCTGCGCGCTTGCGATGCAGGTCCGCCAGGATGCGAAGCTGCCGCGCCCTCAACTCGTACCGGTCCGGCTGCTCGCTCACGTTGTCCTCTCTTCGCCGCAGGCCAAGTGTTCTGGATCCGCAGCGGCTGCGGCGATTCCCATTCATGACTCGACCAGCCCGGCCGCGAGGCCGTGGACAGCGAGTACCTGGATTATCCGCCTCGATTGATGCCGGCGTGGCCGTTCATGACGGTCAGGGTGTCGGCGGCCGGGCGACCTGCCCGTGCCTGACATGCAAAACCCGTCCGGGCCGGCCGTCACCTGCCGGCCCGGGATGTTCGGGGCCGCGAGGGCCAGGTGTGCCCGTGACCCCGCATGCCTCGCGTTCGGGGCTTTGACGATCAGCGGGCCATGCGATGGTGGTGGCTTCCACCGCGGTGGAAGCGGACCGCGACGTAGACGAGGTCTGCCAGCAGCAACGCGGCGCCGATGATCAGCAGGTAGAACAGTCCGTGGGTTGCGAATCCGATGATGCCCAGAATGAGGGCCACGAGGATCAGGAGCAGAAAGAGTGTCATCGGGTCTCCCGGCGGCTTTCGAGGGTCAGCGGCGGGCGTGCGGCGGCGACGGCCGGATCCCAGGGGAGTGGTCGAGCGCGTGGTGGTCCGTCGTGTCCCCGAGCGGAACCAGCAGCGGGCGGCGTGGGTGGGCAGGCTGGAGCCGCGGTGTCGGCGAGGACGGGCTCCAGGACACCGATGATGTGGCCCCCGGAGCCGACCTCGTGAGCGCACCAGTCCTTGATATCGCCCGTCTCGAACATGGCGGATCTCCATACCATGGGTACCCCCCATCGCGCGGCTGATGCCCTCGGCCGCCCGGCGCGTGCGACGGGGGGCGCGAAACTGCGCCGGGCCGGTCGGCCGACGAGTTCGGCCGGCGGGACTCCGAGTGCATCGGAGATGCGGATCAGGTCGTCCAGCAGTGGGCCGGCATGTCCTTGCTCGATGCGGTTCACGGACTGTCGGTCCAATGCCGGCCGGCTCGGCGAGTCGCATCTGTGTGAGGTTCGCTTGCGAGCGGGCGGTGCTGATGCGGTCTTCGACCGGCGGCGCTCCCGTCGCGGATCACGCCCCGGTGACGTGACACGGAAGGCCCCTGCGATGGGAGTTCGCAGGAGCCTTCGTCACACCTTCCGCTGGGAGAGCGGGAGATTACTGGGAATGATCAAGGCGATCAGCCCGCGTCCGCCGCCCCGAAGCTCACCTCGGCCGTGTCGACGGTCCCGCCGCGGCGGCCCGGTGCGCTCTGCCACTTCCAGTAGAGGTTGGTGTGCGCGATGACCTGCTCCACAGCAGGTGCGCCGTACGCCGTGAGGTCCTCCGTCGTGTGCGCGTCGCCGACCAACGTCACGTCATAGCCACGGACGATGGCCCCGTGCAGCGTCGAGCGGATGCAGGCGTCGGTCTGGGCTCCCGTGACGACGAGCCGCCCTACCCCGAGCTCCGCGAGCTCGGCCTCCAGCGTGGTGTCCTCGAAGGAGTCGCCGTAGAGCTTGTGGACGAGGGGCTCGTCGTCGCGGCGGACCAGTTCCGGCACGTACTGCCAGCTCTCACTGCCCTGCTTGAGCTCGTCGTCGGAGTGCTGCACCCAGATCACGGGCACGCCCTCCGCACGGGCCTTTCCGATCAGGGAGTTGATGTTCGCGATCACCACGTCGCGGTTGTACGCATCCGCCACCACCCCGTTCTGGACGTCGACGATGAGCAATGCGCTGTGCGGCCTGCCGGGCAGCGTCGTCATAGGAACTCCCGTTTCTCGTCGCGGCTCCTGTGCCGGTCCCCACACTAGGCCGTACCACTGACAGCGGCGTGAGCCTTCGGAGCCCGGCACGAGAAGCGGCGCTTGGCCGGTCAACTCGCGCTCCATGACGATGTGTTCCGGTGCGGGCACCTACGAGTGCGTGCCCATTGCGCGATGGTTCGGAAGCGCAAAGCAGCAGCAACAGGTTCATATAGGCTGCTGACTCCGGTTCCCACAGTTCGCGAGTGCCCCGGGGAGTTCCCAGTGACCGTATCCATCGCCCATTCCGGAGCGGCCGATTCGCCCGCCGGTGACAAGCCCGTTGAGGGCGCGTCGCGCGACGGCGTGCCGTCCGGACCGTCGTCCGCCGCGGACGACGGATTCTGGGTGGAGCCGGGAGCCGCCGATGACGCGGACGCGTCCCCGGCGGTGCCCGAGCCCGACCTGGCCGAGCCCGACCTGGCCGAGGCGGATGTGCCAGAGGCGGACGTGCCCGAGACGGTGGCTCGCGACGCCCGTGAGTTCGGTGTGTACGCGAGGACCGGCGGCTGGGCGTTCGCCCTGAAGGTGGCGCGCAGCGTGCGGCCCGGCGGGCAGTCGGCGGAAGACACCCCCAAGGTCTCCGCCAAGCGGTTCGCCGAGCTGGCCGGGTGCTCGCCGGAACGGGTCATGCGCTACTACAAGGCGTGGGACAAGGCGGCCGACGACGGCCTCGTCCCGCACTTCGAGATCCTGGTCCCGGGTCAGGAGATCCAGCTGCCGGACTCCGACGTATGGCACTCGTACTACGCCGCCCGCTCCAGTGCCGCCTCCGAGCGCGGCACCGCCATCGCCGCGGCGGCCGAGGCCGAGGGCATCCGGCCGACCAAGGCCCTGGAGGTCGCCGAGAACCCCACCGCCCTGCGCGCGGCGATCCTCGCCGACCCCGCCACCGCCCGCGCCGCGCGGACCGCACTGCTCGACCGGCTGAGGGAGGACCCGGACCTGCAGACCGAGCTGGCCCGTGACATCGCACGCACGGACGAGCTGAAGAAGGCGGTGGCCACCGAGGCCCGGACCGCGGACCGCGTCGGCTACGTACGGCAGATCGTGGAGAACGGCCAGGTCAAGACCCCGGCCGGGCAGACGATCGAGGCGCCCGCCCCGCTCCGGGCGGCGGCCGAGCGTCATCTGTCGCTCATCGACGAACTCGACGACGGCGAGGAAGCCGGGCCCTGGGCCTCCGAGGCGTACGACTCGGTGAAGGAACTGGTGGCCCAGGCCGTAGAGGCCGACCCCGACCTGCGTCTGAAGGAACGCCGTACGAAGTTCTACAGCAGCCTGCAGCGGGCGACGAAGGTCTTCGAGGAGCTGACGTTCGATGACGCCGAAGAGCTCGACAACCTCTACGAAGACGACATGCTTCAGCGTCTCGAGGAGCTTCAGGAGGCCGTCTCCACGTGCATCGCGGCTCTGCGGAAGGCGGCTCCCGCCACGGTGAGGTCCTGACAGCGCGGCGTCCGGAACCCGAGGTGGGTCCGGACGCCGTAGGAGTGAGGGGCGGTCTCGATCCCGGGTGTCACTCCACCACGAGTTCCGCCCAGCGGCAGCTGCCGCCGGGGTGTGTCTCCACGCCGTACCGGTCCGACAGCGCCTTGACGATGCACAGGCCCCGCCCGTGCTCGTCCGGGTCGACGGTGGCGGCCGATGCCGTCGCGGCCGGGGTCACCGGCCCCAGGTCGGTCACCTCCACGCGGACGGCTCCGTGCCCCTCGACCCGGACCCACGTCAGACGCAGAGCCGCCGGGGGCAGGGCGTGGACGACCGCGTTGGTGAGCAGCTCCGAGACCACCAGGAGCAGGTCCTGGACGGCCTCCGGGGGCAGGTTCCAGCGGCCGACGACCATCTCAGCCCGTCGGCGGACGGTCGGGACGGCCTTGGCGGTGTGCGGCAGCGGAAAGACGAACGCGACGTCCTCGCGAGGCGCGGCGCTGAGCTGCGCTATGGACATATGCCCTCCTTCGCGGGCCGCGCTCCCGGCAGATCACCGGGGGGTTATGGCACGTTAAGGTGGGGAACGGGATCGGTCAATGAACCCGGGTCGTCATTACCGAACGCCGTCCTGAAAACGGGATGAATCGGGACTAGGATCGCATCATGGCCGGCCCAGTCCAGTCCATCGAACGGGCGGCGGCGATCCTGAGACTGCTCGCCGGCGGCCCTCGCCGACTGGGGCTCGGGGAGGTCGCGTCGTCCCTCGGGCTCGCCAAGGGCACCGCCCATGGCATCCTGCGCACGCTCCAGCACGTGGACTTCGTGGAGCAGGACGCCGCTACCGGGAAATACCAGCTCGGAGCGGCTCTGCTGCACCTCGGCACCAGCTACCTGGACGTCAATGAGCTGCGGTCGCGCTCCATCAACTGGGCCGACGCCCTGGCCGCCCGCAGCGGTGAGGCCGTTCGCCTGGGCACGCCCCTGGAGGGCAAGGTGCTGGTGGTCCACCACGTCTTCCGGCCGGACGACACCCTTCAGACCCTGGACGTGGGCACGCTCCTGCCGTTGCACGCCTCCTCGCTCGGCAAGGTGCTGCTGGCCTTCGGCACCGAGCCCGTGGAGCCGCTGCTGGAGGCGGGCCTCGAGGCGTACACGCGGCACACCCTGGTGTTCCCGGAGGATCTCAACCGGGCGCTCGTCGAGATCCGGGAGCAGGGCTGGGGCGCCGAGGTGCAGGAGATGGTCATGGGCGAGGCCGGGGTCGCGGCGCCGATCCGGGGACACGGCGGCCTCGTGGTGGGCTCCCTCGGTGTCTCCGGACCGGTCGAGCGGATCTGCGACAGCAAGGGCCAGCCGCAGCCGCCCCTGATCACCCTGCTGCGGGAGGCAGCGCGGGCGATCTCCAGAGACCTGGGCGCGGCCCGCTGGTAGGTCCAGGCGCCACCGCTACGCATCGGAAGGCAGAGCGGATCATGGTGGAACGGTATGTGATGTCCATCGACCAGGGCACCACCTCCACGCGATGCATCCTGTTCGACCACCGCGGAAGGCTGGCGTCGGTCGCCCAGCGCGAGCACGAGCAGTTCTTCCCCCATCCCGGCTGGGTGGAGCACGACGCCCTCGAGATCTGGCGCAATCTGCAGCGCATCGTGCCGGATGCGCTGGCCGGCTTCGGCATGGAGCCCGCGCAGATCGCCGCCATCGGGATCGCCAACCAGCGCGAGACGACCGTGCTCTGGGACCGCCGAACCGGCGTCCCGATGTGCAAGGCGATCGTCTGGCAGGACACCCGTACCGCCCCGCTCGTCGAGGAACTCGAGAAGCAGCCCGGAACCGAGTTCTTCCTCGATCGCTGTTGCCTTCCCCCCTCGACCTATTTCTCCGCCCCCCGGATCCGCTGGCTGTTCGACCATGTCCAGGGCCTGGAGCAGCGTGCCCGGGACGGCGAGGTGCTGTTCGGGACGATCGAGACCTGGCTGATCTGGAACCTGACCGGCGGCCCGGCCGGCGGTCTGCACATCACGGACGCCACCAATGCCAGCCGCACGATGCTCATGAACATCCGCACGCTGAGCTGGGACGAGGAACTGATGGAGTTCTTCGGCGTCCCGCGCGCGATGCTGCCTGAGATCCGGCCCTCGGCCGAGGTCTACGGCGAGGCCGGCGCGCTGCTGCCGGGTATCCGCATCTGCGCCGCCCTCGGCGACCAGCAGGCGGCGCTGTTCGGCCAGACCTGCTTCTCGCCCGGCGAGGCGAAATGCACCTACGGGACCGGCAGCTTCCTGGTGATGAACACCGGAACCGACCTCGTGCGCTCGCGGCACGGACTCCTCAGCACCGTCGCCTACAAGATCGACGACCAGCCCACGGTCTACGGCCTGGAGGGTCCGATCGCCGTGACCGGCTCGCTCGTCCAGTGGTTCCGCGACCGGCTGGGACTGATCAACAGCGCGCCCGAGATCGAGACCCTGGCGCTGACCGTCGCGGACAACGGCGGCTGCTACATCGTCCCCGCCTTCTCCGGTCTGTTCGCGCCCCACTGGCGCAGCGACGCCCGCGGTGTCATCGTCGGGCTCACCTCGTACATCACCAAGGGCCACCTGGCCCGGGCCGTCCTGGAGGCCACCGGCTGGCAGACCCGCGAGGTCGTCGACGCCATGAACGCCGACTCCTCGCTCGCTCTGAAGGAACTGAAGGTCGACGGGGGCATGACCGCCGACAACCTGCTCATGCAGTTCGTGGCGGATGTGCTCGACGTTCCCGTGGTACGGCCCATGGTCGCCGAGACGGTCTCGCTGGGCGCGGCCTACGCGGCCGGTCTTGCCGCGGGCTACTGGTCGGACCTGGAGGTGCTGCGCCGCAACTGGCACCGGGCCGGCCAGTGGATGCCCGACATGGACCCCGAGGTACGGGAGCGGGAGTACGAGTCCTGGAGGCGGGCCGTCCAGCGGTCCCTGGGATGGATCCGCCCCGGCATGGAGCCGTGAGGCCCGGGTCCCCGTGGTGCGGTAGCCGGGTGGCTCAGTGGGCGTGCGCGTGGTGCGGTAGCCGGGTGGCTCAGTGGGCGTGCGCGTGGTCCAGGTCGGCCAGCAGCCTCTCCAGGTCGGTCATGAGCGATCCGTACACGTGCCAGGCGCCCGGCTTGGTGAGGGTGCCCCGGCCGATCAGATCGGTCATGGTGTCGTGCCAGTCCAGCGCGCGTTCGATGGCTCCGCGCAGCCGTTCCCGGGGGGCCGCCCCGGAGGCGTCTTCCAGCGTGCGGGGCGCCGCGAACACCTGGACGGCCGACCCCGCGAGCTGGAGGGTCTCGGCGTAGCGCTCGAGGAATTGGTGGCCGAGGTGGTGGTCCACATGGTCGTCGTGGGCGTTGTCGGCCAGGGTCCGTGCGATGCCGCGCACCTGGATGGAGACTCCGCGCAGGGTCCGGAACGCCTCGCGGTAGGTCACCCCGCCGCACCGTCCATGGGTGACGCACCGTGTGTTCCAGCGCAGGCTCTCGTCGGCCTGCTGTACCCGTTCCTGCGCGTGGGTGAGGCGCTTCTCCAGGCTGCGCGCCTGGTGCAGCCACGCGTGCGCCTCGTCGGTGAGCCTTCGCCCTGCGAGGCCGGAACCCATCTCGTGCAGCAGCGTTCCCACGGCCCGGGCGAGGTCGCGTACGGCGGAGTCGGACTCCTCCAGGTAGAGCGGAGGCAGGACGAGGGCGTTCACGGCGATGCCCACGGCGGCGCCGACGAGGGTCTCCAGCACGGGAGCGACGAGCCCTCCGACCGGGTCGCTCGCCGTGGCGGCCAGGGCGATCACCGCGGTGGAGGCGATCTGGAGGCGGTCGTCGGTGGTGCGGCGGGGGCCCGCGAGCACCGCGATCACCACGATGACGGTGACGGCGGCGGCCGTCGGGCCCAGCAGCCGGGCGGTGGTGAGGGCCAGGATCAGCCCGGCCACCCTCCCGCCCACGTTCTGGACCGCCTTCGTCACGGACTGGTAGACCGTGGAGGCGTTGGCCATGACCAGGGCCGTGGCGACCGCCAGGTAGGGGTGGCCCCCGGGGGACCAGCCGGCCGCGATGCCCCAGGTGATCAGTGCGGCTATGAGGGTCTTGACGCCGTGCACCACATGACCGTCCCGATGGGCGCGGAGCCCGTCGGCCAGGCGGTGCGCTGCCGACGCGGCGGGCGCCGGAGCGCTCTTGTGCTCTGTGGCCTGGCGCCCCCGGGTGATGGTTGAAGCATGCACGGAATCGATGGTGGACCCGTCCGGCCCCATTCCGGCGTGTGGCACCGGGTGACATCCGACACGGATCCCTGAAATTCCCGGCGGATCGAGTGATGTGTTTCACGCCGTTAGTTCATTGTTCAACTACTGCTGGATGCGTAGGTTTGGCGACGCCGAAAACATCGGCGGATTCCACCGTTCCGCGGTCCCCGAACGATGGGCTGTGCGGGAACGATGGGTTGTGCAGGGAGGAAAACCATGAACAGGTTCATGCGGCGTATCGCGACGGTCGGCGCCTTCGCGGCAATCGCCGGAGGAACTCTCCTCGCCACGGGCGGTTACGCCGACGCGGCCACCCCTCAGGCCTCCGGGGGCCACCCCGCCCGGGTCGCGGTGGTCAAGGTCCATCACCGGACACCTGCCGACCCCTGGATCGCGGACCAGCTCAAGATGAGCGACCCCTGGATCATGGACCAGCTGGCTTCGCTCCCTCCCGCGGGCATCGCGGTCGCCGCCGTCCGGTGATGTGACGAGGGCGGACAAGGGCGTCTGACGGGCAGAAACCGTTCAGGCGCCTTTCGTTTGTTCTCTTGTGTTCCGGTCCTGTGTTCCGGCGCCGGTCACGGGATTCCGTGACCGCGTCGGCGTGACCGTAGCGACGTGACCGCGTCGGCGTGACCGGATATCGGTGACTTGGGGGGCGGGCCCGGCCGATGGAGGATCTTCTTCGGAAAGTGATCTGACGCCAGTCGTCACCGAATGAAGGGCCTCATTCCATGTCCGCTCGCATTCCCCGGCCCCGGGTGATGGATGCCTCGTACATATCCGAGCCCCGGAATTCCCGATGAGTTCCGTGGAATCCCCCCGGGCGGAGCTCTCGCCGAGGCAAGCCCCCACCACGACGACCGTCATCGGGGAACTCGACGCGTGGGCGGTCTCCGGCAGGCCTCGGATGTTCCCCTACGCCGTGGTCCTCGGACATCTGCGGTCCGTCGGCAAGCACTTCCTCGCGGACGCGCTCCTCGACCGGCTCGGTGAGGTCCGCGACGGGCTGCCTGACGGCAGCGCGGCACAGTCCCTCCCGCCCGAGCGGCAGGACGGGGCCGCTTTCCTGCGCGGATTCCTCGACGTCGTCCTCGACAAGCACGACGACCGCTACGACTACTCCAGCTACACAGCCCTGTCCCTGCTGCGCCGCCCCGCGCCGGCCGACTGGCGCGAAGCCCTCCGGTTCCGTGACGAGTTACTGCTGCTTCTGCTCGCCGACCTGATCCGCTTCGGGCAGCGGGCGCTGACCGGCACCCCCGACGTTCCGCACGAGATGCCGCCCGAGACCGAACTGGTCGCCAAGCGGGAGCGGTTGGCCGTACGCGTGATGGAACCGGCCGCCCTGCGCGTCCTGCCGGGAGCGGTGGACCCGGTGGCGGTCGCCGCCGTCCCGGGGCGCACCCCCGGTACACCGCTGGCGGCGGAGGTTCTGCGCACGGCCGCGCCGGAGCAGTCGCTGCTGCTGTCCGCGAGCGTGCAGCCGGTCTACGTCCTGCACGACGAGTACCTGTTCCTGCGCACCCTTCAGTCGTTCGAGGCCACCTTCACCTTCATGTCGGCCGCGCTGGCGAAGGCGGTGCGGTGCCTCGGCGAGTACCGTCCGGAGGAGGCCGCGGAGCTGGTCGGCTCCGTGGCGGACGTGCTCAAGGAGTCCCTGCCGCTGTTCTCCCTGCTGGCGACGATGAGGCCCGAAGCCTTCCGTGTCTTCCGGGAGTTCACCGAGGGCGCGAGCGCCATCCAGTCCTCCGGCTACAAGACCTTCGAGTCGCTGTGCTCGACACCGGGCACGGCCAGGCTCGATTCGGCCGCCTACCTCTCCGTTCCGGCGGTGCGCGAACAGGTGGTGAACGGGCAGGCCACCGTACAGGGAACCTGGCACGACCTGATCGCCGCACACCGCCTCGGCCCCGCTGCCGACGCCGCGCTCACGGCCGCGGCCGGCCGTCTGGAGGCGGTGCACCAGCGGTGGAAGCAGACCCACTACCGCCTGGCCGTACGCATGATCGGCGAGAGCTCCGGCACCGGATACACGGAGGGCGTGCCCTATCTGGCGGCGGTCCTCGGCAACCGGCTGTTCCCGGCCCAGGACCGGCACCGCGCCCTGGTGAGCTGAGCCGACGCCACGGCCCTTGCCCGACCACACCCCCGCCTGGAGGCGTCCACCACGATGAGCAAGCGAGCCCAGACCGGCAGGCCCCAAGCCGCCCGCCGGGTGATGAATCCGCGGGAGAGCAACCGTCTCTTCCTCTACGAGTACGACCGGGGCAGCAACTACGAACAGGACACCCGCCTGACCGAGGCCCTGTCGGCGCTCCTGCCCGAGGACGGGCTCGTCCACCCGGACCAGCGGCTGTTCCAGACGGTGCATCTGATCACCGAGTACGCCTGGTGCGAGATGCACTACGAGATGCGCCGCGCCGCCGCCGCGCTGCGCGAGCGTGACTACCTTCTCGCGGCCCAGCTCCTGGAACGAGCCGCCGCGATGGGCGGAGTGCCGGTGCGGGCGCTGAAGGTGCTCCTGGACTTCCTGCCGCAGGAGAGCCTGCTGCGCATGCGGGAGACGTTCCCGGAGAACACCACCGGACTGGACTCACCGGGCGCCCGCAATCTGCGCCGAGCGGCGGTGGCGCTGTGGGAGGAAGCGGAGGAGGCCATCGCGCGCGAGGGCCTGGACATCCGGGGCCTGATCGTCGCCCAGGGCCGGGTGACACCGCCGGACCGCGAGGACCGCGCCCCGGAACTCGCTCTCGTACGGCAGGCGCTGCTGAAACTCGACGGTGCCGTCGGCGCGTGGAAGCACCACCACCTGCGGCTGGTGTGGTCGCAGCTCGGCGGTCATCCGGAGGCCACCCCAGGCGCACAGGACGTGGCGCGCGAGGGACTGCCCAAGAGCCTGCGCGGCCAGTCCACTGCGGGCGTGCGCGCCATGGCCGACCGCAGCCTCTTCCCGAGGCTGTGGGACTCCGTGGACGACACCTACCGGGCGTTCGTGCCCGACGAGCAGACCCCCTCCTGAGCAGGCGGGTGCTGGTCCCCGCACCGGGCGACCGCACCGCCGCAGCCAGGACGAACCACGGAAGGACACGACTGCCGCTATGGCGACCGAACCCGCGACACGCGGCACCGGTGAGCTCGCCGCACTGGTGCACCAGGCCTGGGCCGAGGCGCTCGGCCACGACGAATTCACCGATGAGGACCACTTCTTCAGGATCGGCGGACACTCCCTGGGCGCCCTCCAGGTGGTCAAGGAGATCGGTGCCGCGCTGGGCCGCCGGATACCGGTGCGGACGCTCATGCGCAACCCCTCGGTGCGCGCGCTCACCGAGGCCCTTGCGGACGAATCCGCCGCACCCGCCGGATCCGCCGTGAAGGAGGCCCGGTGACCGCCCCCGCAGCCGCGCTGCCGGTCTCGGCCGCTCAGACGGAGATCTGGGTCGCGGACCGCTGCGAACCGGAGTCCGGCCGCTACAACGTACCCACGGCCCTGGAGTTCCTCGGCGAGATCGACGTACCCGCACTGCGCCTGGCGCTCGCCGACCTGCTGGCCCTGCGGCCCGCGCTGGCCGGGCGTTTCGACGACGGCGACGGCGAGCTGCGGTTCTGCCCGGAACCCGCCGCACCGGCCGCGCTGAGCGTCGCGCGCCGGGCCGGGTCCTGCCGCTCCGAGGCCGCGCTGCACGAAGCGGTCCTGGCGGCGCAGCGCCCCCTGGACCCGGGCACCGCTCCATTGCTGCGCGCGGACCTGCTGCACCACCACGACGGCGCCCTGCTCGTTCTGACGGTGCATCACATCGTCGCGGACGGCCGCACGATGGACGTCGTCGCCGCCGATCTGCTGGCCGCCTACCGCGCCCGTGCCTCCGGCCGGGCGCCGCTGACCGCCCCCGCGCCCGCCCTGACCGCGGAGCCGGCCGACACCGCTCGTGTGCCCTCCGCGTACTGGCGGGATCTGCTCGCGGACGAGCCCGTCACCCTCGGTCCACTGCCCGACCTGGTGCGCTCCGAGGACCGGCTGCGGGGCGCTGCCGGATGGGTCGAGCGCACGCTGTCCGCCCAGCGGCTGAACGCCGTACGCGATATCGCCGTCCGGCACGAGGTGACGCCCGCGACCGTGCTGCTGGCCGCCTGGAGCCTGCTGCTGCACGCCTGGTCCGGAGCCCTGGACGGAGTCCTCGGCATGCCGTTCGCCGGGCGGCACGAGCCCGGAACCGAGGACGCCGTGGGGCTGTTCACCCGGGTGCTCCCGGTCCGCAGCCGTATGGTCCCCGACGACGCCTTCGGCGACCACGCCCGGCGCCTGGGCGAACAGGTGCTGGACTCCATGGAGGCGCTCGCCGCCGACGGAGCCCCGCCGTCGGCGGCGGCACCGCCGTACCGCTCGGTGTTCCTGCATCAGCCGCTCGGCGGCCACGTCCACGAGGTGCCGGGCGCCACCGTGCGGGTAGTGCACCTGAACACCGCCTCGGCGAAGTACGACCTGGCCCTGGCCGCGCTGGAACACCCCGACCGGCTGGTGCTGCGCGTCGACTACGACACGAGCCTGTACACCGAGGCCTCCGCCGAGTTGATGGCCCGTCAGCTCGACGCGCTCCTGGCCGCCGCCGCGCGCACGGACGCCCGCTGCCGCGAACTGCTCGCGGCGCTGGCCGAAGAGCCCGACCCCGCCCGCACCCCCGAGCGGGACGCCGAAGCATCGAACGTTCCTGAACTCGTCCTCCGGGAGGCCGAGCGCGACCCCGGCGCCATCGCCGTCGTGCACGGCGAACACACCCTCACCTACCGTGCCCTGGCCGAGGAGGCGGCCCGTGCCGCGCACTGGCTGAGGGACGAAGCCGGGGTCCGCGAGGGCGACTTGGTGGCTCTGCTGCTGCGACCCGGCACACACACGATCACCGCGATGCTGGCCGTCGCCCTCGCCGGAGCGGCCTGTCTGCCGCTGGATCCCGGCTACCCCGACACCCGCCTCCACCTGGTGCTCGACGACGCCCGGCCGCGCCTGCTCATCGCCGAGCCGCACGACACCGGCCGGGCTCCGGGCGGCCTGCCCGTGCACACCATGGACGGCATCGCCCGCGCCGCGCACACCCTTCCGGCCACGCCGCCCGCCGTGGAGATCCGCCCGGACAGCGTGCTCAACGTGCTGTACACCTCCGGCTCCACCGGCCGGCCCAAGGGCGTACTGCTGCACCACGGCGGCGTGGTCCGGCTGATGCACCAGCCCGGCTTTCTGCCGCTCGGCCCGGACGACACCGTCTCCCACCTGTCGCCGCTCAACTTCGACGGCGCCACCTACGAGATCTGGGGCGCCCTGACGCACGGCGCCCGACTGGCCGTCCTGGACAAGGAACTCGTCCTCGACCCGCCCGCGCTGCGCACCGCCGTACGCGACCTGGGCGTGACCACCCTGCTGGTCACCACCCCGCTGCTGAACCGCATCATCGAGGACGCGCCCGATCTGCTCCAGACGCTGCGCAGGGTGTACTTCGGCGGAGAGCTGGTGTCCGTACCGCATCTGCGCAAGGCCCTGCGCTGGGCGCGTCCAGGGACCCTCCTGCACAGCTACGGCCCCACGGAGAACTCCTTCACCTCCACCTGGTGCCCCGTCGACGAGGTACCCGACGCGGCCCGCACCCTGACCATCGGCGACCCGGTCCCCGGCACCCGAGCCCATGTCGTCTTCGAGGGCACCCTCGTGCCCGCGCCGCCCTACATGCCGGGCGAACTCGTCCTGGGCGGCACCGGCGTGGCCATCGGCTACCTGGGCGATCCTGCCCGTACCGCCGAGCGGTTCTGGGCCGACCCGTTCGGCGCCGAACCCGGCGCCCGGCTCTACCGCACCGGCGACCGGGTGCGCAGGACCGCCGACGGCCGCCTGGAGTTCATCGGACGCGACGACAACCAGATCAAGATCCGCAGCCAGCGGGTCGAACTGGGCGAGGTCGAGTCCGCGTTGCGCGCCCACCCCGATGTCACCGCCGCCTTCATCACCAGCCGCCACAACGAGCGGGACGAGAAGGAGATCGTCGCATACGCGGTCCTCGTCCGGCCCGGCGCGCACCCGGAGGTCATGCGGCATCTGCGGGCGAGCCTCCCGGCCTTCGCGGTCCCCACCCATCTGCTCGTCCTCGACGCACTGCCGCTCACCGCCAACGGCAAGATCGACCGGCGACGGCTGCCCGGGCCCGGGGACACCAAGGCGTCCGCCGTACCCGCACAGGCCCCGGCCAGGACCGGGCCCGCGCCTATGGAGAACACCCCGGCGTCCGGCCCCGACCTGCACGCGGCGGTCCACGGCGCGTGGCGCGAGGTGCTGGGCGAGCGGACCTTCGAAGACGACGACAACTTCTTCGACGTCGGAGGGCACTCGCTTCTCCTCGTGCGACTCCAGGGGGCGCTGCGCCGCGCCACCGGGACCAAGCCTTCCGTCGGAGACCTCCTGCGCCACACGACCGTGCGCTCCCAGACACGGCTCATCGGCGGCGACACCACCCCGCCTGCGGCCACCCCGCTTCCGGCCGCCGCACGCCCGTCCATCGCGCCATGGCCGCGCGCCACCGCCGGGGACGCCATCGCCGTCGTCGGCATGGCGGCCCGGTTCGCCGGCGCCGCCGACCTGTCCGCCTTCTGGGACAACCTGCGCGCCGACCGCGACTGCTTCAGCGAGGGACCCGGCCCGGTCATCACCGAACTGCCGGGCGGACAGCGGCGGGTGGCACGCTGGGGCATGGCCGCCGAGGGCGCCCGCTTCGACGCCGACTTCCTCGGATTCAGCGCGGAAGACCTGCGCGACGGCGACCCCCAGCAGGGCGTGCTGCACGAGGTGCTGTGGTCGGCCGTGGAGGACGCCTCCCTGCGGCTGTCCGAGATCGCCTCCCGCACCAGCCTGTACGCCGGCTGCGCCAAGGTCCTCGACACCGACCCCGAGGCCCGGGTGGACGACGTCGTGAACGCCGACCCCACCTTCGTCGCCTCCCGCTTCGCCTACCTGCACGACCTGTGGGGCGAGGCACTGCTCCTGGACACCGCATGCTCCACCGGCCTGTACGCGGTCCACCTCGCCTGCCGCAGCCTGCTGACCGGCAGCAGTGACTACGCCCTGGCCGGGGCCGTGTCGCTCGACCCCGCCTCCGACGGCAGCTACCGCTACCGTCCGGGCTTCCTGTACGCCGACGACGGCGTGTGCCGGCCCTTCGACCAGCGCGCCTCGGGAACGGTCGGCGGCTTCGGCGCCGGCGCGGTGCTGCTGCGCCGCCTCGCGGACGCCGAACGCGACGGCGACCCGGTCTACGCCGTGATCCGCGGAAGCGCCGTCAACAACGACGGCAAGGCCCGCATCGGCTACTCCGCACCCGGAGTCGAAGGCCAGTCCCGGGTCATCCGCGACGCCCTCGCGGCAGCCGGAGTCAGCGGCGCCGACATCGGATACGTCGAGGCCCACGGCACGGGCACACGCCTCGGCGACGCCATCGAGGCCACGGCCCTGGCCGACGCGCTGGGCCCGCAGGGCCCCGCCGTCGCGGTGGGTTCCGTCAAGGCGTCGGTGGGGCACTGCAACACCGCCGCGGGCATCGCCGGACTGATCAAGGCCGTCCTCGCCGTCCACCACGGGCATCTGCCCGGAACCCCCAACGTCGGCGAGCCCATCGAGGAACTGGCCACCGAAGGCGGCCGACTGTCCCTCCTGGACGCGGGATGCGCCTGGCCCGAGGCCCCTGACCGGCGGCGTACCGCCGGCGTCAGCTCCTTCGGCGTGGGCGGCACCAACGCCCACGTGGTGGTGCAGCAGCACCTGTCCACGGCGCCCACGGCCGCCCCCGAACCGCAGCTCGAAAGGGTGTGACCCGCTGTGGCCGACTCCCGTTCCCGGACCCCGCGAACGACGCTCATGGACCTGCCGCGCGTGCTCGCGCTGTCCGCCCGTGACCCCGAGGCCCTGGCCGAGATGCGCCACCGCCTGGCCGCCCGGCTGGAGAACACTCCCGACGCCGACTGCGACGACGTGGTTCTCACCCTGCACACCGGCCGGGAACGCTTTCCCTGCCGGGACGCCGTGACGGGCACCGGCGGCGAGGAACTCGCCCGTCTGCTCCGGCAGAGCGCCGAGGGCGGTCTGTGTGCGGTCCGGACACCCGGCGACGGGCCCGTTGTCGTCCTCGACGCATCGCCGTCCGCATACGGTGCGGTGGATCTGCCCGAGGTCGCCGACGCGCTGCGCCTCGCGGAGGACGTCTGCCCTGACGGCGTGGACGCCGCCGCTGCCCGCACCGTCGCTCTGCAGTACGGCCTGGTGGCCTGGCTGCGCGCCCGCCGGGTGGAGCCCCGCGCGGTGCACGGGGAGGGGCTGGGCGCCCTTGCCGCCGCGGCGGCGAGCGGCGTCCTCCCGCTGCCGGACGCGTTGCGCGCCGCCGCCGGAGGCACCCCCCGGATGAGCACCGGTGTGTCCGGCGCCCCCGGAGCGACCGTGGTGCGCATCGGCGCGCCCGGCCCGCAGACACCCGACGAGCTCGTCCTGGACCCGGCGGACGGCGCCTCGTACGCGCACGTGCTGGCCGGACTGTGGCGTCGCGGCTACGACGTGGACACCACCCTCGGCCGGCCCGGCCGCCGGGTCCGGCTGCCCGGCCACCCCTTCCGGCGCCGCGAACCGGGCGGCCCCACTCCTGCGGGCGCCGAAGTGACACGCCCGCTCACCCCGTACGAACAGCGCTGGCTGTTCTACGACCTGGTCAGGCACGGCTCGTCCGGCGACCACAACGTGGCCGTCGCGGCGGTCGCACCGGGGCGCCCGCCCGCCCCCGAGGCGCTGGACGACGCCTTCGCCGAACTCCAGCGGCGGCACCCGGTCCTGCGCACCGTCTTCAGCGAACCGGGCGGTCGCTGGCGGGCCCGTACTCTCTCCGGCCCCGAGGCCCGGCTCACCCATATCGCGCCCGTCCCGGACGGCGGCCCGCAGCGGCTGCGGGAGACGGTGCTGGACGCGGCCCGGGGACCCCTCGAACTGCGCGACGTGCCGCTCCTGCGCTGCTGCGTCGGCGCCGGATCCGCCCACTGGGCCCTGGCGCTCGCGGTCTACGAACCGCTGACCGCCACGGCGGACCCCGGCCGGCTGCTCGCCGAACTCATGCGACTCGCCGGTGCCGACGCGTACGACCACACGCCGCTCACCGAGCCCGAACCCGTCTGACCTGTCACGGTCACCGGCCAACCCCGCACGACCCCACCTCGCACCCACCGCAGATCGGAATCGCGATGACCGTCCTGAACACCCCGCCCACCGCCCTGCCCGCCGACTGGTACGGGGCCGCCCCCGCCCCGATCGGCGTCGACCAGGCCTTCAACGGCTATGTGGCCGCCACCGTGGTCCACACTCTCGACCGGCTCGGCGTCCTGGACCGCCTGGCCGCCGAACCCCGCCTGGACATCCCGGACTTCGTACGCGGCGCGGGACCCGCGGTCCGCGAGCGGGTCGTCCGCGAGGTACTGAGGGCCGCGGCCGTCTGCGGCTGGCTCCGGCTGGAGGACGACGCAGACATCGCTGTCCTGACCGACGCCGGACACGAGACGATCCGGATGCGCGGCTACTTCACCTGGGCGGTCGGCGGCTACAGCGACGTCTTCTCCGGTGCCGCCAGGCTGGCCACCGGCGAGGCGACGTTCGGCGCCGACCTGCTGCGCGACGAGGCTATGGTCGCCCTCGGCTCCGGCCAGAACGACCGCTCGTTCATGTCGGGCACCCTCGACGAGGTCCTGGCCGGCATCGACTTCCGCACCATCGCCGACCTCGGCAGCGGAATCTCCGCCCGCGTCACCCGTGTCGTCGGCGCCCGCCCCGGCACCCGCGGCCTGGGACTGGACATCAGCGGCCCCGCGACGGAACTCGGCCACCGCACCATCGCCGAGGCCGGACTCCAGGACCGGGTGCGGGCCGTCCAGGCCGATGTGCTCGACGTGTGCCACCGCGACGCCCATCGCGAGTCCATCGCCGAGGTGGACACCGTGATGAGCTTCTTCCTCCTGCACGACCTGCTGGCCGACCCCGTCACGCGACCGCATCTGTTCACCCGCCTGCGCGAGGCGTTCCCGTCCGCCCGGACCTTCGTGCTCGCCGACACCATGCTGCGCCCCGACGCCGAGGGATCCGCCACGCTCCCCGTGTTCTCCCTCGGCTACGAGCTGGCGCACGCGCTGATGGGCGTGCCGCTGCACACGAAGGAGACGTACGAGGAGTTGTTCGCCGCCGCAGGTCTCCACCCCGTGCGCACGGTCCCCTTCGGAACCCCGCACTCGTGGCTGTACGTCCTGGAGGCGCGGTGAGCACCAACCCCTTCGCGGTCGTGCGGGAGTTCACCCCGCGCACCCGGGCCGTGCTGGCCGTCAACGC
The DNA here is from genome assembly GCF_040644155.1 of Streptomyces sp. NPDC047022. Taxonomy (NCBI): domain Bacteria; kingdom Bacillati; phylum Actinomycetota; class Actinomycetes; order Kitasatosporales; family Streptomycetaceae; genus Streptomyces; species Streptomyces sp. NPDC047022. The sequence continues at coordinate 13,378 of NZ_JBEYVV010000045.1, read as the reverse complement.
CGTCAACTCCCTCGGCGGCGGTCTGGTCCTGCCCTTCCTGTGGATCTACCTCGGCCAGGTCCGCGGCCTGGCCTCGTGGGTCCCCGCCGCCACCCTCGCCGTCCAGGCGGCCACCTCGGTCGCCGGCGGCCTCGCCTGGGGCACGGTACTGGACCGGCTCGCGCCCCGCGGCGTGGTCACGCTGGTGATGTGCGTGGCGGGCGCGGGCACCGGTCTGTACGCGTTCGCCACATCGGCGCCGCTCGCGCTGAGCGCCGCGGTCGTCTACGGACTCGGCATCAGCGGGGTGGGCACGGTCCTGCGCTACCTGTACGCCGGTGCCGCCACGGCCCGGGAGCGCGGGCTCGCCTTCTCCGCCGACTACGCCGTCTTCAACGCGATGACAGGGCTCGGCGTCCTCGTCGGCGGCCTGGTCGCCGCGTCGGGACCGGGCTCCCGCGGGGCCCGGTTCGCCGCGCTCTACCTCGCCGACGGATGCACCTTCCTGGCCGCCGGCGCAGCCTTCCTCCTGCTGCTCCCACGCATCGAACGCAACGGCGGCGGCAAGCCGGCGAAGGAGGCGCCCGCCGGTTACCGCGAGGTGCTCGGACAGCGGACGCCGGCGGTGCTCCTGCTGGTCCTGACGCTGTGCTCGCTCGTGTCGTACGGGCAGCTCAAGTCCGGGCTGCCCGGCTACCTCACGGCAGGCGGCGCGGTCGGCCCGGAAGGGCTGTCCGGGACCTTCGCGGTGAACGTCGTCGTCGCTGTGCTCACGCAAGTCGTCGTCGGCGAGCGTGTCCAGAGGATGCGGCGCAGCACCGTGCTGTCGGTCACCGGCGCACTCTGGGCGGCGGCATGGGCCGTCGTCCTGGTCGCGGGACGCCAGCACGGCGCCGTCGCGACGGCCACCGCCATGGCCGGGGTGCTGCTGCTCTCGGTGGGGGAGGCCCTGGTCTTCCCCGTGGTCACCGGGCTGCTCAACGACCTCGCCGCGGAACGGGTCCGGGGCCGGGTCAACGCCATGCTGTCGGTGGCCGTGTCCACCGGCTCGGTGGCGGGCCCCCTCCTCGCCGGAGCCACCCTCCCGATCGCCGACGGCCTCCCTCTGGTCGTCGCCCTCATCGCCGTCTGCGTGGCGGTGGCCATGGTGGGGCGTGCGCTGCGCGCAACCCTTCCCGCCGACGTCGACCTGCCCACCGAGGCCGACGAGTCCGGCGCCGCAGTCACCGCATCCTCACCTGTCCCCGCCGCCAGCGGCTCCTAGGAGGCACCCGTCATGCAGAACTGGCCGCTGAGCGGCATCACCGCGCGCACCCCGCTCGTCGAACTGCGCTGGCCCACCCCGCAGGATCTCGACGCCCTCGCCGCGCTGGGCGCCGAAGGCGTGCACACCCCCGGGTTCATGCCCTTCTTCTCCCAGTGGACGGACGGCGAACCGGCCACCGTCGCCCGGCGCGTCCTCCAGCGCCACTGGAACGCCATGGCCAACTGGACCCCCGAGGACTGGACTCTCTACCTGGTGGTCGTGCACGACGGCCAGGTGGTCGGCTCCCAGTCGCTCGGCGCCCGTGACTTCGCGGTGACCCGCGAGGTGCTGCTGACCTCCTGGCTCGGCCTGCGCCACCAGGGCCTCGGCCTGGGCGGGCACGCGCGCGCCGCCGTACTGGAACTGGCCTTCGCCGGCCTCGGCGCGCAGGAGGCGTTCTCCGTGGTGCGGCGGGAGAACACCGCTTCCCAGGCGGTGTGCCGCAAGTTCGGCTTCTCCCACGACGGGACGCAGGTCAACGCCGTACGCGGACAGCGCGCCGTCAGCGATCGCTACCGGCTGCACCGCGCCGGCTGGGAGACCGCCGCCCGGCACATCCCCGTGGAACTCGGCGGCGTGGAACCGGCGCTCGCCATGTTCGGCGCCGAGACGGCCGGGGCCGAGACGGCCGGGGCCGAGACGGCCGGGGTCGCGACGCCCACGGGGGCGACCGCACTGGCCGCCACGCTCTCCGGCGTCCGCTACGCGCCCGAACCCGACCACGTCGACGCCTGAGGAAACCGCCGTGCCACGCCCTGTCATCGCCGTCGTCTACGACTTCGGCTCCGTCGCCCCCGCGGACATCGTCGACCGCGTCGAACCGCTCGGCGACGTGCTCCTCGCCGTGTGCCGCTCCGCGCACACCGACCAACTCGCCGCGCTGCTGGCCGACCTGGCGCCCGTGGTCGTGCTCGACGGCGACAGTGAGCGCGGCCTCGACGAGGCCGCCGTACGACTGCGCGACCACCGGCCCGACGCCCTGCTGACCTTCAGCGAGCGCCGGCTGGGCACGACGTCGGGGCTCGCCGAGCGACTGGGGCTGCCGTTCCACGACGCCGCCACCGTAAGGCTGCTGACGGACAAGTACGAGCAGCGGCGCAGGCTCCAGGAGCGTGGCGTCGACCCGGTGCGCGCCCGGCTGCTGCGCACACCCCAGGACTGGGCGCCCGCACTCGACTCGGTGGGCCTTCCCGCGGTGCTCAAGCCGGTGCGCGGCGAGGGCTCCCGCAGCACTCACCTGGTGCGGGACGCGGCCACGGGTGCCGCCCTCGCCGAACGCCTGCTCACGGCCCCGGCGGCAGAGGGCGGCGAGGACGCCCTGGTGCTGGAGGAGTACCTCACGGGCACGGGACGGGGGCCGTTCGGCGACCACGTGTCGGTGGAGAGCGCAGTCGTCGGCGGCCGGGTCACCCACTGGGCGGTCACGGGCAAGTTCCCGCTGGACCCGCCCTTCCGCGAGGTCGGCCATTTCTGGCCCGCACCCCTGACCGGCGCCGAGCGCCCCGTGGTGCTCGACCTGGCCGCTCGTGCCGTCGAAGCGCTCGGTGTGCGCACCGGAATCACCCACACCGAGATCAAACTGACCGCGGCGGGCCCCCGCCTGATCGAGGTCAACGGCAGACTGGGCGGCTTCCAGAGCGGCCTCGCCCGGCTGGCGGGCGGTCTGGACCCGGTGGCCCTGGCGGCCCGCCTGGCCCTGGGCGGCCCCGCACCCGCCGAGGGGGCGCCCGAGGACCGCGTGGTGTACGCCCGGGCCGTGCCGACACCCGCCGAGGGCGGCGTGCTGACCCGCGTACACGGCGTCGCCGACGTGCTGGCCCTGCCCGGCGTCGAGAGCTACGAGACCCGGGTACGGCCCGGTACACGGGTTGAACCCGGCGTCGCGACCGGGGAGTTGGGCGTTCTGTGGGGAACCGCGGACGACCACGCCGCCATGGTCGCCGTGCTGGAACGTGCCCTGGCCACCCTCACCCACGGCTTCGCCGCCGACCCCAGCACCCCGGACACCGCCGCGGCCACCTCTGCCGCCACCACCTCCGACGGATGAAAGGCCGACCGATGACCACCGAAACGCCGCCTCCCGCCCCCCGAGCGACCGGCGCCCAAGTCCGCACCGACATACCGCGGTTCCTGCCGGTGGCGGGACACCACGACCCGGCCCCGTTCTATCTGACCGCGGACATGTTCGGCGGAGTCCCCGTCGAACTGGCCGGCGGACCCATCAGCCACCTGGTGGGCAGGCCGGTCGCCGACCCGCACCGCCATGAGGTCGACGAGATCTACTTCCTGGTGTCGCCCAACCCGGGTGGGGCGCGCATCGACGTCCTCGTCGACGGCGACCACCACGAGCTGACCTCCCCGGCCCTTCTGCGCGTCCCCGCGGGCGCTGAGCACCGCTTCCTCACCCTGGAGGCCGAGCCCGGCAGTTACTGCTTCGGACTCCTGCTCGGCGGCGAACGATGACCGCCCCGGCCGCCCCCACCGCTCCAGCCGTCCGGCGGACCCCGTCCTGCGGCGCCCCGCTGCGGCTGCACCTCAGCGAGAGTCCCTTCGGACCCAGTCCCCACGCCGTGAGGGCCGCCCACGAGGCGATCGACGGCACCGGCACCTATCCCGACCCCGCGCGCACCGCGCCCGCGCACGCCATCGCCGATCTCCTGGGCGTCCGTCCCGAGCAGATCGCCGTGGCCAACGGCAGCGACGAGCTCGTCCTGCTCACCGCGCTGAGCCTGGGCGACGTGCGGCGGCCCGGGGTGACCACCGCGGGAACCTTCCCCGGCTACCGGATCTGTCTGGAGAACGTGCGGCGCGGCTGCCGCGAGATCCCCCTGGACGGCACGGCACCGGGAGTGGCGGCGCTCGCCGACGCCTTCGGCGGCGCGGGCATCGCGTATGTGTGCAACCCGCACAACCCCACCGGCGGCGCCCTGGACCGGGCCGCGTTCGACCTCCTCGTGGAACGCGCCGCGACGACCGGAGTGCCGCTCGTCGTGGACGAGGCGTATCTGGATTTCGCCCCGCCCGGCACCCCGCAGGTGCTCGACCACCTCTCCACAGGCGCGCCGGTGCTCGCGCTGCGCACCTTCTCGAAGGCGCACGGCCTGGCCGGGCTGCGAATCGGTTACGCCGTCGGCAGCGCGGAGTTGGTCGCCCGGTTGCGCGAGGCGCAGGCAACCATGCCGTTCAGCGTCAACCGGGCAGCCCAGGCCGCCTCCGTGGCCGCGCTCGCCGACCGCGTGCACCTGGACCGGGTGCGGAGCGGCAACGCCGAGGCAAGGGAACGCCTCCGCGCGGACCTCGCAGCCCGGGGCCGCCATGCGCTGCCGTCGGTGACCAACTTCCTCGCCGTGCCGGTTCAGGACTCCGCGCGGGCCGAGCTGCTGCTCGAGCGCGACCACGGGATCCTCGTCCGCGACGCGGGCCGCTTCGGACTGCACGGGCACCTGCGGATCTCCGTCGGCGACGCCGCGCACTCCGGCCGACTCCTCGACGCACTCGACGCCGTCGACCCCACCGCCTCTCCGGCCCCCTCGGCCGTGTCCCGCACCACAGCACAGGAGCAGCAGTGACACATGTGATCGCCCTCGACCCGCACGACCGCTACGGCGTTCTCCCGGCGTCCGCCGAACTCCCGGACGGCTGGCGGCTCACCGGCTGGTGCGGCGAAGAGCAGACCTGCCGACGCCAGGTCGCCGAACGCCCGTCGGCGGCCCTGGACACCGAGCGGCTGAGGCTGCGCGAGGTCCTGCCGGCCGAGGCCCCGGAACTGAAGGAGGGCAAGTCCGCCGGCCTCGACTGGCTGGGCGGAACACCCGGCGAGGGCTCCCAGGAGGCCGCGGGCCTGCTCGCCGGCGCCCACGCGGCGGGGCTGCACCGCTCCGGCTGGGGCATGTACGTGCTCGTGCGCCGCGAGGACGGTCTCGTCGTCGGCGGGATGGGCTTCCACGGGCCGCCGGCGGAGGGCCATGCCGAGATCGGCTTCGACCTGCACCCGGACGCCCGCGGCAGGGGGTATGCGACAGAGGCGCTCTCTGCGCTGGCCCACTGGGCGCTGCGGCAAGACGGCGTCGACACGGTCCTCGCCACGACCACGCAGGACAACACCCCCTCCCAGGGCGTCATGGAACGCGCCGGCTTCGGCCGCCGCCCCGACCGCGACGGACTGCTCGTCTACGCCCTCACTCGCTGACGCGACGTCAGCCTTCATTCGTCCCGGGGGCGTTGCACGGCCGCCGCCGCGCGATGCCCCCGTCCGATCCCACCCGCCGCCCGTGGCCGGGAGAAACCGAGGCACCCCGTGAAAACCGCACCCCCGCCGGCCGCGCCGCCCTCCCAGGCGGTGTCCGGCGCGCCGGCCCAGCCGTACGGCTACCGTCGCCACGAGGCCGTCGAACCGGACTGGCGGCGCTTCCCGGCCTGGCGGCAGGTCACTCCCTCCCAGTGGCGCGACCCGCAGTGGCAGCGCGCCCACTGCGTCAAGGGCGCACGCCAGCTGCGCGAGGTGGCAGGAACCGGACTCGACGACGCCTTCTACGAGGACCTCGCCGCCGACCAGCGCCGGCACGCGACGATGCCGGTCCTGCTCACCCCGCAGGTGCTCAACACCATCGCCCCGGACACCGCCCCCGAGGCCACCGCCTGGTACGCCGACCCCGTCCGCCGCTACATGCTGCCGGTCGCCAGCGACCGCCATCCGAGGTGGCCCAGCCACCCCCTCGCCTCCCGCGACTCCCTGCACGAGGCGGAGATGTGGGTGGTCGAGGGACTCACCCACCGCTACCCGACCAAGGTGCTCGCCGAACTCGTCACCACCTGCCCGCAGTACTGCGGACACTGCACCCGCATGGACCTGGTCGGCACCTCCACCCCACAGGTCGACAAGTACCGCTTCGTGCTGCGGCCGGCGGACCGGCTCGACCGGATGATCGCCTATCTGAAGGCCACCCCCACCGTGCGCGACGTCGTGGTCTCCGGGGGCGACGTGGCCAATGTGCCCTGGCCCAGGCTGCGTTCCTTCGTCGACCGCCTTCTCGACCTGGACAACGTCCGTGACATCAGGCTCGCCAGCAAGGGGCTGATCGGGCTGCCCCAGCACTGGCTCGCCCCCGACGTCCTCGACGGCATGGCACAGCTCGCCGCCAAGGCCTCCGCGCGCGGTGTGGGCCTCGCGATGCACACCCACGCCAACAACGTTCAGCAGGTGACCCCGCTGGTCGCCGAGGCGTCCAGGGCACTGCTGGGCGCGGGGCTGCGCGACGTACGCAACCAGGGCGTGCTCCTGCACGGCGTCAACCACACGCCCGAGGCCCTGCTCGACCTGTGCTTCGCGCTGCTCGACACCGCCCAGATCATGCCGTACTACTTCTACCTCTGCGACATCGTGCCCGGCGCCGAGCACTGGCGGCTGCCGCTCGCCGAGGCACAGCGGCTCCAGCACGCCATCATGGGCTACCTCCCCGGATTCGCCACGCCCCGCCTCGTGTGCGACGTCCCCTACGTCGGCAAGCGGTGGGTGCACCAGGCCGACGCCTACGACCGCCAACTCGGCATCTCCGACTGGTCGAAGAACTATCTGACCTCGGTGGAGCACGACGCGCCCGAGGCGCTGCGCCGCACCTACCACTACTACGACCCGCTGCACACCCTGCCCGAGGCCGGGCAGGCGCACTGGGCGCAGTGGCAGCCAGGGGAGGAGCGGTGACGGCGGTGGACACGACCGCGGGGTCGCCTCTCGGCCTGCACCGGGTGCTCGACCCGGCCGGCGTACTGCCGCAGGCCGCCACCCGGCTCGACCCCGACCCCCGGCTGCGCGACGACGAACTGCGCATCGACGTGGAGTACCTCAACCTCGACGCCGCCTCCTACCGCCAGCTCCACGAGGAGCACGGCGGCGACGGGGGCGCCATCCGGGAGGCCGTGCGGCGGATCGTCCGCGAGCGCGGAAAGATGCACAACCCGGTCACCGGCTCGGGCGGCATGCTGATCGGCACAGTGGCGGAGGCTGGTCCGCGCACCCCGCTCGGCCTCAAGCCGGGCGACCGGGTGGCGAGTCTGGTCTCCCTCACCCTCACCCCGCTGGAGCTGACCGACGCACTGCGGGACTGGGACGGACTCGGCGAGCGCGTTCCGGCCCGAGGGCATGCCATCCTCTTCGGGCGCTCGGTGGCCGCGGCCCTCCCGGCGGACCTGCCCGACGAGCTCTCCCTCGCGGTCCTCGACGTATGCGGGGCGCCCGCGCTGACGTCCCGTACCGTCGCGGAGCACACCGCCCGGACGGGCAGGGCTCCCTCGGTGGCCGTACTCGGCGCGGCGGGCAAGTCGGGCTGCCTGGCACTCGCGGCGGCGCGCCGGGCCGGAGCCGGACGCCTGGTGGGCGTGGTCCCGGACGCCGAGGAGGAGGCCGCGCTCACGGCCTCCGGCCTCGCGGACACCGTGGTGCGGGCCGACGCCCGCGACGCGGTCGCGCTCAGCGCGCGGCTGGCGGAGCTCGGCGGACCCGCCGACATCACCGTGGTCTGCACCGATGTGCCCGGTTGCGAGCACGCGGCGGTGCTGGCGACCCGGGACGGCGGCACCGTGGTGTTCTTCTCGATGGCCACCTCGTTCCCCGCCGCCGCCCTCGGTGCCGAGGGACTGCGCGCCGACGTCACCATGCTCATCGGCAACGGCTACCAGCCGGGTCATGCCGAGCACGCTCTGGACCTGGTGCGCAGCGAGCCCGGGGTGCGCTCGCTGTTCGCCCGCCGGCTCGGGGCGGGGCAGCACGCTCAGTCCACGGAGTGCGGCGGACGGGCCGCCCGGCCCGGTTCCGAGCCGGTTCGCCCCGCGGCCTCCCGGGTCGTGGAAGGCAGGACCGCCGGGAAACTGGACCTGGACCCGCACCTGGTCCGCAGGGCCCGGGAGCTGGCCGTGCGAGCCGGTCGCCCCGTGGTGGACCTGGCGAGGTCCCACACCACCGTGGCGGTGGAGCGCGCCACGCTGCGTCTGGCCGGACTGTCCGGCGCCGACGCGGAGGGCATCCCCTGGGCCAACCGCCTGGTCGACGCCGTACGCGACCAGGTCGGCCTGGAACACGGAGTGGCCCTTCCGGTGTGGCACGCGCTGCGCACCGGGTCGTGCCGCGATCTCACCGAGCTCGCCGCCCGCGCGACCGCACGGGACGTGTCCTTCCGGCTGCCCGAGGGAGTCGCTGCCAAGGCCGCCGCGGCCGACGCCCGCCGCGCGACGGCCGCCGGGCTGTCGGTGATCGACGCGCGGCGCCAGGAGCGTGAGCGCCTGATCCGCGGGTGGGGAGAGCCCACGGGGCCGCTGGTCTATCTGATCGTGGCCACCGGCGACATCCACGAGGACGTACGGCAGGCCGTGGCGGCGGCCCGCGGCGGCGCCGACGTCATCGCCGTCATCCGCTCCACCGGACAGTCCCTGCTCGACTACGTACCGCACGGCGCGACCCGCGAGGGCTACGCGGGCACCTACGCGACACAGGAGAACTTCCGCCTGATGCGCGCCGCGCTGGACGAGGTCTCGGCCGAACTCGGCCGCTATGTGCGCCTCACCAACTACGCGTCCGGGCTGTGCATGCCGGAGATCGCCGTACTGGCGGGCCTGGAGCGGCTCGACATGATGCTCAACGACTCCATGTACGGCATCCTCTTCCGCGACATCAACCCCGTACGCACCTTCGTCGACCAGCGCTTCTCCCGCCAGCTGCACGCCCGCGCGGGCATCGTCATCAACACCGGCGAGGACAACTACCTCACCACCGCCGACGCGATGCAGGCCGCCCACACCGTGACGGCCAGTCAGCTCCTGAACGAGTACTTCGGCAAGGAGGCAGGTCTCACCGACGCCCAACTCGGCCTCGGGCACGCTTTCGAGATCGACCCCGGCCTGCCCGACTCGTTCCGGATGGAACTCGCCCACGCGCTGCTCGCCCGTGAGCTGTTCCCCGACGCCCCGCTGAAGTGGATGCCGCCGACCCGCCATATGACCGGCGACATCTTCCGCGGCTACCTCCTCAACGGCTTCTTCAACCTGGCCGGCGCGCTGACCCGGCAGGACATCCTGCTCGTCGGCATGATGACCGAGGCCGTAGTCACCCCCTTCCTGTCCGACCGTGACCTCGCGCTGCAGAACGTCCGCTATGTGATGGACGCGGCCGGCGGCCTCGAGGAGGACTTCCGTCCCGCCCCCGGCGGAGTCATCGCCCGCCGCGCCGACTCTGTGCTCAGGGAGGCCGTGGACCTGCTGGAACGCATCTGCGACCGCGGCCTCCTGGACGCCATCGCCGCCGGGACCTTCGGCGGAATGCGCCGCCCCGTCGACGGCGGACGCGGTCAGGACGGAGTCGCCGAACGGGCCCCCGGCTACCGCAATCCCGCGATCGAACTGCTGGAAACCTCCCCCGAATCCGACCGTGAAGGAGAGCACGTCCGATGAACACCCCCGCCGGGCCGCCGGACGCGGTCCGCCCCTACGGGGACACCACCGACGACGGCATGGTGCAGCTGTCGTTCACCCTCCCCCTGCCCCACGGCCCGCTGGCCGAGGGCGCGGCTCTCCAACTGGCGCGGAGAATGGGCATGGAACGCCCCCTGCTGGTCCATGCCCGCCCGGTGGGAACCGAGTTCAGCTTCTTCGTCGTCTACGGCGCGGTCGGGCACCGCGTCGACCTCGACTCGGTGCGGGTCGTGGAACGGGAGTATCCGCTGCTGTCCGCCCAGGAGGCCAACGAGGCCGTCCACGAGGGGCTGGGACGCGAACTGGTCGTGGTCGGCGCCTGCATCGGCACCGACGCGCACACGGTGGGCATCGACGCCATCCTCAACATCAAGGGGTTCGCGGGCCAGAAGGGCCTCGAGTACTACCTCTCGCTGCGGGTGATCAACCTCGGCGCCCAGGTGTCCGTACCCGATCTGGTCAGCCGGGCGCTGAGCGAGGGCGCCGACGCCGTCCTGGTCTCCCAGGCGGTCACGCAGCGCGACGCGCACCTGTCCAATGTGCGTGAGCTGAGCGCGGAACTGGACACCGCCTACGAGGGGCGCACCAGGCCCCTGCTCGTCGTCGGCGGGCCGCGCTTCGATCCGGCCATGGCGGCAGAACTGGGCGCCGACCGCGTCTTCGGACGCGGAACCACCCCGGACGACGTGGCGAGCTACCTCGTCCACGCCCTGGCCGAGGGGCGGCCCCGGCCCACGGAGGCAGCCGCGGCGCCCGCCGGGCCCGACGGCGGCAAGCCGCCGGTGACCGGCAGGAGCACCGCATGAGCGGGCGCATGCCTGTCGCGGTGACGGACGGACCGGCAGCCGGTACGGGCGAGGACCGGCTCGACCTCAGGTTCCGCGCGGTCGCCGCACGCGACCCCGGCCGCATCGCGGTGACGGACTCTCAGGGCTCAGCCACCTACGGGTGGCTGGCCGAGCACGCCGACGAGGTCACCCGGGCCCTGCGCGGCCGGGTGACGCCCGGGCAGCCGGTCGCCCTGCGCGCCGGGCGGTCCCGGCACGCCCTGGCCGGGATACTCGGCATCCTGGGAGCGGGAGCGTCGTATCTGCCGGTGGACCCCGAGTATCCGCCGGAGCGGCAGAGCTATCTGCTGGACGACTCGGGGGCCGGACTGGTCCTCACCGACGGCGGCCCTGCGCCGGGGGAGACACGGCTCGCACAGCCGGGTCCGCTCCTGCTGGCATCCCGCCCGCCCTCCCCGGGTGCGCCCCTGCTCCCGCCGGACACCGCCTACACCATCTACACCTCGGGTTCGACCGGCGCCCCGAAAGGCTGCGTCGTCGGGCACCGGCAGGTGCTGGCCCTGCTCGACGCCGCGCTGCCGCTGCTCGACGTCGGCGCCGACGACGCGTGGACGCTGTTCCACTCCTGGAGCTTCGACTTCAGCGTCTGGGAGATCTGGGGAGCGCTGCTGTGCGGCGGTCGCGCGGTAGTGGTCGACCGGGACACCGCCGCCGACCCGGACGCCTTCGCCGCGCTGCTGGCGGCTCAGAAGGTGACGGTGCTCAACCAGGTGCCCTCCGCCTTCGGCAACCTGGTCACCGAGGTGACGGAGTCCGGCGTAAGGCTGCCCGCCCTGCGCCGGGTCGTCCTGGGCGGCGAGGCGATGGTCGCCCAGGACATCCGCCGCTGGTGGGACGCGGACACGGCGCCCGCCGCCACGGTCACCAACATGTACGGCATCACCGAGACCACCGTCCACGTCACCCACTGCCCCCTCACACCTCAGGTGCTCGACCAGGCCGGGGCCGGCCGCACACCGATCGGCAGACCGCTGCCCCATCTGACCGTCGAACTGTGCGACGAGCGGGGCGCGCCGGTGCCACCTGGGGAGCCCGGCGAGCTGTGGGTGGGCGGTGCGGGTGTGAGCCATGGTTACCTCGGCAGGCCGGAACTCACCGCCGAACGGTTCCCCGCGGCCCCCGGGGGAACCGGCCGGCGCTACCGCAGCGGTGACTTCGCGGTCGAGGGCGCGGACGGCAGCCTGTACTACGCGGGCCGCATGGACGGTCAGGTCAAGCTGCGCGGATTCCGAATCGAACTCGGTGAGATCGAGGCTGAGTTGAGATCCCTGCCCGGGGTGAGCGGCGCGGCCTGCCTGGTGGACGACAGCGGCCGTACGCCGGTGCTGTGCGCCTACTTGGTCGCCGACCGTGCCACGGCGGGCCCCGCCGGGGTGCGCGCGGCACTCGCCGGGAGGCTGCCCGCCCACATGCTCCCTCAGCGACTGCACTACCTCGACCGCCTGCCGGTCACCCCGCACGGAAAGCTGGACCGTGAGGCCCTGGCCCTGACTCGCATGGCACAGACCATTCGCACGCCGCAGACGACACAAGGCGGTGGTCACCGTGCCGGTTGAGTTCATCGGAATGATCGGGACCAGGGACTCCGAGGGGGCGCCCAAGGGCCGGCCATCGACCCGGCGTTCACGCGGCGGTTCGCCCGTGTGCACGAGGAGGCGGGCTTCGACCGTGTACTGATCGGCCACAGTTCCAGTTCGCCGGACGGCACCCAGGTCGCCGCGTATGTGGCGGCGCACACCGAGCGCCTCGGTCTGCTGCTGGCCCACCGGCCGGGAGTCCCGGCCCCGACCATGGCCGCGCGCTCCTTCGCCACCCTCGACCACTTCAGCGGCGGGCGGCTCGCGGTCCACGTCATCTCCGGCGGTAACGACGCCGAGCAGCGCCGCGACGGCGACTGCCTGGGCAAGGACGACCGCTACGCCCGTACCGACGAGTTCCTGGAGGTGGTGAAGCGGTCGTGGAGCGAGGAGGAGGGATTCGGCCACGGCGGCCGCTTCTACCGCTTCGACGACTTCCGCTCAGAGGTCCGGCCGCTGCAACACCCGTGCATCCCACTGTACTTCGGTGGATCCTCGCCCGCCGCGTACCGGGTGGGCGGCAAGCACGCGGATGTGTTCGCCCTGTGGGGTGAGCCCTTGGCGCAGACCGCGGAGCAGATCGCCGCCGTGCACGCCCAGGCACGCGCGGCGGGACGCACCGTGATGCCGAGGATCAGCGTCTCGTTCCGCCCCGTTCTCGGACGGACCGAGGAGGAGGCCTGGGAGCGGGCGTACGGCATCCTCGACGCAATCCGCAGCCGAGTGACAGCCGGTTCGTTCTTCAACCGCAGTCGGCCGCCGCTGCCGCTCGGCCCGTCCTCCAGGCCCGAGAACGCGGGCTCCCAGCGGCTGCTGGGCCGCGGCGGCCAGGGGCGAGCGCCACGACCGCGCCCTGTGGACGGCACCGGCCGCCGCCACCGGGGCGGCAGGCAACTCCACAGCCTTGGTGGGCACTCCGGAGACGGTGGCCCGTGCTCTGCTCGACTATGCGGACATCGGGGTGACGACTTTCCTGCTGCGCGGATACGAACCGCTGTCGGACGCGGCGGAGTTCGGGCGGACGCTGATTCCCCTGGTCCGCCAGGAGATCGAGCACCGTGAGCGGTCGGCGGCCACCGAGACCGCAGTGGTCGCCGCGGGGTGATCCGGTGGCGCGCCCATCCGGGGCGCGCCACCACGACGGCGGGGGGGGGGGGGGGGGGGGGGGGCCCGGGGGCCGCGGGAGCCCCGCGGGCTAAACACTAAAA
>NZ_JBEYVV010000044.1:0-38990 GCF_040644155.1 Streptomyces sp. NPDC047022 | reverse complement strand
CGTCGACACATCGAGGAAGACCCCTCCGTGCGGGGACCCGCGGCCCGCCTTCACCTCGGAGTTGATGGCGCGGGCCACCTCGTCGCGGGGGAGCAGCTCCGGGGGACGCCGGTTGCGGTCCGGGTCGTCGTACCAGCGGTCGGCCTCCTCCTCCGACTGCGCGTACTTCTCCTTGAAGACGTCCGGGACGTAGTCGAACATGAACCGCTTGCCCTCGGAGTTCCTGAGCACCCCTCCGTCGCCGCGCACCGACTCGGTGACGAGGATGCCCTTCACCGACGGCGGCCAGACCATGCCCGTCGGGTGGAACTGCACGAACTCCATGTTCAGCAGCGGCGCCCCGGCGAGCAGGGCGAGGGCGTGCCCGTCGCCCGTGTACTCCCACGAGTTCGACGTGACCTTGAAGGACTTGCCGATGCCGCCGGTCGCGATCACCACGGCGGGTGCCTCGAGGACGAAGAAGCGGCCGGACTCGCGCTCGTAGGCGAAGACCCCCGACACCCGGTCCCCGTTCTTGAGGACCCTGGTGACGGTGCACTCCTGGAAGACCTTCAGCCGGGACTCGTAGTCACCGGTCTCCCTCTTGTCCTCCTGCTGGAGGGCGACGATCTTCTGCTGGAGGGTGCGGATCAGCTCCAGGCCCGTACGGTCGCCGACGTGGGCGAGTCGCGGGTACTCATGGCCGCCGAAGTTGCGCTGCGAGATCTTCCCGTCCTTCGTACGGTCGAACAGCGCGCCCCAGGCCTCCAGCTCCCACACCCGGTCCGGGGCCTCCCGCGCGTGCAGCTCCGCCATCCGCCACTGGTTGAGGAACTTGCCGCCGCGCAGGGTGTCGCGGAAGTGGACCTGCCAGTTGTCGTGCTCGTTGACGTTGGCCATCGCCGCCGCGATGCCGCCCTCGGCCATCACCGTGTGGGCCTTGCCGAACAGCGACTTGCAGATCACCGCAGTGCGTGCGCCCCGCTCCCGCGCCTCGATCGCGGCGCGCAGCCCGGCGCCGCCGGCACCGACCACGACGACGTCCCACTCCTGCCGGTCCACCACGGGCATCAGAACAACCTCGGATCGTCGAAGACACCGGACGCGAGCAGATAGACGTAGAAGTCGGCGAGCGCCACGCTCACCAGAGACGCCCAGGCGAGCTGCATGTGCCGGGCGTTGAGCCGCCCGACGAACTGCCACGCCTTGTAGCGCACGGGGTGCCTGGAGAAGTGCTTGAGCTTTCCGCCGACGATGTGCCGGCAGGAGTGGCACGACAGGGTGTACGCCCAGATCAGCACGATGTTGAGCAGGAACACCAGGGTGCCGAGGCCCATATGGCCCCAGTGGTGGTGCTCGTCGCGGAAGGAGAGGACCGTGTCGTAGGTCAGGGTTCCGGCGACCAGCAGGGCCGCGTAGAAGAAGTACCGGTGGACGTTCTGCAGGATCAGCGGGAAGCGGGTCTCGCCGGTGTACTTCTTGTGCGGCTCGGCCACCGCGCAGGCGGGCGGGGACGCCCAGAAGCTGCGGTAGTAGGCCTTGCGGTAGTAGTAGCAGGTCAGCCGGAAGCCGAGCGGGAAGATCAGGATGATGATCGCGGGGGAGATCGCCCACCAGCTGCCGAAGAGGTCGGCGTTGGGGCCCCCGTGCATGGCTTGGCAGTTCTCGGCCAGACAGGGCGAGTAGAAGGGCGAGACGTACGGTGCGGCGTAGTAGTCCGCGTCGGCGAAGGCACGCCAGGTCGAATAGACGACGAAGGCGAGCAGACCGGCCGCGGTGACGGCCGGGGCCAGCCACCAGCGGTCGGTGCGCAGATGCGGGGCGGCGATCGCGGCGCGCGTACCGGTGTGTACGCCGCCGCTCTTGCTATGGGGTTCCGTACCAGTGGCCAATGGATGACTCCGGTCGGGGTCGGGGGAAGGACAGCCTGTCGCGGCGGCACGTCCTGCGGCGCGTGCCGTGCTCGGTCATGGCGCGTGCCGGTCGCGGGCGCCGAGACCCTCATCGTCCGAGTCGGTCCACAGGCTGATGTCGTACGGCGCGTCGGAGATGGTCACAAGTTCGCGGTTTTGCGGCTGACCGGGTGAGGGAACGGTGTCGCGCAGCAGCGCCACACTCTCGCGCAGATGATCGGCGTCGGCACGCACACGGCGGATGTCCGGACCGCCGCGGCCGATCTGCCGCTCCAGCCGCCCGACCGACCGGTACAGGTCATCGAGACAGCGCTGGACCGACAGCAGTTCGTCGTACACGGACATGACGTGACCTCGCTTCCACGGGTCCTCGGTACCGGGCCGGCACCGCTCATGCGCCTGCGAGTGTCGCGCGTCACACCACTCGGTGTGAAGGCGTGTGCACGGATTGGCCGACGCGCGCTGGTGTGTGCGCTGTGTGCGGTCGCGATGGGGTGCGGGCGCGCTGGGCCACTCGGGTGACCTTCCCGGTGGCCGACGCCGTGTCGCCGCATGGCACCGAACCCTTTCCTCTTCAGTAGGTCATACATGTGATCAGTCAAATACCCCTAAACCGGATCATAATCCCCGCTCTTCAGTCCGAGCGGCTCCCGGAGGTGGCTCTGATGTCCCACGCCGTCGGACCGCGCGCGGTGATGCGCTCGGTCGCGTTCCTCGCCGCGGGAGCCCTCGCGGTGCCCGCGCTCGCCGGGTGCAGTTCCGACGACGACGGGGGGAGCAAACCGGTCGCCGCGCAGGACATCGCCCCGGCAGCCCGCACCCTTCTCGCCGACGGCGGCTCGCTGCGCTGGGCCGTCGACGCCGTCCCTCAGACCCTGAACACCTTCCAGTCCGACGCCGACGCCGGTACCTCCCGGGTCGCCGGGGCGGTGCTGCCCTCGATGTTCCGGCTGGACGCGAACGGGCGCCCCGAGCGCAACCCCGACTTCCTGGAGTCCGCCAAGGTCACATCGACCGAGCCGAAGCAGGTCGTCGTCTACCGCCTGAGCCAGAAGGCCGTCTGGAGCGACGGCCGGGAGATCGGCGCCGATGACTTCGCCGCGCAGTGGCGTGCTCTCTCCGGGAAGGACAGCGCCTACTGGACCGCCCGCAACGCGGGCTACGACCGCATCCAGAAGATCGAGCGCGGCGCGAACAACCTCGAGGTCAAGGTCACCTTCAGCAAGCCCTACGCCGACTGGAGGTCGCTCTTCTCGCCGCTGTACCCGAAGGAGGTCATGGGTACCCCGACCAGCTTCAACGACGGGGCGAGGAACACCCTGAAGGTCACCGCGGGCCCGTTCGCCCTCGAGAGCCTCGACCGCAAGGGCGGCACGGTCACCCTCGCCCGCAATCCGCGCTGGTGGGGCCGCCCCGCCAAACTCTCCCAGATCCAGCTCGTGGCCGTCCCGCGCGACCAGCGGGCCGCCGCGGTCGCCGAGGGGAGGATCGACATCGCCGATGTGGACCCGGAGGAGGCCCAGCGGTTCACGCTCGACCAGGGCAAGAGCGGGGGCCCGGCGCAGGGCCCCTCCACCGGTGCCTCCCAGAGCGCGTCGCCGGACGAGAGCGCGTCGGCCGACGAGAGCGGCTCGTCCGATGCCAGTGCGTCACCGGACGAGAGCGGCACTCCGGGCGAGTCGGGGCCCCAGGCGAAGCAGACGCAGGGCGGCGCCTATGTGCTCCGCAAGTCGCTGGAGCCCGCCTACACCCAGCTCGCCCTGAACGGATCGCAGGGGCCCCTGTCGGACGAGCGTGTACGGCGTGCCGTGGCCCGGGCACTGGACCGCAAGGTGCTGGCCGGGCTGGTGCTCAAGCCGCTCGGGCTGCCCGTGGTGCCGGTCGGCAGCCACCTCGCCCTCTCGGGCCAGGACGACTACGCCGACAACAGCGGAGCCCTTGGCGACCAGGACACGAGCCGGTCGCAGGCGCTGCTGAGCGAGGCGGGCTGGGTGGCTGGCGGGCCGATCAAGGAGGAGAAGAAGAAGACGGCGGGGTCGACGGGCAAGAAGACCACCGGATCCCCGGCCGCGAAGGCTCCCGGCTCCGAGAACCACGGGACGCCCGGCGCCAGTGACTCGCACGACGGCGGGACGCACCGCGACGGCCAGGACGACGGCAAGGACCCGGGCGACCACACCAAGCAGCACGGCGCGCAGCGCCCCGAGCTCGGTCCGCAGCCCGGTTTCCGGGGCGGGGCGCCCGGCGCCTACGCCCCCCGGGGCACCGCCGCCCCGGCCGGTTCCGCGCCCGGGACGTACGCCAAGGACGGCAAGCCCCTGATGCTGAAGTTCGTGCTCCCGTCCGGGCCGGGCTCGCAGTCCCTGCGGACGGTGGGCGACCGTGTCGCGGCCATGCTGGACAAGGTCGGGATCCGTACGCAGATCACCAAGGTCTCCGACGACAGCTACTTCAAGGACCACATCGCGTCCGGGGACTACGACCTGGCGCTGTACTCATGGCCCGCCTCCGCCTTCCCAGCGACCGACGCCCGGCCGATCTACGCCAAGCCGGTGCCCGCGGCGGACGGCTCGCTGACCATCGAGCAGAACTACACGCGGGTCGGCACCGACCAGGTGAACCAGCTGTTCGACGAGGCGATCGCCACGCTGGACCAGGGCGAGGAACGCGATCTGGTGCGCAAGGCCGACGCACGCATCTGGGCCGCCGCGGGTTCCATCCCCCTCTACCAGCGCCCCCAGCTCACGATCACACGGAGCGACCTCGCCAACGCGGGCGCGTTCGGCTTCCAGACCCCCGCCTACGAGGACATGGGCTTCCTGAAGAAGGGCGTGAAGCTGCCCGCGAGCCCCTCGGCGAGCCCGTCCGGCTCCTAGTGCCGCAGCAGGCAACGAGAGGGCGCGGAAAACCCTCGAGCGCCGGGACGGATGCCGTCCCGGCGCTCGAAGGCCTGATGAAGCCGGGGGATCAGCCGTGCTTGGCGCGGCTCGCGGTGCGGGCGCGCTCACGCTGGTCGAGCACGACCTTGCGGATGCGGACGGCCTCCGGGGTCACCTCGACGCACTCGTCGTCGCGGCAGAACTCCAGGGACTGCTCCAGCGACAGCTTGCGCGGCGGAACGATCGACTCGGCGATGTCCGACGTGGCCGACCGGATGTTGGTGAGCTTCTTCTCCTTGGTGATGTTGACGTCCATGTCGTCGGAGCGGGAGTTCTCACCGACGATCATGCCCTCGTACACCTCGGTGCCCGGCTCGATGAAGAGCGTGCCGCGCTCCTGGAGGTTCGTCATCGCGAAGGCGGTGACGCTGCCGGAGCGGTCGGCGACCAGCGAGCCGTTGTTACGGGTCTGCAGGGGGCCGAACCAGGGCTCGTGGCCCTCGTGCAGGGAGTGGGCGATGCCCGTGCCGCGCGTGCCGGTCAGGAACTCGGTACGGAAGCCGATCAGACCACGCGAGGGCACCACGAACTCCATGCGCACCCAGCCGGAGCCATGGTTGGACATGTTGTCCATACGGCCCTTGCGGACGCCCATCAGCTGCGTGACCGCGCCCATGTGCTCCTCGGGCACGTCGATCGTCAGACGCTCGACGGGCTCGTGGACCTTGCCGTCGACGTCCTTGGTGACCACCTGCGGCTTGCCGACGGTCAGCTCGTAGCCTTCGCGGCGCATGGTCTCCACCAGGATGGCCAGCGCCAGCTCACCGCGGCCCTGCACCTCCCAGGCGTCCGGCCGCTCGGTGTCCAGGACCCGCAGCGAGACGTTACCGATCAGCTCGCGGTCGAGGCGGTCCTTGACCTGGCGGGCGGTGACCTTGCGGTCCTTGACCGTGGCCTTGGCGTTGGCACCCTTGCCGGTGCCGCCCCGGCCGACGAGCGGCGAGGTGTTGGTGCCGATGACCATCGAGATCGCGGGCTCGTCGACCGTGATCAGCGGCAGCGCGACGGGGTTCTCGGGGTCGGCCAGGGTCTCGCCGATCATGATCTCGGGGATACCGGCGACCGCGCAGATGTCACCCGGACCGGCCATCTCCGCCGGCTTGCGGGTGAGTGCCTCGGTCATCATCAGCTCGGTGATGCGGACGTTGCTCATCGAACCGTCGCGCTTGATCCAGGAGACGGTCTGGCCCTTGCGCAGCTCGCCCTGCTCGACACGGAGCAGCGCGATACGGCCGAGGAAGTTGTCGGCGTCGAGGTTGGTGACGTGCGCCTGGAGCGGCGCCTCCTCCTCGTACTTGGGAGCCGGGATGTGCTCCAGGATCGTGGAGAAGAACGGCTCCAGGCTGTCGGAGTCGGCCGGGACCGTGCCGTTCTCCGGCTTGGTCAGCGAGGCGATGCCGTCACGGCCGCAGGCGTAGACGATCGGGAACTCGATCTGGTCCTCGTCCGCGTCCACGTCCAGGAACAGGTCGTAGGTCTCGTTGACGACCTCGTCGATACGGGCGTCGGGGCGGTCTGTCTTGTTGATGCACAGGATGACGGGCAGCCGGGCCTGGAGCGCCTTGCGCAGCACGAAGCGGGTCTGCGGCAGCGGTCCCTCGGACGCGTCCACGAGCAGGACCACGCCGTCCACCATCGACAGACCGCGCTCGACCTCGCCACCGAAGTCGGCGTGGCCAGGGGTGTCGATGATGTTGATCGTGATCGGGTCCCCGCCGTCCTTGGGGTGGTACTTCACCGCCGTGTTCTTGGCGAGGATCGTGATGCCCTTCTCACGCTCCAGGTCGTTCGAGTCCATGACGCGGTCGTCGACCTGCTCGAGCTGGTGCGCGGCGAAGGCGCCGGCCTGCTTCAGCATTCCGTCGACGATGGTGGTCTTACCGTGGTCGACGTGGGCGACGATGGCGACGTTGCGGATGTCGTGGCGCGTGGCCATATTGCGGCGTACTCCCGGAGTGGTGAGGACGGCCTGCGCGTACGTCTGTGTTACGCGGGCCCTGCCGGGCTGAACATGCCACGGCCTCACCCCATGGTACGGGGCTCAGGGCGAAAGCGGGTGCTACGGGGGGGGCTGCCCGGGACCGCCCGGGCAGCCCCCGGCAGGGCGTCCGCCGGGTCCCGGCGGCCCGGCCACCGATCCGGCGGGGCCGGGCGTCGCCGCTGATGGAGCCGATCAGGAAGCGGATGCGCCCCGCCGGCCCCGGCCGCGACGAGCGGAAGAGCGGAGCAGGTCCGGCGTCCCCTGAGGGGCGACGCGGTGACGAGTGTCACCTTCGACGCCCACGGCGGGGGTGACCCGGGGCGCGCCCTTGCCGGGGTACGCGGGGCGCTCACCCGTGGGGTACCCGGCCGCCTCAGGGCAGAGCCGAGCGGACGAGCGAGCGGATTGGCGGGAAACAGACGCATGTCCCGCGACGCCTTCCCGCGGGCATGTGCCCGGGGTCGGGCCGGGGTCCCCTCGCAGCAATAGGGAAAACCCTGCAATGTCGAGGCGTGGGGATGCGAACGGAAAGATCGGCACTACTGTGCTTTCGTCTCCGCCATTCGTTTTCCGCCCGGCCGGCGCTCGCCGAAGGTGACCGGCCCGACGGGGCGTACCGGCTGTCGACTCGAACGCGTGGCGCGTCGGGCGGCTTGGGCCCGATGGCGTGCGGACAATCGTCAGGTGGCAGCGCGCTGTGAAGCAACGCGTTTTCTTTGGCCACCTGTCCGGAATGCGGACACTTCACTCCGATACTTGTGTAACAGGTCCGTTTCGTATCGATCTTTCTGCAAACAGTTTGTCCGGATTTTGGAAGAAGTTCGCGCCAGGTGTGATCGAACCGAGACCTTGGGGCAGTGGTTTCTGCCTCTGTGTTTGGCAGATAGTTAGGCGCGTAGAGCTCGGATAAAAGGGTCACGTCGCTGGCGGCGCCGACTCATCGGGCGCGGGGGGCACCTGACCATTTCAGGCACCGGTAACGGTGATGAGTCTTGTGCCCTTCCAAGCGGTGAACCAATGAACTCATGAGGAGGAGCCCCATGCGTGGTGCCAAGGGCGCCAAGTGGGCCGCGGTCGCGATCGTCGTTGCCATGGGCGCGACCGCCTGCGGTAGTGGCGGCAGCCAGGCCGGCGGCGGTAGTGACGGTGTTGTTTCGGTCGAGATCGGTCAGCCGCAGAACGCGCTGATACCGTCCAACACTTACGAGACCGAGGGCGGCCAGGTCATCCACGCCCTGTTCACCGGTCTCACCAAGATCGACTCGAACAACAAGATCGTCAACGACGAGGCCCAGTCCATCACCACGAAGGACAGCAAGGTCTGGACGATCAAGCTGAAGCCGGGCTACACCTTCCACAACGGCGAGCAGGTCACCGCTCAGTCCTTCATCGACGCCTGGAACTACGGCGCCGACCAGACGAACGCGCAGCAGACCAACCCGCTCTTCAGCCACATCGCGGGCTACGCGGACCTCAACCCGGGCGCGAAGAAGACCGTCAAGACCCACACGCTGTCCGGTCTGAAGGCGGTCGACGCCAACACCCTCCAGGTCACGCTGACGGCTCCGTTCTCGGCGTTCCCGGCCCAGCTGTCGTTCACCGGCTTCTCGCCGCTGCCGAAGGCGTTCTTCAAGGACCCCAAGGGCTTCGGCAAGAAGCCGATCGGCAACGGTCCGTACGCGGCGAAGAACGCCTTCGTCGACAACGAGGGCATCAGCCTCGTCAAGTACGACAAGTACCCCGACGCGTCCGCGTACAAGGTCAAGGGCATCGACTTCAAGGTCTACTCGAACCAGGACACCGCCTACAAGGACCTGGTCGCGGGCAACCTCGACGTCCTGCCGGTGATCCCGACCTCGGGTCTGGCCACGTACAAGAAGGACCTGCCGGGCCACACCATCGACGTCCCCGAGGGCGGCACGGGCTACATCGGCTTCCCGCTGAAGTACAACAAGGCTTTCCAGAACCCCAAGATCCGTGAAGCCATCTCCATGTCCATCGACCGGGAGGCCATCTCCCAGAAGGTGTTCCTGGGCGCCCGTACCCCGGCCGACGACTACATGCCGCCGCTGATCGAGGGTTACCGCAAGGGTGCTTGCGGTGACGCGTGCACCTACAACCCGACCAAGGCGAAGCAGCTCTTCCAGGAGGCCGGTGGTCTGCCCGGTAACTCCCTGGAGATCGGCTACAACGCGGACGGCGACCACAAGACCTGGGTCGAGGCAGTCGCCAACCAGATCTCCAAGAGCCTGGGCATCAAGGTGACGCCCAAGCCGTTCGAGCAGTTCCAGACCATGCTGGACGACCTGGACCAGAAGAAGTACCAGGGCTCCTTCCGCATGGGTTGGCAGATGGACTACCCGAACATCGAGGACTTCCTCCGTCCGATCTTCTCCAAGGACGCCATCCAGAACGGCTCGAACTACGCGGGCTACACCAACGAGCAGTTCGAGCAGCTGCTGGCGAAGGGTGACCAGGCGACCACGGACGCCGACGCCATCAAGCAGTACCAGGCGGCGGACGATGTCGTTCTCAAGGACCTGCCGTACATCCCGGTGTACTTCTACCGTCTGAACTCGGGCTTCAGCACCAAGATCAGCTCGATACAGGTCATCTCGCACCAGATCGACTGGACGTCCGTCAAGCTCAGCTGAGCGAAGCAGGAAACCGTGTCCGCGACCTGAAGTAGCGGGCAGCAGGGTGGGTTGGGGGACCGCCGGAGCGGCGGCTCCCCCCACCCACCCTCTTCGCCGTTGGGTCCGACCCGCGCACGCCTTCCCCTGTGCCGGACGGGCCAGCATTCCTTGGAGAACCAATGGGCCGATTCGTCGTGCGCCGTGTGCTGCAGGCGATCCCTGTACTCATAGGCGTCACGTTCCTCATCTACTGCTTGGTCTTCCTGCTGCCGGGCGACCCGATCAGGGCTCTGATGGGTGAGAAGCAGGACCCCCAACTGGCTTTGGTGCTGCGCGCGCGGTACCACCTCGACGATCCACTGGTGCTGCAGTACTGGCACTACATCAGCGGTGTCTTCCGTGGAGACCTGGGCACCACCTACACCGGCCGGTCGATCAGCGACATCGTCGCCCAGCGCTTCCCTGTGACCCTGAACCTGTCGCTGACGGCGTTCGCCTTCGAAGCGATCATCGGCATCCTGGCCGGCATCCTTTCGGCGCTGCGCCGCGGGAAGTTCGCGGACAACGTGGTCTTCATCGCCACGCTGCTCCTGATCTCCGTCCCGGTCCTGGTGCTCGGTAACGTCCTCCAGCTCGAACTGGGCGTCAAGTGGAAGCTGACGCCGGTCGCCGGTATCCAGGAGGGCTGGCCCACCAGCTACATCCTGCCCGGCCTGGTCCTGGCCTCCACGTCCATGGCGTACATCACCCGGCTGACCCGGACCAGCATGATCGAGTCGATCCGCGCGGACTACGTCCGCACCGCCATCGCCAAGGGCCTGCCGCGCCGCCGAGTCATCGGCGTCCACGCGCTGCGCAACTCCCTCATTCCCGTCGTCACCTTCCTCGGCATGGACCTCGGTTCGCTGATGGGTGGCGCGATCATCACGGAGCGGATCTTCAACCTCCCCGGCATCGGTGGTCAGTTGGCCCAGTCCGTCTCCCTGCGCGAGGGGCCCGTCGTCGTGGGTCTGGTCACCATGCTCATCCTGATCTATCTGGTGGCCAACCTTGCCGTCGACGTCCTCTACGCCGTGCTCGACCCGAGGATCCGCTATGAGTGAACAGATCATTGAACGACCCGTTCCGGCCGAAGGCCCCGCGGCCAAGGCACCGGACCCGGAGGGCAAGCCGGAGCGCGTCGCCAGCCTCTGGAGTGACGGCTGGCACGACCTGCGCAGGCGGCCGATGTTCCTCATCTCGGCCTTCGTCATCGTGTGCCTTCTGGTGCTGGCCGTCGCTCCCGGCCTGTTCACCTCGCGTTCCCCGTTCACCGGCGGCTTCTGCGACCTGCAGAACTCGTTGAGCGGCCCGACCAGCGGTCACTTGTTCGGCTACGACGTCCAGGGCTGCGACATCTACACCCGCACGGTGTGGGGCACCCGCAACTCGATCATCGTCGGTGTGGTCTCCACGATCCTGACCACGGCGCTCGGCGGTGTCATCGGTATGCTGGCCGGTCTGTGGGGCGGCTGGGCCGACTCGCTGATCTCCCGTGTGTCGGAGATCTTCTACGCGATGCCGATCCTCATCGGTGGTCTGCTGATCATGTCGATGGTGGGCAGCAGCAACGTGTGGACCGTCTCCATCGTGCTGTCGGTCCTCGGCTGGCCGCAGGTCTTCCGGATCATGCGCGGTGAAGTCATCGGCAACAAGTACAACGACTACGTCGCCGCGGCCCGGGCGCTCGGCGCGGGGCCGATGCGGATCGCCTTCCGGCACATCCTGCCCAACACCCTCGCCCCGATCGTGGTCATCTCCACGATGAACCTGGGTGTCTACATCGCCACCGAGGCCGCGCTGTCCTACCTGGGCATCGGCGTCCAGTCCCCTGACATCTCCTGGGGTCTGATGATCAGTGACGCGCAGGACCGCTGGCTCACCTCGCCGCACGCCCTGCTTTTCCCGGCAGGCGCGCTCAGCATCACGGTGCTCGCGTTCATCATGCTCGGCGACGTGGTTCGCGACGCCTTCGACCCCAAGCTGCGCTGAGGAGGGCGTAATCCATGACCATCATCGAGGACGCCGTTCCCGCCGCCCGCCGCTCCGGCGACGAGGGCACGCCGCTGCTTGAGGTCCGTGACCTGCACGTCGAGTTCCACACCCGCGAGGGAGTGGCCAAGGCGGTCAACGGTGTCAACTACACCGTCTCCGCGGGCGAGACGCTCGCCGTGCTCGGCGAGTCCGGATCCGGCAAGTCGGTCACCGCACAGGCCATCATGGGCATCCTGGACATGCCCCCGGCCCAGATTCCCAAGGGCGAGATCCTGTTCCGCGGTCAGGACATGCTCAAGATGTCCGGCGAGGAGCGCCGGAAGGTCCGCGGCGCCAAGATCGCGATGATCTTCCAGGACGCTCTCTCCTCGCTGAACCCGGTGCTGACCGTCGGCTACCAGCTCGGCGAGATGTTCCGCGTGCACCAGGGGATGTCCCGCAAGGCTGCCAAGGCCAAGGCCATCGAGCTGATGGACAAGGTCAAGATCCCGGCCGCCGCGGCCCGCGTGAACGACTACCCGCACCAGTTTTCCGGCGGTATGCGCCAGCGCATCATGATTGCCATGGCGCTGTCCCTGGAGCCGGATCTGATCATCGCCGACGAGCCGACCACGGCCCTGGACGTCACCGTCCAGGCCCAGGTCATGGACCTGCTCGCGGAGCTGCAGCGCGAGTACAACATGGGCCTGATCCTGATCACCCACGACCTGGGTGTGGTCGCCGACGTCGCGGACAAGATCGCCGTCATGTACGCCGGCCGGATCGTCGAGCAGGCGCCCGTGCACGAGCTGTACAAGCGTCCGGCGCACCCCTACACCCGGGGTCTGCTGGACTCGATCCCGCGCCTGGACCAGAAGGGCCAGGAACTCTACGCGATCAAGGGTCTGCCGCCCAACCTGCTCAAGATTCCGAGCGGTTGCGCCTTCAGCCCGCGCTGCCCCAAGGCCCAGGACATCTGCCGTACGGAGATCCCGGCCCTGCACCCCGTCACCGAGGCGGACGGCTCCGAGCTGCCCGGCCGCGGTTCGGCGTGCCACTTCTGGAAGGAGACGATCCATGGCTGAGTCGATCGAGAAGGACACCGCGGCCGACACCACGCCGAATGTCTCCGACGTGGACGTGGTGGACGCGAATTCCGTGGAGGAGGCGGTCGCCGCCATCGAGGCACCGGTCGAGCGCGGTGAGCCGATCCTGCAGGTCCGTAACCTGGTCAAGCACTTCCCGCTGACCCAGGGCATCCTGTTCAAGCGGCAGATCGGCGCCGTCAAGGCCGTCGACGGCATCTCCTTCGACCTGCACCAGGGCGAGACCCTGGGCATCGTGGGCGAGTCCGGCTGCGGCAAGTCGACGGTGGCCAAGCTGCTCATGAACCTCGAGCGGGCCACGGCCGGTGAGATCTTCTACAAGGGCCAGGACATCACCAAGCTGTCCGGGCGTGCGCTGAAGGCGGTGCGCCGGAACATCCAGATGGTGTTCCAGGACCCGTACACCTCGCTCAACCCCCGTATGACGGTGGGCGACATCATCGGCGAGCCGTACGACATCCATCCCGAGGTGGCCCCGAAGGGCGACCGGCGCCGCAAGGTGCAGGAGCTGCTGGACGTCGTCGGTCTCAACCCCGAGTACATCAACCGCTACCCGCACCAGTTCTCCGGCGGCCAGCGCCAGCGCATCGGCATCGCCCGCGGCCTCGCGCTCAACCCGGAGATCATCATCTGCGACGAGCCGGTCTCCGCCCTGGACGTGTCCGTCCAGGCGCAGGTCATCAACCTGATGGAGCGACTGCAGGACGAGTTCAACCTGTCCTACGTCTTCATCGCGCACGACCTGTCGATCGTCCGGCACATCTCGGACCGGGTGGGCGTCATGTACCTGGGCCGCATGGTCGAGATCGGCACGGACGAGCAGATCTACGAGCACTCGACGCACCCCTACACGCAGGCTCTGCTGTCCGCGGTCCCCGTCCCGGACCCGGAGGCCCGCGATCACCGCGAGCGCATCATCCTGACCGGCGACGTCCCGTCTCCGGCCAACCCGCCCTCCGGCTGCCGCTTCCGCACGCGGTGCTGGAAGGCGCAGGACAGGTGCGCGGAGGAGACCCCGCTTCTGGCGATCCCGGAGCCTTTCAAGGCCGCCGGCGGTCTGGTGGCTCACGAGTCCGCGTGCCACTTCGCGGAGGAGAAGGACGTCGTGGGCGCGGCCTGATCGGCTCACCCCCGCTCCATCCGGTTTCCCGGCGCCCCTTGCGAGGGGCGCCGGGAAACCGGCGTTTTGGGGCCTTGTGCCTGAGCCCTCCCCGCGGCATCGGCCCGCGTTCAAGTCCCGTCGGACTCCTCCGCGTTCGCACCGGCATGTCCGCCATCCGTGTGACCTCCTCACCCGGACGAGTGGTGTCAGTAGGTGATATGTCGGCTGAATGCTGAGATTGACCGGGAAGGGACAGCGCCCCGGCGCTGAGGGCAGCGCACTGCGAGGAGGCACTCCATGCGGGGAGTCAGGCACGCGAGTTGGGCGGCGGCCGTCGCGTCGGCAGCCCTCGTGGCGGCCGGTTGCGGTGGAGGCGGCGGGGGCAGCGGCTCGGGGGTGCTCAGCTCGTCCTGGGGCGACCCGCAGAACCCGCTGGAGCCGTCCAACACCAATGAGGTGCAGGGCGGCAAGGTCCTCGACATGGTCTTCCGCGGGCTGAAGCGCTACAACCCGCGGACCGGCGCCGCCGAGGACATGCTCGCGGAGAAGATCGAGACCTCCGACTCGCAGAACTTCACGATCACCGTCAAGGACGGCTGGAAGTTCAGCAATGGCGAGGCCGTCACGGCCAAGTCCTTCGTCGATGCCTGGAATTACGGTGCCGGACTGAAGAACAACCAGAAGAACGCGTATTTCTTCCAGTACATCGAGGGGTACGACAAGGTCCACCCGGATTCCGGATCCCAGAGCGCCGACACCCTCTCCGGGCTCAAGGTCACAGGCCCCCGCACCTTCACCGTGCGGCTCAGCCAGAAGTTCTCCTCGTTCCCGGACACCCTCGGCTACGTGGCCTTCGCCCCGCTGCCCAGGGCGTTCTTCGACAACCACGCGGCCTGGCTGAAGAAGCCCATCGGCAACGGCCCGTACCTGATCGACTCGTACACCAAGGGCTCGCAGATGTCCCTGCGGAAGTGGGACGCCTACCCCGGCTCGGACAAGGCGCAGAACGACGGGGTCGACCTGAAGGTCTACACCGACAGCAACACCGCGTACACCGACCTGCTGGCCGGCAACCTCGACCTCGTGGACGACGTGCCCGCCACCCAGCTCAAGAACGTCAAGAAGGACCTGGACGGCCGCTACATCAACACTCCGGCCGGCATCATCCAGACCCTCGCCTTCCCGTACTACGACCCCAAGTGGAACAAGCATGGGATGGAGAAGGTCCGCACGGGCCTGTCCATGGCGATCAACCGGGATCAGATCACCAGTCAGATCTTCCAGAAGACGCGTACCCCGGCCACCGACTGGACCTCCCCGGTGCTCGGCGAGGCCGGCGGCTACCAGTCGGGGCTGTGCGGCGACGCGTGCAGATACAACCCGGGCCAGGCCAAGAAGCTGGTCCAGGAGGGCGGCGGGCTTCCCGGCGGCCAGGTCAAGATCACGTACAACGCGGACACCGGCTCCCACAAGGAGTGGGTGGACGCCGTGTGCAACTCGATCAACAACGCCCTCGGCAACGACAAGGCCTGCGTGGGCAATCCCGTCGGCACCTTCGCCGACTTCCGCAACCAGATCGGCCAGCACAAGATGTCCGGGCCGTTCCGGGCCGGCTGGCAGATGGACTACCCGCTCATCCAGAACTTCCTCCAGCCGCTCTACTACACCAACGCCTCCTCCAACGACGGCAAGTGGTCCAACAAGGACTTCGACAAGCTCGTCGACAAGGCGAACGCCCAGAGCGACACCGCGGGGGCCGTGAAGCTGTTCCAGCAGGCCGAGGGGGTCGTGCGGGACAACATGGCCGCCATCCCGCTCTGGTACCAGAACGGCAGCGCTGGCTACTCCTCGCGCCTGTCCCACGTGGTCCTCAACCCGTTCAGCGTCCCCGTCTACAACGAGATCAAGGTCGGCTGAGCCCCACCGGCAGCCCGCGACCCCCGGAGGCCTCATGGGACAGTACGTCGTCCGGCGCCTGCTGCAGATGATCCCGGTGTTCATCGGCGCCACGCTGCTCATCTTCCTGATGGTGAACGTGATGGGCGACCCCATCGCGGGCCTGTGCGGGGAGCGGCAGTGCGACCCCGCCACGGCGGCCCAACTGCGCCGGGAGTTCGGCCTCGACAAGCCTGTGTGGCAGCAGTACGCGACCTACATGGGCCACCTCTTCACCGGTGACTTCGGCACCGCCTTCAACGGGCAGCCGGTCACCGAACTGATGGGGACCTCCTTCCCGGTGACCATCCGCCTCACCATCGTGGCGATCCTCTTCGAGATCGTCATCGGGATCGCGCTCGGAGTGGTCACCGGTCTGCGCCGAGGACGGCCCGTCGACACGTCGGTCCTGCTGCTCACCCTCGTCGTGATCTCGGTGCCGACCTTCGTCACCGGTCTGCTGCTCCAACTGCTGCTCGGCGTCGAGTGGGGCTGGATCAGACCGTCGGTCTCGCCGGATGCCGCCTTCGGTGAGCTGATCGCGCCCGGTCTCGTGCTCGCCTCCGTCTCCCTCGCATACGTCACCCGGCTGACCCGCACCTCCATCGCCGAGAACAAGCGGTCCGACTACGTCCGCACGGCCATCGCCAAGGGGCTGCCGCGCCGCCGGGTCATCACCCGGCATCTGCTGCGCAACTCGCTGATCCCGGTCGTCACGTTCATCGGCACGGACATCGGCGCCCTCATGGGCGGCGCGATCGTCACCGAGCGGATCTTCAACATCCACGGGGTCGGCTTCCAGCTCTACCAGGGCATCCTCCGGCAGAACACCCAGACGGTCGTGGGCTTCGTGACGATCCTCGTCCTGGTCTTCCTGATCGCGAACCTGGTCGTCGACCTCCTGTACGCCGTACTCGACCCGAGGATCCGCTATGCCTGAGCAGCCGTACGAGCCGGATGGCGCCATCGCGGGGACCGGCATGGGCGGCGCGATGGACCTCGCCGCGAGCGAGGCGACCACTCTTGAGAGGGTCCCGGGAGGACCGCTGGGCACCGGCCCGGCGGGCAAGCCGCGCAGCCTGTGGTCGGACGCCTGGCGCGACCTGCGCCGCAACCCCGTCTTCGTCGCCTCCGCCCTGGTGATCCTCTTCCTGGTCCTCATCTCGATCTGGCCGTCGCTGATCACCTCCGGCAACCCCCTCCAGTGCAACCTCGCCAAGGCCCAGGAGGGCTCCGGGCCAGGGCACCCGTTCGGCTACGACGGCCAGGGCTGCGACGTCTACACCCGGACCGTCTACGGCGCCCGCGCATCGGTCACGGTCGGTGTCTGCGCCACGCTCGGCGTCGCGATCCTCGGCTCGGTCCTGGGCGGTCTCGCCGGGTTCTTCGGCGGCGGGTGGGACGCGATCCTGTCCCGGGCCACCGACATCTTCTTCGCCATCCCGGTCGTCCTCGGCGGTCTGGTCCTCCTGTCCGTGGTCACCAGCAACACCGTCTGGCCGGTCATCGGGTTCATGGTGCTGCTCGGCTGGCCGCAGATCTGCCGTATCGCCCGCGGCTCGGTGATCACCGCCAAGCAGAACGACTACGTGCAGGCGGCGCGCGCCCTCGGCGCCTCCAACTCCCGCATCCTGCTGCGCCATATCGCGCCCAACGCGGTGGCCCCGGTGATCGTCGTGTCCACCATCGCGCTCGGCACGTACATCGCCCTGGAGGCCACCCTGTCGTATCTCGGCGTCGGCCTGAAGCCGCCGAGCGTGTCCTGGGGGATCGACATCTCCGCCGCCTCCCCGTACATCCGCAACGCACCGCACGCGCTGCTGTGGCCGTCCGGAGCGCTCGCGATCACCGTGCTGGCGTTCATCATGCTCGGCGACGCGGTGCGCGACGCCCTCGACCCGAAGCTGAGGTGACGGCCGTGCTGCTCGAAGTGCGCGATCTGCACGTGGAGTTCCGCACCCGGGACGGTGCGGCCAAGGCGGTGAACGGCGTCAGCTATGCCGTGGACGCCGGCGAGACGCTGGCCGTGCTCGGTGAGTCAGGCTCCGGCAAGTCCGTCACCGCGCAGGCCGTCATGGGCATCCTCGACTCACCCCCCGGCCGGATCACCGGCGGCGAGGTCCTCTTCCAGGGACGGGACCTGCTCACCCTGAAGGAGGAGGAGCGGCGGAAGATCCGCGGCGCCGAAATGGCCATGATCTTCCAGGACGCGCTGTCCGCCCTCAACCCCGTGCTCACCGTGGGCGAGCAGCTCGCCGAGATGTTCATCGTGCACCGCGGCATGTCGCGGGGGGACGCCCGTGCCAAGGCGGTCGAGCTGATGGAGCGCGTCCGCATCCCGGGCGCCGCGCAGCGCGTGCGCGACTATCCGCACCAGTTCTCCGGCGGGATGCGCCAGCGGATCATGATCGCCATGGCGCTGGCCCTGGAGCCCGCGCTGATCATCGCGGACGAGCCCACCACCGCCCTGGACGTCACGGTCCAGGCCCAGGTCATGGATCTGCTCGCCGAGCTGCAGCGCGAGTACCGGATGGGGCTCATCCTCATCACCCACGACCTCGGCGTGGTCGCGGACGTCGCGGACCGGATCGCCGTCATGTACGCGGGGCGGATCGTGGAGTCCGCGCCCGTGCACGACATCTACAAGGCGCCCGCCCACCCCTACACCCGGGGCCTGCTCGAATCCATCCCGAGGGTCGACCAGAAGGGCCGGGAGCTCTATGCCATCCAGGGCCTGCCGCCGAACCTGATGAACATTCCGCCCGGCTGCGCCTTCCACCCCCGCTGTCCCATGGCTCAGGACGTGTGCCGCACCGACACGCCGCCGCTCTACGAGGTCGCCGACGGCGGCTCGGGCGGCGGGGTCGGCGGGGGCGGGGGCTCGGGCCGGGCGAGCGCCTGCCACTTCTGGAGGGAGTGCCTCGATGACCGCTCCTGAGCCGATCCTTGAAGTGAGCGGTCTGGTCAAGCACTATCCGCTGACCCGGGGGATCCTGTTCAAGAAGCAGGTGGGTTCCGTCAAGGCGGTCGACGGAGTCGACTTCTTCCTCGGCGCGGGGGAAACCCTCGGCATCGTCGGGGAGTCCGGCTGCGGCAAATCGACGGTCGCGAGGATGCTGGTCAACCTGGAGCCGCCGACGTCCGGTTCGATCAGATACCGGGGCGAGGACATCACACGGCTGTCCGGCCGTGCGCTGAAGGCGGTGCGCCGGAACATCCAGATGGTGTTCCAGGACCCGTACACCTCGCTCAACCCCCGTATGACGGTGGGCGACATCATCGGCGAGCCGTACGACATCCATCCCGAGGTGGCCCCGAAGGGCGACCGGCGCCGCAAGGTGCAGGAGCTGCTGGACGTCGTCGGTCTCAACCCCGAGTACATCAACCGCTACCCGCACCAGTTCTCCGGCGGCCAGCGCCAGCGCATCGGCATCGCCCGCGGCCTCGCCCTGCGCCCCGAGATCATCGTGGCCGACGAGCCGGTCTCGGCGCTCGATGTGTCGGTCCAGGCCCAGGTGGTCAATCTGATGGCGCGACTCCAGGGCGAGTTCGGACTGTCCTACGTGTTCATCGCGCACGACCTGTCGATCGTGCGGCACATCTCCGACCGGGTGGGGGTGATGTACCTCGGGCGGATCGTGGAGACGGGGAGGGACGCGCAGATCTATGATCATCCGACACACCCCTACACCCAGGCGCTGCTGTCCGCCGTCCCCGTGCCGGACCCGGACGCACGCGAGCGCCGGGAGCGGATCATCCTGAGCGGCGATGTGCCGTCCCCGACGAACATCCCCTCCGGCTGCCGTTTCCGCACCCGCTGCTGGAAGGCGCAGGAGCGGTGCGCACGGGAGGTGCCGCCACTCGCGGTTCCCGTGCAGTTCGTGGGGACCACCGGCCCCGCCGCGCACGACTCTGCGTGCCTCTTCGCGGAAGAGAAGCAGGTGGTTCCGCCCGAGGAACCCGCATGAGCTCACATATGCGCATAAACCTCGTTAACACACAGGCAACTTGATCGACTTGGTTCGGATATACGGGCGCAGCAGAGTGTTCGCTGTACGGCCGTGCGGGTGCCGTGAACGGGCCGGAGCGCACCATGTCGCTCCGGCCCGTTGCCATTGCTCCGTTCCCTCCCGGACGGCCGGTGTTCAGCCGAGGCGCAAGGCCCGTCGCAGGAAGTCCACCTGAAGCAGCAGCAGGTTCTCCGCGACCTGCTCCTGCGGGGTCATGTGTGTGACACCGGAGAGGGGCAGCACCTCGTGCGGCCGGCCGGCCGCCAGCAGGGCTGAGGACAGCCGCAGGGCGTGGGCCACCACCACATTGTCGTCGGCCAGCCCGTGCACGATCATCAGCGGGCGGTGCGGCTCGGCGGGGGAGGAGAGGCCGTCGTCGGTGACCAGGGAGCTCCTGGCGTACGCCGCCGGGTCCGCGCCGGGGGCGCCCAGATAGCGCTCGGTGTAGTGGGTGTCGTACAGCTGCCAGTCGGTGACCGGGGCGCCCGCGATGCCCGCGTGGAAGACGTCCGGGCGGCGCAGCACGGCCAGGCCCGCCAGCCAGCCGCCGTAGGACCATCCGCGGATCGCGACCCGGGACAGGTCGAGGGGGTAGCGCTTCGCGAGGTCCTGGAGTGCCTCGATCTGGTCGTCCAGGGACACGGTGAAGTCATGGTGCACCGCCTTCTCCCAGCCGGGGGAGCGGCCGGGGGTGCCCCGGCCGTCCGCGACGATCACCGCGAAGCCCTGGTCGGCGAACCACTGCGAGGTCAGATGGGGATTGTGCGCGGCGACCACACGCTGCCCGTGCGGACCACCGTAGGGGTCCATGAGGACGGGCAACGGGGCGTCACCGGAGTAGCCCGTAGGCATGAGTACGGCGCAGGGGATGCGGCGTGCGCCCCCCAGAGTGAGTGTCACGCGCGGGGACATACCGGGATGTTCGGCATGCGAGGCCACGGTCAGTGTCGTGCCGTCCCTGCCGTTGTCCCCGACCCCGGCCGCCGAAGTTCCCGTCTCGCCCGGCTTGCCGTCACGCAGGATCCGCGTCAAGACGCCCGCGCGGTCGAGTGCCGAGGAGACGAGTACCGTCACGCCCCCGGCGCGCACCGCGGAGTGCACTCCGGGCTCGTGCGACAGGCGTTCCACGCCGAGTTCATTCACCCGGTACACATGGATCTCGCCGATCTCCGGATCGTCAGCCGCCCGGCCCGCCGACGCCGCGACCAGCACATCGTCGTCCGAGACGTCGAGCACGGCCCGGACGTGCAACTGTGCGCCTGTCAACGGTCGTTCGCCCACCGCGAGCACCCGCGCACCGCCCTCGTCGGCGATCCGCACCAGTTGTCCGGACGGGCTCCAGCATGGCGCCCCAGGGAAAAGTTCAAGCCAACTTGGATCTTCATCCGCGTGCACCATCCGGGTGGTCCCGGAATCCGGGTCGACGGCCAGATAGAGCTGGCTGCGCTGGTCACGCGCCTGCACCAGGATGAGCGGCGCACCCGCCGCTGACCAGTGCACTCGCGCCAGATATGGATAGCCCGCCCGGTCCCACACGACCTCCGTGCGCGCCCCGTCGAGGCCCAGGACGAACAGCCGTACCTCCGCGTTGCCGGAGCCGGCCGCCGGATACGCGACCCGCTGCGGCTCGCGTTCCGGATGGGCCGGATCGGAGATCCACCAGCGGCGCACCGGAACGTCGTCCGCCCGCGCCACCAGCAGCCGGTCCGAGTCCGGCGACCACCAGAATCCCCGTGAACGATGCATCTCCTCGGCCGCGATGAACTCGGCCAGCCCGTAGGTGACCGACTCGGACTCCGCTTCGGCGAGCGCCCGGTCGCCCTCGCCCTCGGCCCCGATCACGCGCAGCGCACCCCGCGCGACATACGCCACATGCCGGCCGTCGGGGGAGGGCCGGGGGTCCACCACGGGCCCGGGGACGGGCAGTTGACGTGCCGTCCCGGCGCGCAGCTCGCAGGTGAAAAGCCGTCCTGACAACGCGAAAGACGCCAACTCGACGGCGCTGTCGGTGGCATACCCGACGATGCCGGCACCGCCCTCCCGGCTGCGCTCACGGCGGGCGCGCTCCTCGGGGGACAACTCCTCGGCGCCGCCCTCGAGAAGCGCGCCCGGATCGGCCGCGGGACGCTCCGTGCCGTCCGCGAGGTCGAGCACCCACAGATGGTTCGCGCGGTCCGTGCCGGACGTGGAGCGCAGGAACACGACACGGGAACCGTCGGGCGCGACGGTGAATGCGCGGGGCGCGCCGAGCGTGAACCGCTGGGTCCGCGCGTGCCGTCGGGGGAAGGAAGCAGACTCGGTCGTCATGCCCCGACCATATTGGCCATGCGCCCCCTTGTGCGGCCATGCGCCGAGCGATGCGCACGTACGGATAGTTATGATCACTAGCGCATAGTGGGTATGAACCCGCTTGCATCTAGGTGGATTTATCTGTGTGGATATCTCCGCGTGGATTTCACTGCCCCCAAGTCCGACCCCCGCGCCCCTGTGGATCTTTGGAGGTGAGCCGCCGTGGCACTCTCGATTTCGGCGGTGGTGCTGCTGGCGATCATCGTCTTCCTGCTGATCAGGAAGTCAGGGCTGAAGGCGGCTCACGCGATCGTGTGCATGCTGCTCGGCTTCTACCTGGCCTCGTCGACCATCGCTCCGACGATCAGCACGCTGACGACGAACATCGCCGGGATGATCGGGAGCATCAAGTTCTAGCCCCGCGGGGGAGGTGACGCCGGGCCGCCCGCGAGCCCGGCGCGGCCCCGTCCCCTGCGCCCCCTTCCCCCTGCCGCGGTGCGCCTACGGCATGCCCGGCGAGGCCGCCGTCCAGCCGGTCGGGGCGCGACGTGCCGTCCGGCCTGGGACTCGGCCCTGGACACGTCCAGGACGACCGAGCGGGCCGGCTGGTCGACCGCGTACG
The DNA here is from genome assembly GCF_040644155.1 of Streptomyces sp. NPDC047022. Taxonomy (NCBI): domain Bacteria; kingdom Bacillati; phylum Actinomycetota; class Actinomycetes; order Kitasatosporales; family Streptomycetaceae; genus Streptomyces; species Streptomyces sp. NPDC047022. The sequence goes on along the minus strand of NZ_JBEYVV010000044.1, from coordinate 16,465 downwards.
GGGGAGGAACGGCTCCGTGCCGGGGCGCAGCCGGCCCACCGTCCGGGCGGCCCTGGCGGCCGTACGGGCTCCGCCGACGGAACGTGACGGATCCGCGCTCGTACGCCGAGGGCGCGCGGGACTGCCTGAACTCGGTGAACGAACTCCGCTGAGGTCATGGGCGGCCGGCAGCAGGACCGCGGCGAACGGCATGCCCGCGGAGGCGTCCCGTATGCGTGGATCATCCGGGGAGGTCCGGCCCGGAGGGCGGTCCGCGCCACCTGGACGAGCCCGAGAGCCGAACCCGGTCGGTCCGCAGGAGCCGGGCGGCCGGGAGGCGGTGGGCGGGGGCTCTCGTAGGGTGGTGCCATGACCGATCTGCCCGACCGGCGTCTGCTCCTGGTGCACGCGCACCCGGACGACGAGTCGATCAACAACGGCGCCACCATGGCCAGGTACGCGGCCGAGGGCGCCCGCGTGACGCTGGTGACCTGCACCCTCGGCGAGGAGGGCGAGGTGATCCCGCCCGCGCTCGCGCATCTGGCGTCCGGCCGGGACGACACCCTGGGCCCCTGGCGCGAGGGCGAGCTGGCCGCCGCGATGAAGGAACTCGGCGTCACCGACCACCGCTTCCTCGGGGGCGCCGGCCGCTATCGAGACTCCGGAATGATGGGCGTCGCGCAGAACCACCGTCCCGGCGCCTTCTGGTCCGCCGACCTGGACGAGGCGGCCGGGTATCTCGTGAAGGTCGTGCGGGAGGTACGTCCCCAGGTCCTCGTCACCTATGACCCGGACGGCGGCTACGGCCACCCCGACCATGTCCAGGCCCACCGGGTCGCGATGCGGGGCGCCGAGCTGGCCGCCGACCCCGGGTTCCGCCCGGAGCTCGGGGCGCCCTGGGAGATCGCCAAGATCTACTGGAACCGTATGCCCCGCCCGGTCGCGGAGGCCGCGTTCGCGCGGCTCGGTGAGGCGATCGGACAGACGCCGTTCACGAAGGCGGCCGCCCTCGGGGACGTCCCCGGTGTCGTCGAGGACGCAATGATCACCACGGAGATCGACGGCACCGCGTTCGCCTCCGCCAAGGCCGGCGCCATGCGGGCGCACGCCACGCAGATCGAGGTCGCCGAACCGTGGTTCGCGCTCTCCAACGCTCTCGCGCAGCCCCTGTTCACCACCGAGTACTACGAGTTGGTGCGGGGGAGCGCGGGGTCCCTCGAGACGGATCTGTTCGAAGGAGTGGCCCCATGATGTCCACGGGCAAGCAGCCGCGCCGGACGGATCAGCCGAGCATGCTCGCGCAGCCGCTGCGACTCCCGTCCGGAGGGCGGGCCGCGGCCTATCTCGGGCTGTTCGTGCTCGGCGTGGTGGTGGGGGTCGCGGGTGGCCTCGTGCAGGCGGCCTGGTTCCCGGGCGGACTGCTTCTCGCGCTCGTGGGCGCCGCCGGTGCCTTCGTCGGCGGCGCACAGGCCACCGGAACCCGCGCGGGAGCCGTCGCGCCCGTCGTCGGCTGGATGGTCGCCGTCGTCATGCTTACCGTCAGCCGTCCCGAGGGAGACTTCCTCTTCGGGGCGGGCGTCGGGTCGTATCTCTTCCTGCTCGGCGGGATGGCCGTCGCTGTGATCTGCGCCACTGTCTGCCGGGGGCGGCAGCCGTAGGCAGCGGGCGTCCGACTTGGTCATCGACGTACCGGTTCGTCTCCCGGGGGGTGTGACGTTCCCCCCGGGAAATCGGGGTATACGGGTGGGGGTCCGGTGCGGGTTTCCCCAGCGGCCCCCGACTGAGAGAGACGAGCGGACAGTATGGTGGTGCGCGCCGCCGAGCCTCCCCATGCTCTCGGCTTCACCCGAGCGGGGGAGACGCCCACCTGTTGAGGTCGAAACAGGCGGTGGAGCGGTGGAGCCAACCGGGAGAACCTGCCTTGAGTCGTGAAACTGACAGTTCGTCCGCCGGACCCCACGGGACCGGCGGAGCCGCGTACCCCTCGGGCACGCCGCCGTACGGGACCCCCATGGCTTCCGAGAGCGGCGCCGGTACGGGCCGTTCGGCCGCGCAGCCGGAGGAACGCAAGACCGAGACCACGCTGACGACCCGTATCCGGATCAACATCCCGGGATCGCGGCCCATCCCGCCGGTCGTCGTGCGCACACCGGTCGCGGACTCCGAGAGCAACGCGAACACGGATGAACCGGCCGCCGATGAGAGCGAGACGACGGGCTCCGTGAGCGCGTTGAGCGCTCTGAGCGCGCTCAGCTCCCTCGACGGCCCCCCGGAGCCGGCAGTGCCCGCCCCCGCGCCCGCGCCGGCCGCCGAGGAGAAGGCGAGCGACTGGTTCGCCCCTCGCAAGCCCGCGTCGGGCAAGGGCCCGCAGGGCGGCGGCTCGACCAACGGCGCCGGAATGCCAGGTGGTTCCGGCATACAGGCCGGCCCGGCGGCGGCTCCGGGTGCGCCGGGCGGTGCGCGGCCGGGTGCGCCGGGCACTTCGGGTGTCCCGGGTTCTCCGGGTGCGAACGGCGCCAATGGCGCGAACGGCTCGGGTGGTCCGGCCGGTACGCGCCCCGGCGCGCCCGGTGCCCCGGGCGCACGGCCCACCGGCGGCGCGAGCCCGTTCGCCGCCCGCCCCAATGCCACCAGCGGAAAGGGGCTGCCCAGCGCCACCGGTGCGGGACCCATCGCGCCGGGCCACGGCGGGGGCACCGGCTCCTTCGATGTGTCGGACGCGGTGGCGGCCAGCACCGGCTCGTTCCCGGTCATAGGGACCGACGCGACGGACGAAACGAACGAACGCCGCCGCGACGATCTGCCGTACTTCTCCGAGCCGGGCCGCGGCGGTCCCTCCGGACCCACCACCGGCCCCGCACTGGGCGACGGACCGGTCATCCCTCCCGTGGGCCCCACGCCCGGCGTCCCCGGTGTCCCGGGCATGACCGGCCCCGGTGGCCCCCTCGGGTCCGGTGTGCCCGGCGCCGTCCCGGGCCAGGGACTCCCCGGCGGCGGGCTCAGCGACGACACCGCGATCCTCACCCCGCAGAAGCCCGCCCCCCACCCGGGCCCCCAGGGCTTCGGCGGCCCCGGCGAGAACATTTCCGGACACACCGTCACCAGCGGTATCCCGGTCGTTCCCTCCGGCCCCCAGGGCGGGCCGATGAGCGGGCCGTTCGCGGGCACCCGGCCCGAGGGCCCCACGCCGCACACGCCCCCGAAGCTGCCCGACCCGACGCCACGGCAGAACTCCACGAGCGCGAAGCCGGCCAAGAAGAAGGGCCGCAGCAAGCTGGTGCTGCTGGGCGGTGCCGTGGTCGTCGTCGCCGGTGTCGCCTACGGCGCCGGGCTTCTGATGAACCACTCCGACGTGCCCAAGGGCACCACCGTGCTCGGTGTCGACATCGGCGGCGGCACGCGTGACGAGGCGGTCCAGAAGCTGGATTCCACGCTGGGCGGCCGTACGGACAAGCCGCTGCAACTGTCCGTCGACGGCAAGACGGTCTCCCTCAAGCCGGACCAGGCGGGCCTCCAGCTCGACAGCAAGGCCACCGTCGCCGCCGCCGCGCAGAGCGACTACAACCCGGTGTCCGTCATCGGCTCCCTGTTCGGTCAGGGGCGTGTCGTCGAGCCGGTGATGCCGGTCGACGAGGAGAAGCTCCAGGCCGCGCTGGAGCGGGCCGCGGGCGGGGCGGGCTCGATGGTCGAGGGCTCGATCAAGTTCGAGTCCGGCAAGGCCGTACCGGTGTACGGCAAGACGGGCACCGGCATCGACGCCGCCGGTTCCACCGCCGCCATCGAACAGGCGTACCGCACCCAGGTGGAGACCGGTACCGGCACGCCCGTGAAGGTCCCCACGACCACGCGCAAGCCGACGATCTCGAACGCCGAGGTCGACCGCATGATGAAGGCGTTCGCCGAGCCGGCGATGTCCGCCAACGTCATGGTGCGCGCGGACGCGACCCACGCCGTCGCTTTCAGCCCGCAGAAGTCCCTGTGGAAGTTCATCACCGTGAAGCCCGTCGACGGCAAGCTGGTCGAGGCGTACGACAAGACGGCCCTGCAGAACCTGTACGGCCACGCGTTCGACGGCGTCCTCATCTCACGCGGCGGCAAGAACCAGCCGGTGACGGTGGATGACGTGATCGCCGCGCTGCGGCCGGCCCTGCTGGGGAAGACCAGCGCGGAGCGCGTCGGGACGATCGGCACGAAGCCCAGTTAGTCCTGCGGTCGTCCCTCCGCGTCCCTCGGGGCGCGGGGGGATGACATCTGTCATGCCGAACCCGCGACAGACCGCACTGCCAGGGGCTGCCCCCGCACCGCGACGATAGGGGCATGACGACGACAGCTGCGGCCACCGGGACGGTGGTCGGCTTCGACCAGGTGACCAAGACCTACGGGAACGTCCGCGCGGTGGACGGACTCTCCCTCACACTGCACCCCGGCGAGACGGTTGCCCTGCTCGGCCCCAACGGCGCGGGCAAGTCGACCACCCTCGACCTGCTTCTCGGGCTCAAGAACCCGGACAGCGGCTCGGTGAACGTGTTCGGCACCAGCCCGCGCGAGGCCATCGTCGCCGGGCGCGTGGGCGCCATGCTGCAGAGCGGCGGCCTGATGGACGACGTCACGGTCGCGGAACTTGTCAAGCTCGGCTGTTCTCTGCACCCGAGGCCGTATCCGGTCGGCGATGTGCTCGCCCGCGCGGGCATCTCGGGTATCGCCGACCGCAAGGTCAACAAGCTCTCCGGCGGGCAGGCGCAGCGCGTCCGCTTCGCCCTGGCCACCGCCGGTGACAGCGACCTGATCGTGCTGGACGAGCCGACCACCGGCATGGACGTCTCCGCCCGCCAGGCGTTCTGGGCCACCATGCGCGAGCAGGCCGACCAGGGACGCACGGTGCTGTTCGCCACGCACTACCTCGAAGAGGCCGACGCCATCGCGGACCGGGTGCTCGTCCTGCACCGAGGCCGGCTCCTCGCCGACGGCACGGCCGCCGAGATCAAGGCGAAGGCGGGCGCGCGGCGCGTCTCCTTCGACCTGGAGGGCGCCATCGAGGAGACCCCGCTGCGCGGGCTGCCGTTCCTCACCTCGATAGACATCTCCGGACAGACGGTCCGTATCCAGTCCACCGACGCCGACGCCACGGTCCACGCCCTGTACGGGCTCGGCGTCTACCCCCGCAACCTCGAAGTCGCCGGGCTCGGGCTCGAGCAGGCGTTCGTCGCGATCACCGAGGCCGAGGAGGCCAAGCAGTCATGAACAGCCTGATCAAGCTGGAACTCGCCCGCGCCCTGCGCAACCGCAAGTTCCTGTTCTTCTCGGTGATCTACCCCTCGGCCATCTTCCTTCTCGTCGCGGGCAACGCAGACAGCACGACCAAGGTGGACGGCACCGGCCTCACCGTCGCCGCATATGTGATGGTCTCCATGGCTTCCTTCGGCGCGCTGACCGCCGTCCTGATGGGCAACAGCGAGCGCATCGCCAAGGAGCGCGAGAGCGGATGGGTACGGCAGCTGAGGCTGACCACCCTGCCGGGACGCGGTTATGTGCTCGCCAAGACCGCCAGTGCGGCCGTCGTCAGCCTGCCCTCGATCGTCGTCGTGTTCGCCGTCGCCGCGGCCGTGAAGCATGTCCGCCTGGACGCCTGGCAGTGGCTCGCCCTCACCGGGGCCATCTGGGCCGGAAGCCTCGTCTTCGCCGCGCTGGGCGTCGCCATCGGCTATCTCGCCAGCGGGGACGCGGTGCGACCCATCACCATGATCATATATTTCGGCCTGTCGATTCTCGGCGGCCTGTGGATGCCCGCGACGACCTTCCCCACCTGGCTCCAGGACATCGCCAAGTGGCTGCCCACGCACGCGTACGCTGCACTGGGACGGGCGATCGAGCAGAGTCAGGCCCCGCAAGCCCAGGACGTCGCCATCCTCGTCGCCTTCTTCGTCCTGTTCGCGGGCGGTGCGGCCTGGCTGTACCGGAAGGACACCTTGAAGGCGTGAGCGCCATGACGGAGGACCAGCGGCCAGGAGAGGCCGGCGAGGCCGGGGCGGGGCGGTTCGTCAGCATCGGACGGCCGCCCGGCAACCGGCGCGAGCTGCTGCGCAAGACCGTGTGGATCGGCGTCTGGCTGGTCTTCCTCAGCTCGCCGGTCAACGACCTGGTCTCCGGGAACCACACCACGGGCGCCACCGTGGGCGGCTGGATCGGGCTCACGGCCTTCGTCGGGGTCTATCTGACGCTGGTCTTCCGGAACATGGGAGTCAGGCCGTACCCGCACCGGCTGATCGTCGCCCTCCTCGTCACACTCGCCGCGCTCGCGACCCTGCTCTGCCTCACCCTGAACGCGTCCTGGCTGGGCCTGTTCGTGTACGTCTCCACCTCCTGCGGGGCGACCCTGCCGGTGCGCAAGGCGTACTGGGCGGTCCCGGCGTCGACCGTCCTGATGTTCCTCGTCGCACGGCACGTCGGTGTGACGGACGTGTGGAACCTGGTCCTCCTGATGGTGCTCATCGGGTACGCGATGATCGGCGTCGGCCAGCTGATCCGTACGACGATCGAACTGCGCAAGGCCCGTGCCACCGTCGCCCAGCTCGCCGCCAACGAGGAGCGGCTGCGGCTGGCACGCGATCTGCACGATCTGCTCGGCCACTCGCTCTCCCTGATCACGCTGAAGAGCGAGCTGGCCGGGCGTATGCTCCCCGACCATCCGGAGAAGGCGGCCCAGCAGGTCGCGGACATCGAACAGGTCAGCCGACAGGCCCTCGTGGACGTGCGCGAGGCCGTCAGCGGCTATCGGCGCCCCCGTCTGGCCGCCGAACTCGCGGGTGCCCAGGTCGCGTTGACGGCGGCCGGTGTAACCGCCGACATCCCCGCGGAACCGGACCTCGGCGGGGTCCCGGAGGAGGGCGAGTCCGCCCTCGCCTGGGCACTGCGCGAGGCGGTGACCAATGTCGTACGGCACAGCGGGGCAGCCCGCTGCCAGGTGGAGGTGCTACGGCGGCAGACCCTCGACGGCCCGATGCTGGAACTGTCCGTCGAGGACAACGGCTCGGGCGGTTCGGGCGCGGGTCCCGGCAATGGGCTGACGGGCCTGAGGGAGCGCCTGGAGAAGGTCGGGGGGACTCTGGAGGCCGGCGGTCCCAAGCACGGTTTCCGGCTGGTAGCGCGCGTGCCGGCCGATGGCGGGGCGCCGTAGGATCCGGTGCATGAGCCGCACGATCAAGGTCCTCCTCGCCGAGGACCAGTCGATGGTCCGGGAGGCGCTCGCCGCGCTGCTGGGCCTGGAGGAAGACATCGAGGTCGTCGCCCAGGTCGCCCGTGGTGACGAGGTGCTCGCGACGGCGCGCGCCCACGACGTGGATGTGGCGCTCCTGGACATCGAGATGCCCGGGGCCACCGGGATCGAGGCGGCGGGGCAGCTCCGGAGGGAACTCCCGGCGCTGAAGGTGATCGTCCTGACCACGTTCGGGCGCCCCGGCTATCTGCGCACCGCGATGGAGGCGGGAGCGGACGCCTTCCTGGTGAAGGACGCGCCCGCGGCCCAGCTCGCCGGGGCGGTACGGAAGGTGCTCGCGGGCGAACGCGTCATCGACCCCACGCTCGCGGCGGCGGCCCTGGCCGACGGCGCCAATCCGCTGACCGACCGCGAACGCGAGGTCCTGCGCGCGGCGGCGGACGGCTCCACCAACGCGGAACTGGCCAAGGCACTGCACCTGTCCCAGGGCACGGTCCGCAACTACCTGTCCATGGCCATCCAGAAGCTGGCCGTCCGCAACCGGGCGGAGGCGGTGCGGACAGCCCGGGAGAAGGGGTGGCTGTAGGGCCTTTCGTCTGGATCAGGCCGGGCGTGAGTTCCCTTCCGCGGCTGTTCAGTTGAGCCTGGCGCGGGCCGCTCGTGCCTGGCCGCGTACTCGGTCGGCCGTGCTCTCGTCGACGGCGGACACCAGCTCCGCGTAGGAGTCGAGCTCCTCGGCCCCTTGCAGGAAGTCGCCACGCTGCACGAGGAGCTGCGCGCGCTCGTACCGCAGCCTCGCCGGATGCGAGGGCAGCACCAGCGACAGTTCGACCGCCCACAGGGCGACATCCGACCGTTCGGGCCGGGCGGCGGCCCAGGCCCGGATGTTGTTGAGGATGCGCACCACCACCTCCAGGGGATCGGCGGGCTGGAGCATCGACGGGTCCAGCGGAGCCCCAGTCGCCCCGGCGACCAGCGTCTCCGCGTCGCCACTGGTCAGCACGCGGCCCCCGTCGAAGGGGTCGGCGAGGACCTGGTCGTCCGGCGGACCGAATCCGACGACGAAGTGTCCGGGCAGCGCGACGCCGTACACCGGACCGCCCGCCCGCCGGGCCACCTCCATCCACACCACCGACAGCAGGATCGGCAGCCCGCGCCGCCGGACGATCACCTCGTGCAGCAGCGAGGACCGGAGCCGTTCGTAGTCCGCGGGGGTGCCGTGGAACCCGTGCCGTGTGCCGAGGAGGTCGGCCAGCGCGGCGGCCCAGGACCGCGGCCCGCCGGGCGAGAACGGCAGCTCTCCGGCCAGCTCGTCCAGGCGGATCTGCGCGGCGTCGATCCCGGCGTCGTCCAGGGCCCTGTCCGCCGCCGCGCCCAGGAGCAGGCACAGCGTCGCGAGGTCGGGGCGTGGCGAGCGGGCCTCGTCGTGGAACCGCTGCCGCACCTCGGCGGCCCGTTCCGGTTCCGGGGGATAAGGGGCAAGGACAGACATGGCGCTCTCGAAACCTCTCACATCACCGGGCCGCGTGTGCCTGGTGCGTCCGGTGTATCCGGTGTGTCCTTTCGGCGGGACCCCTCCGGCTCCCGGTAGTGGTGATAGGCATGATGCGCCGAGAACCCGAGTCCTGTGTACAGGGCCCGCGCCGCCGTGTTGTCCGTCTCCACCTGGAGCCAGGCCGCCGAGGCGCCCTCGGCGAGCGCCCGCCGGGCCAGCGCGGCCATCACGGCAACGGCCAGGCCCCGACGGCGCTGCTCCGGGGCGACCTCCACCGCCGCGAAACCGGCCCACCGCCCGTCCACCACACAGCGCCCTATCGCCGTCGGCAGGCCACCCTCGGCCCCGGGCACCGACGCGAACCACACCGAGGGCCCGCTGCCCAGCACCTTCAGGGCCACCTCGCTCACTCCCACGCGCTGGTAGCGGGCGAGCCAGCTCTCGTCGGCCGTGCGCGAGAGCACGACCGCGGGCGCCTCGCGGTCGGCGAGGGGCGCCAGCGCACCGGTCCACAGCTCGGCGTGCACCTCCGGCCACCAGCCCCGGGCCTCCAGCTCGGCGCGGAGCGGCTCGTGTGTGCCCTCCGCTCCGGTCGCGAGCTGTATGCGGGCGGGCAGCCCACGGTCCGCGTACCAGCGGCGTACGGCCGTCAGGGCCTCGTCCAGCGGCAGCCCCGGGCCGCCCGAAGGCAGTACCGAGTTCGCCCGGCGTGTGTATCCGGCGGCGGCCCGCAGCTCCCAGTCCCCGAGGTGCTCCCGCTCCACCGGCTGCCAGGCCCTTGCGGCGATCCGCTCCAGCTCCGCGTACGAGGCCGCGGGACCCCTGCGGCGGGCCGGGGCCGCGGGCACGACCTTGCCCGCGACGAGCGAGGATTCCGCGATCCGGACGCTTTCCCCGCCGCGCCGGGTGATCACCAGCACGCCGTCGTCCCATGATGTGAGAACACCGAGCGTGTCGGTGAACGCCTCACCCTCGGCGGCATGTTTGTTCCACCGCCGCACGGAGACGCGTTTTCCCACGTCAGCAGCAGTGATTCGAACCTTGAGCCGTACGCCCGTAGAGATTTCCACTGGTCAGTTCACCCCTCCTGTTCGGATCATGCCCGGGAACGGAGATACTAGGTGCGGGCATCGACGACGCCGCGCTCCCGCGCGCCAGGCGGCGGAGCCTGAGGAGGCCCGCCAGCGCCCTAACGAGGAGGAACGACAGCGTGACCTACGTCATCGCAGAGCCTTGTGTCGACGTCAAAGACAAGGCGTGCATCGAGGAGTGCCCGGTCGACTGCATCTACGAGGGCCAGCGGTCCTTGTACATCCACCCGGACGAATGCGTCGACTGTGGAGCCTGCGAGCCGGTCTGCCCGGTCGAGGCCATCTTCTACGAGGATGACACTCCCGAGGAGTGGAAGGACTACTACAAGGCGAACGTCGAGTTCTTCGACGAGCTCGGCTCGCCCGGTGGCGCCAGCAAGCTGGGGCTGATCGAGCGCGACCACCCCTTCATCGCTGCGCTGCCCCCGATGAACCAGTAAGCGGCCCGCACAACCGTGCCGCCTCGGTCCCGTACGGTGCCTCCCGCGCCGTACGGGGCCGTGGCGTTTGGCGGCCGTGCACTCTCCGAGAAGCCCTGCACTCTCAGAGAATCCGAGAAAGTGAGCCCGATCCCCGTGTCCGCACTCTCCGACCGCCTTCCGGCCTTCCCGTGGGACAAGCTGGAGCCGTACAAGAAGACGGCCGCCGCGCACCCGGGCGGGATCGTCGACCTGTCCGTGGGCACCCCGGTCGACCCGGTTCCCGGGCTGATCCAGAAAGCGCTCGTCGCGGCGGCGGACTCCCCGGGCTATCCGACCGTCTGGGGCACGCCCGAGCTGCGCGACGCGATCACGGGCTGGGTGGAGCGCCGCCTGGGCGCCCGTGACGTCACCCACCGCCATGTCTTGCCCGTCGTCGGCTCCAAGGAGCTCGTGGCCTGGCTTCCGACCCACCTCGGCCTCGGCCCCGGTGACCGGGTCGCCTACCCGCGCCTCGCCTACCCGACCTACGAGGTCGGCGCGCGCCTGGCCCGCGCCGAGTACGAGGTCTACGACGACCCGACGACCCTGGATCCGGCGAACCTGAAGCTCCTGTGGCTCAACTCCCCGTCCAACCCGACGGGCAAGGTGCTGTCCAAGGAGGAGCTGACCCGGATCGTGGCCTGGGCGCGCGAGCACGGGGTCCTGGTCTTTTCCGACGAGTGCTACCTGGAACTGGGCTGGGAGGCCGACCCGGTCTCGGTGCTGCACCCGGACGTGTGCGAAGGCTCCTACGAGGGCATCGTCGCGGTCCACTCCCTGTCGAAGCGGTCGAACCTGGCCGGCTACCGCGCGGCGTTCCTCGCGGGCGACCCGGCCGTCCTCGGCCCTCTGCTGGAGATCCGCAAGCACGGCGGCATGATGACCTCGGCGCCGACGCAGGCCGCTGTCGTGGCCGCGCTCGGGGACGACACCCACGTCCGCGAGCAGCGTGAGCGCTACGCGGCCCGCCGTTCGATCCTGCGGGACGCCCTCCTGGGGCACGGCTTCCGCATCGAGCACAGCGAGGCGAGCCTGTACCTGTGGGCGAGCCGCGACGAGTCCTGCTGGGACTCGGTCGCCCACCTCGCGGACCGGGGCATCCTGGTCGCCCCGGGCGACTTCTACGGCACGGCAGGCGAAAAGTTCGTCCGGGTGGCCCTCACCGCAACGGACGAACGCATCACAGCGGCAGCCCAGCGCTTGTAGCCCCCCGCACACGCAAGGAGGGGGCCAGGACCTGGAGCTCCTGGCCCCCTCCGCGGGGATGCGCCCGACAGGGGCGCGGGGAACCGCACACGACCACGACGCACCCGCAGGGACGACGCCCCGCAACCGGCGCGCGGCGCCGGACTCAGCCCCCCAGCGGAAGCCCCTGCACAGGAAGCTGCCGCCCCGAAACCCCGCTCTGCGTGGCCCCGCCCAGCAGGCCCCCGCCCAGCAGGCCCCCGGCCTGCCCCGCGGCCTCCCCGGCCACCTTCTTCGCGGCAGGCGTCGCCGTACCGACGACCTTCCCACCCGCTCCGCTCGCGGTCGGCACCGCCTGCTGGACCGCCTTGCCGCCGGTCTGGGCCGCCTTGCCGCCGGCGGCACCCGCGACTCCGGCGACCTGGTGCGCCGCACCGTCGACCTGGTGGGTGGCCCCGTCGATCTGGTGGGTTCCACCGTCGAGGGTGGAGATGGCCTGGGCGTTGTCCAGGGCGTTGTCCATGGCGGTCAGCCCGGACAGGTTCGGGGTGGCCGGCAGATCGGTCGTCGCCGCGCTGGCGGAGCCGGCCGCACCGACCACGGGCGCCGCTCCCGCCGCGATCAGCAGCGCGGCACGGGCGATCCGGCGGGTCAGGGGGAGGGACATGATGCTCCTTAGACGGGAGAGAACGGTTAAGTGTCCGCCTTGCCCTGGAACGCGGTGTCCGGGCTCGGACGCAGTGACTACCGCTCGAAGCCCACGAAGGTTGCGGTGCCCCCGCGTAAAGAGTTGGTAACGTGTCGCATTATCGGGTGGGGATGAAATCGGGCAAACAGAGTTAGTCCACAAACCCCGCGAAATCCTTACTGCCCTTTGTCTGCAAGGGATTCCTTGCCCGCGGCGCCGGCCACGCAAAAAAGTGCGCACCCCGTAAACGAGGCGCGCCGCGCATTACCCCCGAAGGGTGAGGTGCCGTACTTCTGACCTACTCGCCTGTGACGATACGGACTTGGGCGGAAGAACCCTTCGCATCGGAACCGCCGTCCGTACGCCACTCGTCCGCGTACCCTCCACGGGACCACTCACGGCCCGCGTAGGACACCCGGGCGATATGCAGGGCCGAGGAATTGGCCACCGCCCAGTGCGCGAGCTCCCAGCCGCGCTGGGCCACGGTGCCCGAGGCGGAGGACTTCCTCGGGATCGGCACCGTCACAGCCTCGGAAGCCGTCGTCGCCGGCGCCGCCGAAGACGTGGGTGACGGCGAGGACACCTTGGCGCCCGCCTCCGCCCCCGCCGTCTGCAGCACGTCGCGCCCGAAGTCCCGTACGAGCGCCGCCCGCACCGCATCCGCCCCGCCGGAGGGCGTGGCGGCGGGACGGCCCTGGCAGGTCAGTGTCGCCGCCGCCCGGCCGGTCAGCGCGTCCGAGAGCATCGTGGCGTCAGGCTCGTGCTTCGCGTAGGCCTCCGGATAGCCGCTGAGCTGCACGCGCTGCGCGGCCTCGGTCAGCGGCATCCGCGTGTAGCCGGGAACCTCGGCCAGATGCTTGTAGAACTCGCCCGCCGAATACGTCGGGTCCATGATCTGCGACTGGGTGCCCCAGCCCTGTGACGGACGCTGCTGGAACAGGCCGAGCGAGTCCCGGTCGCCGTGCTCCATGTTCGTCAGGTTCGACTCCTGCAGCGCGGTCGCGAGCGCGATGGTCACCGCGCGCTCGGGCATGCCGCGCGTGGTGCCGACGGCGGCGATCGTCGCCGCGTTGACCGCCTGCTCCGGCGTGAACTCGTACGACGCCCCGTCGCCCTTGGCCGAGACGACCTGGCATCGGGGCGCCGCCGAGCCGTTGAGGTACTGGACGGCGAGGTAGCCCGCGACGGCGAGCATCACTACGAAGGCCGCCCCGAAACGGAGGAGGCGGCCACGGCGTTTGGGGGTGCGGGACGGCTCTGGCACGCCTACAAGGTACTTGAGGCGTGCTGGGGCCTTTCCCGGGGCTGTGGACAACCTGTGCGTCAGGCACTGCGTCCAGGTGCTCCGGTGCGGGAGCGCTAGGGTCGACTCCATGGCCGACACCCCCCTTGACCTCAAGCTGGACGCCGCACGGCTGACCGCGCAGCTCGTCGACTTCCCCTCCGAGAGCGGCACCGAGGAGCCCCTCGCGGACGCGATCGAGACCGCGCTGCGCGCCCTGCCGCACCTGGCCGTCGACCGGTACGGAAACAACGTCGTGGCCCGGACACACTTGGGGCGGCCGGAGCGCGTGATCCTGGCGGGCCACATCGACACCGTCCCGATCGCGGCGAACGTGCCCTCGCGCCTGGACGAGGACGGCGTCCTGTGGGGCTGCGGCACCTGCGACATGAAGTCCGGCGTCGCGGTCCAGCTCCGCATTGCGGCTACGGTCCCCGAACCCAACCGTGACCTGACCTTCGTCTTCTACGACAACGAGGAGGTCGCGGCGGACCTGAACGGCCTGGGGCATGTCGCCGCGGCCCATCCCGAATGGCTGACGGGCGACTTCGCGGTGCTGCTGGAGCCTTCGGACGGCCAGGTCGAGGGCGGCTGCCAGGGCACTCTGAGGGTCCTGCTCAAGACCAGGGGCGAGCGGGCCCACTCCGCGCGCTCCTGGATGGGCTCGAACGCCATCCACGCGGCGGCCCCGATCCTCGCCCGCCTGGCTGCGTACGAGCCCCGCAATCCGGTGATCGACGGCCTGGAGTACCGCGAGGGGCTCAACGCGGTCGGCATCTCCGGTGGCGTGGCCGGCAACGTGATCCCGGACGAAAGCGTGGTCACGGTCAATTTCCGCTATGCCCCCGACCGCACCGCGGAGGAGGCCGTGGCGCACGTCCGTGAGGTGTTCGCGGACTGCGGTGTGGACGAGTTCGACGTGGTCGACCACAGCGGCGCCGCGCTGCCCGGTCTCTCGCACCCGGCCGCCGCCGCGTTCATCGAGGCGGTCGGAGGCGTTCCGCACCCGAAGTACGGCTGGACGGACGTGTCCCGCTTCAGTGCCCTCGGTATCCCGGCCGTCAACTACGGACCCGGCAACCCGCACTTGGCGCACAGGCGGGACGAGCGAGTGGAGACGGCGAAGATCCTCGCCGGGGAGGAGCGCCTGAGGGCCTGGCTGACCTCCTGATATACGGAGGACATGCACACGTCCCCCTTCCGTAACCCGCGTGGATCTACGCTGGGGCACGACCCCGAGTGGAGGGAGCACATATGCCCACTGGCAACCCCGAGGGGAAGAAGGTGCCGCCGGACGAGCAGCGGCTCGGGCCCGTGCTGCGCAGGCGAGGCCAGGTGACCAGAAGCACCACGGACCAGCGGCTGCTGGACGCGGGCGGCCCCTCGGACTGGGTGCACACGGACCCGTGGCGCGTCCTGCGCATCCAGTCGGAGTTCATCGAGGGCTTCGGCACGCTCGCCGAACTCCCACCCGCCATCAGCGTCTTCGGCTCGGCCCGGACCCCGGTCGACTCGCCCGAGTACGAGTCCGGCGTACGGCTCGGGCGCGGCCTGGCGGAGGCGGGCTGGGCGGTGATCACCGGCGGCGGACCGGGCGCAATGGAGGCGGCGAACAAGGGCGCCTGCGAGGCGAAGGGCATCTCGGTCGGCCTCGGCATCGAGCTGCCCTTCGAGCAGGGCCTGAACCCGTATGTCGACATCGGCCTGAACTTCCGCTACTTCTTCGTCCGCAAGATGATGTTCGTGAAGTACGCCCAGGGCTTCGTGGTCCTGCCGGGCGGCCTCGGCACGCTGGACGAGCTCTTCGAGGCCCTGACCCTGGTCCAGACCCAGAAGGTGACCCGCTTCCCGATCGTCCTGTACGGCACCTCGTACTGGGGCGGCCTGGTGGACTGGCTCAAGAACACCCTGGTGGCCCAGGGCAAGGCCGCAGAGAAAGACCTGCTCCTGTTCCACGTCACGGACGACGTGGACGAAGCGGTGGCTCTGGTCTCCAAGGAGGCAGCCCGATAGCGGCACGGACAACTGCGCAAACCCCACCGCCACGGGCGCGGGGAACTGCGCAGAACCCCCGCATACCCGCACTCGACGACGCACGGTGGGTTGTCCGATGGGGGCGCGGGGAACTGCGCAAAACCCCCACGCCCCGCACGGGACCCCGCAGGGCTACGCCAACCCCCGCCGCGCAACCGCCGGCGCCCGCCACCCCGCGATGGACGCCACCATGTCCAGCACCTGCCGCGTCTCGGCAACCTCATGCACCCGATACACCCGCGCCCCCAGCCACGCCGACACGGCCGTGGTCGCCAGCGTCCCGAGCACCCGATCCTTCACGGGCTTGTCCAGCGTCTCGCCCACGAAGTCCTTGTTGGACAGCGACACCAGGACCGGCCACCCGGTGGCCACCATCTCGTCCAGCCGCCGTGTGGCCTCCAGGCTGTGCCGGGTGTTCTTGCCGAAGTCGTGGCCCGGATCGATCAGCACCGACTGACGCGGCACGCCCAGCGCCACCGCCCGCTCCGCGAGCCCGAGGGTCACCTCGAGGATGTCGGCCATGACGTCGTCGTACGTCACCCGGTGCGGACGGGTCCGCGGCTGTGCACCCCCCGCGTGCGTGCACACCAGCCCGACCCGGTACCGCGCCGCGACCTCGGCGAGCCGAGGATCGACCCCACCCCACGCGTCGTTGAGGAGGTCGGCCCCGGCCTCGCACACCGCCTCGCCGACCTCATGCCGCCAGGTGTCCACGCTGATCACCACATCGGGGAAGCGCCGCCGCACCTCGGCGACGAAACCGACCGTCCGCCGCGCCTCCTCCTCGGCCGTGACCTCCTGCCCCGGCCCCGCCTTGACCCCGCCGATGTCGATGATCGCCGCGCCGTCCGCGATCGCCTGCTCCACGCGCGCGAGGGCCGGCTCGTCGCGGAAGGTGGCCCCCTGGTCGTAGAAGGAGTCAGGCGTCCGGTTGACGATCGCCATGATCACCGGCTCGTGTGCGGCGAATTCCCGCTTGCCCAGCCTGAGCATCCGCTGTGACCTCTCCCATTCAGTCCCGTTCCCTGGCCGCCTGC
>NZ_JBEYVV010000043.1:0-41629 GCF_040644155.1 Streptomyces sp. NPDC047022 | reverse complement strand
AGGACGACGGCTACCTGCTCACCGTCGTCTCCGACCTCAAGCAGGACGCCTCCCAGCTCCTGGTCCTCGACGCCTCCGGCCTCGACCGGGTCGCCGCCGTCCACCTGCCCCGCCGGGTGACCGCCGGGATCCACGGCTCATGGATCCCCGACACCGGCTCGGGCGACACCAACAGCTGAGACACAGCGGGGACCCGTCCTGCCCGCGTCCTCTCCCCACCCGCAACACACCGCACAATGCCTCGTTCCGCACAGGCCGAGGCGCACGAACAAGGAAATCCGACATGACAAGAAACCGTAAGTACGCCACCTGGATCGCCGCCTCCGCCGCCACCGTCGTTGCCGCCCTCTCCGTACCCGTGCTCGCACAGGCCGAACAGAGCAACGACGGGGCCCCGGCCGACAGCATCAAATGGCACGCGTGCGCCGACACCGACTTCAAGAACATGCAGTGCGGAACGATCAAGGTACCGATCGACTGGTCCCACCCGCGTGACGGCAGCCTCTCCCTCGCGCTCGTGCGCCGCCCCGCCGTCGACCAGGCCCACCGCCAGGGCACGCTGCTCCTCAACGACGGTGCCGGCGGCTCCTCGATCGAACAGCTCCGGCTGGCGATGCGCATGGGCCTGCCCTACATGCGGGGCGCCCTGACCCACAACTTCGACCTCGTCGCGGTCGACCCGCGCGGCGTCGGGCACAGCACTCCCATCGTCTGCGGAGAGCCGGTCAAGCCCGAGGAAGTCAGCTACTACCCCAAGACCCAGGCCGCCTTCGACGCACTCGCCGCCCACAACCGGGCCTTCGCCGAAGACTGCCTGCGGCGCAACGGCCCGCTCGTCGCCCACACCGACCTGACCAGCACCGCACGGGACTTCGAAGCGGTCAGGACCGGGCTCGGCGAGAAGCAGCTGAACTGGTACGGCATCCACTACAGCACGCTTCTGGGGCGCACGTACGCCAAGCTCTACCCCGGCAGGCTGCACACCATGGTCTTCGACACGGCGCTGGACGACACCGCCTCCCCGATCGAGCGGGTCGTCCAGGAAGCCGCCACCGCCGAGACCGCCTTCAACCGCTTCACCGCCTGGTGCGCCACAACGAGCGACTGCGCCCTGCACGGCAAGAACGTCGCCGCCGAGTACGACGCACTCGTCGCCCGCGCCGACCGCGACCCGATCCCCACCGGGAGCTCGGCCCACCAGCCGCTGACCGGTGAGGACATCCGCGAGGCGACGCAGGACTACCTCAACCGCCTGTCCTGGCCCGAACTGGCGCAGGCCATCGTCAGGGCCCAGGGCGCCGACGCGGCGGCCTTCCACGACCAGGGCCCCAACTCGGTGGACTTCACCGTCGACCCGGACGACACCCTCAACCCCACCCAGGTGCAGGTTCCGGCCTGCCTCGACACCGCACGCCCGGTGCACTCCCTCGCGCAGCTCACCCAACTGCAGAAGGATCTCGCCCGCGTGTCCCCGCACCTGGGCGGCGCCGTCCGCTCCTACAAGGCCATCGCCGGCTGCCTCGGCTGGCCCGTCCCGGCCCGGCCCGCCAAGGCGGGCGCCCCGGTCCACGGCGCCCCGCCCGCGCTGATCGTGCAGTCCACCCACCACGCCCTCGCCCCGCACAGCGCGGGTGCGGCCATGGCGGCCCAACTGCCCGGCAGTGTCGTTCTCAGCCGGGAGGGCGACGACTACAGCATGATCCTGCTGTCCCAGTGCGTCCAGGACGCCGCCAACCGCTACCTGAGCACCCGGGCGCTGCCCGCCCCCGGCACCACCTGCACCACCTGATCGCCACTCAGCGGTACGCGTGGGCACCCACGGGGCCCGCCCAGCCACTCCCGGCAGGGCGGGCCCGCCTCTGGGGTCCTCACGCGGCCTGCCCTGCATCGGAGCGGGCTGAGACTCCAACCGTTGCCGGGAAAAGCGCGTGGGGTTCCGCTGCGCCAATAGGTCCTGCGTCTACGCTTCTCATAACGCATCCACAGACCTTCCGGTATGCCTGGTATTCAGCGATCGGACGCCCCTCCTCGGGAAAGGAAAGCATGCTGCGTAAGCCCATTGCGCGCGCTGCCCTGGCGGTCGCTTTTGCGGTTTCCGGTGTATCGGCGCAGGCCTCTCAGGCCCAGGCGAGCAACGCAACTCCGGGTTCCTCGGTCATCACCCTGATCGGCATCCCGACGTCCCAGACCTATGTACCGGTCGGCAGCAGCCCTGCGGCCGGTGACGTGATCACAGCCGTCGGCAACCTGACGCAGGCCAAGAACGGCAAGCCATATGGCACATTCGCCGCCAAGTGCACGACCATGAACCTGGTCAGTTCCACGGAAGCCGACGAACTGTGCGAGGAGACGTTCACGACGCTCAGTGGCAGTCAGCTGTCCATGCAGTCGCGTCACAACGGTCCCATCGGCGGCACGCCACCGGAGTTCCAGAACTCGATCTATGGCGGCACCCGGGAATTCAGCGCGGTGACGGGCTTCGCGGACTTCCGGCACATCACGGGTGACGTCGTGTACATCACGGTTCATCTCCGTGAAGTCGAAACACACGGGACGCGATAAGTGATTTCCTGACCTCTGTCATGCATGAGGGTCCGTCAACTTACCGGCGGACCCTTTCGCCTCGTTCCGGTCTGCTTCACCTGCCCGGCGGCTCCTACCGAGGCGATACCGAGAGGAAGAGGTCCTGCTGATCACGGTGGACAGCTGGTGATCGCACGGTTGAGCCGCTCCGACGGCCTCCGGGGAGCGGTCGCCGCCGTGCGGGCCGCGGCGGTGGTGGTGCCGCTCGCGGTGCTCGCCGGCGTGGGCCGGCTGGACCTGGGGGCGGCCGGCTCGTTCGGGGCGTACTTGATGGTGGCCGCGTTCTCCTCGCTGAGCAGCAGACCGCATGTGCCGGTTCTCTTCGCCGGCGCCGTGGAACTCGGTGTCTGGTCGGCGGCGGGAGCACTGGCCGCCCCGAATCCCTGGGCGCTGGCGGCAGGTACCGCGGTGGTGGCCTCGGTGCAGGGACTGTGGGAGGTCGCGGGCGGTCCGCTGCGGATGGCCTCGGCCATGTCGGCGCTGGCCTTTCTGCTGGCCTCGATCAACCTGTCCCCGGGTACCCGGTGGTGGGAGTACGCGGTGGGCTTCGCCACGGGCGCGCTGTGGCAGGCCGCCGTCATCGCCCTCACCGGCCGGGGGCCGGGCCGACGCCCGCCGCCCGTGCGGCGAGTCCGCGGGCCCGGGCCCGCGAGGGCGCGCCCTATGCGGTCACACTCGCGGTGACGGGCGTCCTCGGTGTCGCCACGGCCTGGGTCCTGCCGGTCCCCCATGCCGTGTGGCTGGCGACATCGGCGCTGCGCGTCGCGAAACCCGACACGGCGGCACGGCATGGCAGGGCGCGGGATCGCGTGGTGGGGACGATCGGTGGGGGCACGATCGCCGCGCTGCTGCTGACACCGCCGCTCACCGTGGCGGAACGCGCGACGGTCGTCGCGGTGACGATCTGCGCCATGCAACTGGCCGGGGCCGCGCACTATGGCTGGTGGACGCTGTGCCTGACCGTCGTCGCACTGTCCTTCGACATGCAGCACGGCGCCAACGACTGGCGGCTGGCCGGTGTGCGCATGGGCTTGACCGTGGCGGGAGCCGCGCTCGCCCTCGTCGTCTGCGGTCTCGGGGACCGACGACGAATCCGCGCGGCTTCGTGACCCAGCCCGGCAACGGCCTCGCGCCGGGATCCGCGCCGCGTGCCGGCCGTCCGGGACTTTCAGGAGACATGTCTTGCTCGGGTGAGCAAACCCGGGTACCGTCTTGCTCATGCAAGCAAGGAATAGCACGGCCAAGCAAAGCGGGGAGCGCGGGACCAGCCCCTCCTTCACGGAGACGGGCCGCCGTGCGCAGATCGTTGCCGCGGCGATCGACACCATCGCCGAACTCGGGTACCACCGGGCCTCGTTCGCGAGAATCGCGGAGCGCGCCGGGCTGAGCAGCACGGGGATGATCTCCTACCACTTCAAGGGGCGGGACGACCTGATGCGCGAGGTCGTCACCGAGGTGATGCGGCTCGCCGAGGGGTACATGCGCCCGCGCATCGAGGCCCACGAGGGCATCGCGGACCGTCTGCGGGCGTCCATCGAGGGGAACCTCGAGCTGTTCGCCGAGTACCCGAGGCACCTCGCGGCGATCGTCGAGATCCTCTCGAACCTCCGCGGCGACGACCCCGGCATGGTCTCCTTCCTCGGCTCGATGGAGTCGACCCTCGCCGTCCAGGTGGAGCAGATCCGCAAGGGGCAACGCGCGGGCGAGTTCTGCGACTTCGACCCCTGGGTGACGGTGCGGGCAATCCGCGCCGCCATCGACGACGTGGTGCGCCGCGCCAGTCAGGATCCCGAACTCGACGTACGGGCGGCCGGCCGGGAGCTGGCGGACCTGTTCGACCGCGCCACGAGGAGGACGTCATGACCACCGCAGCCGATACGGGGGAACAGACCATGGGAACGCAACCGGCACCGGCACCGGCCCTGCACACCGAAACGGACAAGACCGCCGAGGCGGAGCGCCGACGCCGCACCGGGGCACTGCGCCGGCAGATCGCCGCGCAGTTGTTCTTCGAGCTCGCCCTGCCGCTCGGCTCCTACTACGGGCTGCGCGCGGCCGGCCTCAGCCAGTGGCTGTCGATGGTCGTCGGAGGCCTGCTTCTGCTGCCCTGGATCATCTACGGGCTGGTGCGGCGGCGGCGCGTGGACGCCATGGCGGTGTTCACGCTGAGCGTGGTGGTGATGGCGACCGTGCTGTCCCTGGTCACCGGCAGCCCGCGGGTGCTCGCGATCCGGGACAGCTGGGTGACCGCCGTGATCGGCCTCTGGGCGCTCGGCACGCTGCTCACCCGCCGACCGTTCATCATGACCACCTCGCGCGGAATCATCATCGCCAAGGTCGGCGAGGCCGGACTCGCCGAGTGGGAAGCGCGCTGGGACGCGGAGCCGGTGTTCCGCCGTCACCTGCGGTTCATCAGCGCGGTGTGGGGCTCGGTCTTCCTGCTCGACGCGGTGCTGCGGGTGGCGCTGGTGTACACGATCCCGATGGACTCCTTCCCGCTCGCCAGCACCTTGCTCTGGCTGGCGATGCTGGGCGGGCTGATCGCGTACCACAACTGGTACATCACCCGGCACGGACTGAAGCTGTAGGGGTCCTTCCCGAAAGATCCTCTCCTTCCCGCCGGCCGGCGGGAGGGAGAGGATCTGTCTGCCGGGCGGTTCTGTGACGCTCTCCCGGTGTCCGTGGCCGCGAAGCACGCCGCCCCCGCGCCTGAGCCGTCGTCAGCCGGGGCGGTGCAGCAGGACATAGCCAAAGGTGTCGGCCACAGTGGTGTATCCCTGGGCGCGCGCCGCCTGGAGGGCGGCCTGCTCCTGCATATAGGTCTGCGGCCACCGCAGGTTGGCGGGCACGAACGTGTCCACCAGGATCCACTGCGGGTTGGGGCGGCTGGTGTACCAGCCGAAGAGGCTCGCCCGCGTGCGATTGCTCAGCTGCGGCACCAGGAACGTGGACGCCTGCACGGTGGCGTTGTCGGGGATGAGACGCATGACGGAACGGGCCGTGCCGATCCGGATGTCGTCGCGCCATGTGGCGGGCTGGACCAGCTGCCACAGCGGGAAGCTCGGCAGCAGGAGCACCGCGACGCTCACGACGCCCACCAGGTAGCGGCGCAGGCCGGCCGGGCTGGGGCGGCGCTGAGCGAGCACCTCGATGAGCGCCGCGAAGAAGATGGTCATGATCACCAGGGAGTAGTGGTACTTGGTCCCCCAGTCGTTCCACAGGTTGGAGGCGAACCGCCACAGGAAGGTTGGTACCGCGACCAGGATCAGCGGTGACCTCAGCGCCAGGAACAGCGTCGGGGCCAGGCAGTACAGGAGGGTCTTCGCCTTCTCCATCGGCGTGATCAATCCGAGCGTGCTGTGCTCCAGCAGCGCGGGCAGGCTACCGCTCTGGGCCACGGAGTCCATCCCGAACCAGTGCGTGTAGGACCCTGAGATGTTGAACGCGGGGATGATCACCAGCACCGCCAGCAGGGACACGCCCGCACCGACTGCCGCGGTGACGAAGCCCGTTCTGCGGTCGCCGCGCCGGGCGATGAGCAGACCGATGACGCACACGGCCATGCCGAGGTCCTCCTTGACCAGCAGCAGGGGCAGTGCCCACCAGGCCGCCGCGCGCAGCCGTTCCTGACCGAGAGCGGCCAGGGAGAAGGCCAGGAGCGGAGCCGCGAAGGCCACTTCATGAAAGTCGAAGCCGATCGCACTCGCCACGCCCCAGGACAGCCCGTACGCCGCGCCGATGACCAGGGCCGCCGTCTGTCCCAGCGCCCGGCGGGCCCACAGGGCCAGCGGCATGACGCTGACGGCCACGAGCGCGGCCTGCGCCACCAGCAGGGTCTCGGCCGTCGGCCACACCCGGTAGAAGGGAGCCAGCAGGGCGAGGACGGGCGAGAAGTGATCGCCGAGAACCGGGGAGTCGGGGCCATTGAGCTCCGAGACGGGCAGTCTGCCATGTGCGTAGGAGCGGACGGCCTCGTCGAAGACTCCCAGGTCGAAGCTGTTGGACAGCATCCGCTCATGAATGCGCAGCGACACCAACATGTACATGAGGAACAGGCAGGCGGCCAGGCACCAGATCTGCCACCCGATGCCCTGTCTCTCATCCGGTGACCTCACCGCCGCCTCGCGCCGCGGGGAGGCCACCCTGGGTCGTCGAAGGGTGTCGGAAGAAAACGCGTTGATGACCATGCCTGCCCTCAGATAGTCGGGTTCGAGCTGATCGCCGTGCGCCGGCGGGACTTCGGAACTCGCGTGAGCCGCCTACCGGGCGGCGCCGCGCGAGCGGGCCGAACGCCGGGACTCCAGGCACTTGTCGACGGCGGACACCCGGTTCTTCTTGAGCTGTTCGCGGATGGATTCGGGGAGGTCGCGCATCCACAGCAGTTCGTCCCGCGGGGCGGACGACTACCGGACGGTCACCGATTCGATGATCACGGGTTTCCTGGGCTTGCCGTCGGCGGCTCCGCCCTGAGCCCCGTTCGCCCCGATCTTCTTCAGGACATCCAGACCGCTCAGAACAGTCCCGAAAGGTGTCCACGACGGCGGCATATTGACTTGGGGGTCGGCGTAAGTGATGAAGAACTGGCTTCCGTTGCGGCCCGGGATCACTTTGGACATCGCGACCGTGCCCGTCCTGTAGGTCGCGCCCACCAGGTTCTCGTCCTTGAAGTAATAGCCGGGATCGGCCGTTCCCTTTCCGGCGGGGTCCCCGCACTCCAGAACGAAGATGTTCCGGGTGGTCACGTGATGACAGGCGCTGCCGTTGTAATAGCCCGCGCGGGCGAGATGCACGAGGGAGTTCGTGGCACAGGGGGCTCCGCCGCTGAGCGTCTCGAAGGTGACGGTGCCCATGTTGGTGGCCAGCTTCACGGTGTACGGCTTGCCGTTCGCCGGAGGGGTGGTGGGCGGCAGGGACACGGACTTGCGGGGATTACTGAGGGTGTACTCGCACGCCCCCAGCTTCTGCGTCAAGGGCTTGAGGTCTGCGCGCTCCCGGGTGACCGCGACCGCGCCCCATGTCAGCCCCGCGAACCCGGTGACGACGGCGAGCGCCGTCACCGCGGTCCTGGCCACCGTTCCCGCACGAGGGCTTCCGGAGATTCCGCTCCGGTTCCGCTGCCCCGGTGTGACGGTCTGCGGCTCCTGCTGCGTTTCTCCGTCAGACATGTTCACCTCGTCCAGCTAAGTGACGGTATGTCAGGGTTACCGGCCAGGGAGCGTAGCCAGCACTGGGTTGCGGGAGGGGCCGCAACGCCGGTTCCTGATGAAATGTCAGGCGGACGGTGGTGCACTCCCCGTCCGGCTCCACCCGGCCAGGGGGTGGAACGGCCGGCCCGTGACGCCTCACCGGGCAATTCCGCCACGCCAGGTGAATTGCATCCGCCGCCTCAGCGGAACACGTCGCTCGGCCCGAAGCCCCCTCGCAATACGAACGGCGCACCTGTTTCTCAACTCCCCCGGCGCGGTGCCGCATTGAATCGGGAATGCGCTGCGCCATGACGCGCGGAACGTGTCGGCCAGGGCCGGCCCTCGGCAAGTGACGGCTGATTCCACGGCCTCGGGACGATCGGCACGCCGATGCCATCGCGGTATACGGCCGACTGATCTACAACCAGGTCTTTTCGGTGACACCTCCGATCACATTGTGCGTATTTTCATTCAAGATAGGTAACAATCCAGCCAATCGCTCCTCGCCGGGAGCGATGTTCCCTGCGTAAAGGTAAGGCGATGAGCACACGAGCTAGACAGGCCTCCAACAGGGCACGTCGACGGCGCATGTGGGGCGCGGTGGGAGGCATGGCCCTGGCGACCTCGGTTCTGTCGATTCCCGGGTTCAACGGCTTGGTGACCGCGGCCAGCGCCGCGACGGCCCACCGCCCGTGCAAGGACGATGACCGACGGGCTGCCGCCGCACCCTCAGGGGGGAGGAAGGACGACTGCTGCAGAGACGATGGCCGCCGGGCTGCCGCGGCACCCTCAGGAGGGAGGAAGGACGACTGCGACGAGGAACGCCGAGGACCTACAGGACCTACAGGACCCGCAGGGCCGACCGGGCCTACGGGACCGACCGGCGCCACCGGCACGGGGGCGACCGGCCCGACCGGACCCACCGGCGCCGGAACGACCGGCGCCACCGGCGCCACGGGCGTGACCGGAGCCACCGGCCCCGGAGTGGGCGCCACCGGCCCCACCGGAGTCACCGGAGCCACGGGACCGACCGGGCCCACGGGACCGACCGGCCCCGGCGGCACCGGGGCGACCGGCGCGACCGGCGCCACTGGAGTCACGGGCGCGACCGGAGACACAGGTCCCACCGGAGCGACGGGCCCGACAGGTGCCACGGGCACGACAGGCGCCACGGGTCCGGGCATGGTCGGTGCCACGCAGAGGGACGGCGAGCCGGTCACGCTCGAGAACGGGGAGTCGGGAACGTCCAACGCGGACTGCAACCCGGGCGAGGTCGCCATCGGCGGCGGGTACACGCTGACCAGTACCGACCTCATGGTCACCGGCAACGCCAAGAGCAGTACGACGGAGACATGGCTCGTGGACGTCACGAACAACGGCACCACTGCCACGTACCTCGCCTGGGTGATCTGCGCGTCGGCATGATGCGACGCTGACATGCCGCGCATCACGGCTCGTCACCCTGCCCAGGCCCAGGGCGGTTCACCCCGGGCCTGGGCCTGTTCATGCCCTGCTTCGACGGCAGTGCTGGACGGACACGGACACGCGCCCGCGGCCGGCGGAGGGCATCCGCCGGCCGCGAGGCGGGGCTCAGGAGGTCGTCTTCTTCCGGGTCAGGTCGTACAGGGTCGTGTTCCCGGCCGTGACCTGCTTGAAGTTCGCCTTCACCCAGGACGTGATCTGGTTGGCGGAGTTGGTCCCTGAGCCGGGCCCGAAGCTGCTTCCACCGGAGATGAAGTAGTGGATCTCGCCCTGGTTCACCAGCTTCTCGAACTCGGCGAGCGTCGGGGACGGGTCGCTTCCGTTGAACCCGCCGATCGCCATCACCGGCTTCTGGGTGGCGAGTTGGTAGGCGGCTGTGCTGTGCGTACTCACTCCGGCCGCGACCCAGGTGTACTGCGTCGCGTTCTTCTCCAGCAGCTTCGTGACCTTGCTGTTGGCGTGATTCTCGTCGGATCCGCCGCCCATGCCTCCTCCGGGACCGCCACCGGGGAAGCCCTGGCCCTTGCCCGCACCGGACGGGAGCTCGCCCATGCCGGGCATGCCCTGACCGTTGCCCATACCGGGCATTCCCTCCCCTTGGCCCATGCCGGACGGAGGCCGGCCCATCCCGCCGGTGGGCATCTCTCCACCACCGGGCATCTGCCCGCCGCCGGGGCCACCCGCCGGCATACCGGGCATCCCCTGGCCCTGGCCCTGCATACCCTCCCCCGTGCCCATGCCAGGCATGCCCTTGCCCGGGCCACCGGGGAACCCGCCCTTGCCTCCGGGGAACCCGGCGGACCGGCCCGCCGAAGCGGGTCCGGCGGTCGGCATACCGCCCGTGTGCACGGTGTCGAGAGTGGTCACCGAGTAGGCGAACGGGCCCGCCAGAGAGGCGGCCAGAGCCAGCCCCGCGACCCCGAGGACCATGCGGCGTCCCTGCCGCGCGGCGAACTGCAGGCCCGCGGCCGCGACGAGACCGCCGAGGAGCACGAACCACTTCAGCGGACCGTAGTCGGTGGTGCGGCCCAGCACGACGTACCCCCACACCGCCGTCGCGGCAACCGCCGCGCCGAGCACCGGGAGGGCCCACTTCCTGGAGCGCTCCCGCCACAGGACGGTCGTGCCCATGCCGATCAGGGCGGCGATGTACGGGGCCACAGCAACGGTGTAGTAGGCGTGGAAGATGCCCGACATGTAGCTGAAGACCGCGGCCGTCGCCAGCAGCGCACCGCCCCAGACGAGGAACGCGGAGCGGGTGATATCGGTGCGCCCGGCCTTGCGGGTGAGGACGAGGGCCACGACGAGCAGGATCAGCGCGGCGGGCAGCAGCCAGGAGATCTCGCCGCCCAGGCTGTCGTTGAAGAGCCTGACGAGCGAGGGCGAGCCCGTACCGCCGATGCCGCCCCCGCCGCCACCGGGGCCGTCACCGCCGCTGCTGACACGGTTCAGTCCGTTGTAGCCGAACGTCAGGTTGAGGAAGGAGTTGTCCGTCGAACCGCCGATGTACGGGCGCGAGGACTCGGGCATCAGCTCGACCAACGCGACCCACCAGCCGCCAGCGACGGCCATCGCGACTCCGGACAGCAGCAGTTGCCCCAGCCGCTTGCCCAGCCTGACCGGTGCGCACACGGCGTAGACCAGCGCGAGCGGCGGCAGGATCAGGAACGCCTGCAACTGCTTGGTCAGGAAAGCGAAGCCGACGGCGACGCCCGCCCACACCAGCCACTTGGTACGGCCGTCGTCCAGGGCGCGCACCACGAAGTACACGCTGAGCGTGAGCAGCAGCGCGAGCAGCGCGTCGGGGTTGTCGAAGCGGAACATGAGGGTGGCGACCGGAGTCACCGCCAGCACCCCGCCGGCCAGAAGTCCGGCCGCCGGGCCGAAGTGGCGCCGGACGGCCGCGTAGAGCACGGCCACGGTCACGACGCCGATCAGCACCTCGGGAACGAGGATCGACCACGAGTTCAGACCGAAGAGCTTCACCGACAGGTCCATCGGCCACAGCGCGGCCGGGGGCTTGTCGACCGTGATGGAGTTCGCCCCGTCCAACGAGCCGAAGAGGAACGCCTTCCAGCTGGTGCTCCCGGCCTGGGCCGCCGCGGAGTAGAACGCGTTGGCCCACCCGGAGGCACTTAGGTTCCAGAGGTAGAACAGGCCGGTCACCAGCAGCAGTCCCAGCAGCGAGGGGCGCGCCCAGCGGGGGTCCTCGGGCCTGCCCCGCCACAGCCGGGCCGGACGGGAGCCGCCTGCCGCGTGCTGCCCGTGCTCGTTCGCCTCGCCGTCCGGTGCCGTCCAGGGCGGTGAGCCGATCGCGGCGTGTTGGGGGTGAGGTGTCGTGGTCATTGCGTTTTCCTCGGGTGGTGGTTGTCCGGGTGCGGTCGCACGGTCGCGTCCCAGGCGCGGTCCGTCCCGGTGTCGGGGCGGGAGTCGGCGTGCGTCAGCGATGTGCGGAAAGGTCTCCCGTCCAGGAATCCGTGTGCATGACCAGATGCTCTTGGAGCGTTCTGTCATACGGGTGTGGTGAACCTGTGGCGGAGCTATGGATGGGGCGCCATCGCGCGATTGCGCAGGTCAGAGGCCGGATACGGCCACGGGTGTCAGCCGGTGGCGGCCATCCGGCGGCCCGAGAGGACGAACTCGGACAGCCACTGGCGGAAGTCCGGCCCGAGGTCGGGGCGCTCGCAGGCCAGCTCGACGATCGTCCGCAGATAGGAGGCGCGGTCGCCGGTGTCGTACCGCCGGCCTGAAAAGATCACGCCGTGCACGGGGTGCTCGTCGGACGTCGCCAGTTCCCTGAGCGCGTCGGTGAGCTGGATCTCACCGCCGTGGCCGGGGGTGGTCGTCTCCAGCACATCGAAGACCGCCGGGTCCAGGACATAGCGGCCGATCACCGCGTACCTGCTGGGGGCGGCCTCGCGGGCCGGCTTCTCCACGAGGTCGGTCACGCGTACGAGCGTGCCGTCGCCGTCGCCGCCGTCCGCGTCCTCGGCCGGCTCGACCGCCGCGCACCCGTAGAGGTGGGTCTGGTCGGGCTCGACCCGCATCAGGGCGATGACGCTGCCGCCGTAGCGTGCCCGCACCCGCAGCATCTCCTCCAGCAGTGTCTCGCCGGGGCCGATGAGGTCGTCGCCGAGGAGGACCGCGAACGGCTCGTCGCCGACGTGACTACGTGCGCACAGGACGGCGTGGCCGAGGCCCAGCGGGGCGCCCTGGCGGACATGGTGCATCCGGGCGAGGCCGGTGACCTGGCGCACCGCTTCCAGGCGCTCGGTGTCGCCCTTGGCGGCGAGCACGTGCTCGAGTTCGGTGTTGTTGTCGAAGTGGTCCTCCACGGCCCGCTTGTTGCGCCCGGTGACCAGAAGGACGTCGTCCAGTCCGGCGGCCGAGGCCTCTTCGACGACGTACTGGATGGCCGGCCTGTCGACGACCGGCAGCATCTCCTTGGGGGTCGCCTTGGTCGCCGGAAGGAACCGCGTTCCGAGCCCTGCCGCGGGGATCACGGCCTTGGTCACCGTGGGGGACGCCGCGGACGCCGCTCCGGCGGAGGTGATTGCGTTCATGCCCGCCACACTCGCTCGCGGAGTTGGGCGCGACCTGTGGAAGGGCTGAGGCGGGACGATGTGTTCGGCTCTGTCGGGGTGCGGAATCCGCTCGGGCGTGGCGGGGCGGGCGGAAGCGTCTCCCGTTCAGGAGGTGATGTCAGGGTGTGACGATCGCGAAGCCCTTGTCCGGGGTGTCCAGGACCGCCTGGAGCGAGACCATCTGCAGCGGGTTTCCGGTCATGGCGATGCCCTTGGTGCCGCCTCCCGCGAGCATCACGAGGAGCTGGACCGTGGTCATCGTCATGGTCAGGCGCGCCTCCGGGTTCGCGGCCTTGTCGCTGGTGTGGGTGAGGACGCCGTTGGCGAGGCGGAGGTGCCAGTAGTCGTCGCCGATGTGCCAGTCGATGACCAGGTTCAGGTTCCACGCCTTGGGGCCGTTGACGCGGACCGCCATGCCGTCGATGAGCTGCCCTGCGGTGAGCGCCTGGTACACATCGACGCCGTAGGTTCCGGCGGAGCCGGTGGTGATGCCATGGGTGAGTTCCTGGGCACCGGTGAGGTAGAAGTTGCGCCAGACGGCGTTCTCCTCGGCCTGGCCGAGCCGGGTGTAGAGATCCGCGAGCTGGTGCTTGGCCTCGGTGTCCGAGGGGTCGTTGAAGACGGCGTGGTTGAGCAGGGTGACGGCGAACCTCAGGTCGCCCCGGTTCGCGTACTGCTCGGCGCGTTCCCGCACGGCGGCCTGGCCGCCGAGGCACTCCACCCAGCGGCGCGCCTCGTCCACCGGCTGGTGCTCCCACAGATGGGCGGGGTTGCCGTCGAACCAGCCCATGTAACGCTGGTAGATCCCCTTGACGTTGTGGCTCAGCGAACCGTAGTAGCCGCGGTTGGCCCACACCTGCTCCAGCGCGGGCGGAAGTTGAAGGGTCTCCGCGATCTCGGCCGGGGTCAGCCCCTGGTTGATCAGGCGGACCGTCTGGTCGTGCAGATAGCCGTAGAGGTCCCGCTGGCGGCTGAGCAGGGCGACTATCCTGTCATTGCCCCACGTGGGCCAGTGGTGGGAGGCGAAGGCGACGTCGGCGTTGCCGCTGTAGAGGCCGATGGCCTCGGTGAGGTAGCCGGCCCAGGCGTGGGCGTCGCGCACCTCGGCGCCGCGCAGGGTGATGATGTTGTGCATGGTGTGGGTGGCGTTCTCCGCCATGCACACCGCGCGCAGGTCCGGGAAGAGGAAGTTCATCTCGTCCTGGCACTCGGTCCCCGGGGTCATCTGGAAGCGGATGCGGACCCCGTCGAGCGTGACTTCCTGGCCGGTGGTGCTGATGTACCGGGTCGGCGCGATCAGGCCGATGGTGCCCAGGGACACGGCGAGCCCGAGTCCGCAGCCGACCTGCGCGGTGACGCCGGCGGGCAACGTGGCGCCGTACATGTAGCTCGCCCGCCGGGACATCGCGGGGCCCGCGTAGACGTTCTCGCTGACCGCGTGGTCCATGAAGCCCTGCGGGGCGAGCACGGGTATGTCACCGGCGCCCTGGGGCAGGACGCCCCGGCAGCCGCCGAAGTGATCGACGTGGGGATGGGTGTAGATCACGGCCTTCACCGCGCGGTCGCCCCGGTGGTCGCGGTAGAGCTTCAGGGCGGCGGCGGCCGTCTCCGCGGACGTCAGCGTGTCGATGACGATGATGCCGGTGTCGCCCTCGACGATCGTCATGTTGGCCAGATCCAGTCCGCGGACCTGGTAGATCCTGTCGGTGACCTTGAACAGGCCTTGCCGCGACAGCAGCCGGGCCTGCCGCCACAGGCTCGGGTCGATGGCCTCGGGCGCTGTCTCCTTTCCGTCGGCGAGGAAGCGGTAGGTGTCCGGATCCCATACGGTCGCCCCGGACGGGGCCTTGATCACGCCACCGGTGTACGGGGCGACGAGCCCGCGGTCGGCGTCCGCGAAGTCCGCCTCGTCGTCGTAGGGAAGGGTGTCGGTCCGTGTGGGCGACAGCTCCGCGCCGCCGCGGTGGCGCCCCGGGGGCTCCTGGCCGCTCCCATCGATCTGCGCCTGTGCGTTCTGTGCGTTCAGCGCCAGTGCCGCGGCTCCTGCCGCGGTGACGAAGCCACGCCGGTGCATCGGAGTCATGGCGACGCCCCCTTCTCGGATGTCGGGTCGGTGCATGCCGAGCAAGGCCCCGGTCGCAATCAGTTTTGCAGTTGGACTGCAACCGGAGTCAGGCGCCACTATTACAGTTGGTCTGAATTAAGAGAAGATCTGTCACGCACGTGACACGTTCAAGAAACGGCAGGGAACGGTCGGCGGGCAAAGACGCGCGCCGCTCAGCCCTCCCCCACGCCCAGCAACGCGCGCAGGGTCCGCCCCATCGCCGTACGGGCCGCCGATTCGTCCAGGCCACGTCGCTCGCGCAGGTGGTCCCAGGCCGCCCAGGACGACGCGGCCTCCAGGGCGTCCAGGAGCCCTCCCGGCCGACGCGCCCCGGACACCTCGCGCAGCTCCGGCGCGAAGGCTCGGGCCAGGTCGTCCCGGAACCAGGCGTCCCCTTGCGCCATGATCCGGTGCAGGCCCGGCGAGTCGGGCTCGATACCGAGGCCCACCTTGCGGATCGGCGTCATCACCTCGTACATCCGGACGCGCTGGGTCAGCAGCGCGCGGATCTTGCGTGCCGTGGCCCACTCGGGCGACACCGGCTCGGCCAGGGCGCGCCAACGCCCGGACTGCCGCTCGGCGGCGGCGATGTACAGCGCCTCGCGATCGGCGAAGTGCACAAAGACGGTGCGCTCCGATACACCGGCACGCTCGGCGATCGCCTTCCCCGTCGGCGCGCGCACCCCCTCGGCCACCAGATCCAGCACCGCGTCCACCAGCGCCGCGTTGGTCCGCAGCGGATCACGCCGCACCCGGCGCGCACCCCCCGCCTCAGCTGTGCGCTTCTTTTGTTCTTCCTGTGCACTCACGGCACACATGCTCTCAGGAACCGTCGCCCCGCAACCCCGGCGGGTGGCGACTTCTGTCGACTTCTGTCCGCGAGGCTCCTCGAGCCGCCCGCAGGCACTGCGCCGGATGGATGGACGGTTCCGGCTTGACGCGCGATGCCGTGAAGCGGCGTCAGTGGCAACCGTGGTCCGCCCGGCCCGCCATCGGTGAACTTCGGGACTTTCCGCACTGTTCCCGCGCCCGGCACGTTCCGCACCGTTTACAAGCCATCGACGACTCGTCATATTACTGCAGTCGCACTGCAATTCGCCGCCATGGTCACCGGCGGACGGGACCGCACGCGCACTCCCCCATTGTTCGTTCGTCTCGACGGAAGGGCCATACGTGTCCCCGCAACGCGCACGAAGCAAGAGAGTCATGTTCACCGTCGGCCTGGTCACGGCCGCCTCCGCGATGGTGACGGTGCCGGCCGCGCACGCCGCCGCCTCACCCCAGGCCACGAGCGGCACATTCAGCGTGCTGTCCTACAACGTCGCGGGCCTGCCCGAGCCGCTGTCCAGCAGCAAGCCCGCCACCAACACGAAGCTCATCTCCCCGCGGCTCAACAACTACGACCTCGTCAACGTCGAAGAGGACTTCGCCTACGACGACGACCTCCGCAAGTTCGACGACCACCCCTACCGGACGAAGCCGTCCGCGCCGAGCTGGAGTGTGGGAGTCCCCTTCTCCGACGGGCTCAACACGTTCTCGGACTTCCGGCTGAAGAACCTCGACCGGGTCGCCTGGACGAAGTGCACCGGCACCAACTGCCTCACCCCCAAGGGCTTCAGCTACGTTCAGGTGGAGCTCCCCGGAGGCGGCACTCTCGATCTCTACAACGTCCATATGAACGCCGGCTCCGGCACCCGGAAGGAGCTGAGCACCCGCCAGGCGGACACCAGGCAGCTGTCGGAGTACATCCAGAAGCACTCGGCCGGTCATGCGGTCATCGTGATGGGCGACACCAACAGCCGCTACACGCGCTCCGGCGACATCATCCGCACGCTCCGGGACGACAACGGGCTGACCGACGCCTGGGTGCAGCTGATCAACGGCGGCAAGACCCCGGACATCGACGACAGCGCGGCCACCTGCAAGACCGCCAATCCGTGCGAGGTCGTCGACAAGGTCTTCTACCGCAGCGGCGGGGGCGTCACGCTGAACGCGACGTACTACAACAACGAGTACGACAAGTTCCTCGACTCGGGCGGCGACCCGCTGTCCGACCACAACCCGCCGACCGTGCGGTTCTCCTACACCGTCGAATAGCCGCTCACCAGAGGGAGGGGCATCGGCCGGGGTTCCGCCGATGCCCCTCCTGGTTCGGTTCACTATGCTGCTGACCGGTAACAGTGCGGGGGAAGGAGCAGTCTGTGGACAAATTCTGGTGGGTTCTGATCATCTTCTGGACGGGTGGCTTCGCCTGGGTGGCCGACACCGTCCGCACCGCGCTGCGCAACCGGCATGAGCGCAGGATGGAGGTGCTGGAAGCGACGAAGCAGGAGCGTCTGGCCGTCGAGTCCGCGACCAAGCCGCCGGAGCCGGTGTGCGGATGCACGCACCATCTCGCCAAGCACGACAAGCAGGGCCGGTGCCATGAGCGCATCGAGGTGCCCACGGCCTGGGACGAGAACAAGAAGCCGGTGCGCTACGAGGCCGGAGAGTGCAACTGCCAGCAGTATGTGGGGCCCCAGCCGCTGTCACAGGTGTTCGCGGAGGAGCTGACCGACCTGGCCTGACGGCATCACCACAGAGCCGTCCGGACCAAGGCCGCGCCGAAGACGGCGGTGACCCAGGTCCACAGGGCGGCCAGGGCGATATGGCCGAGCGTGTACAGGCGGTTTCCGCGCCACAGCCTCGGGGAGAAGTAGACGAACTGGGCCGCCCAGCGCAGTCCCCAGAACACGGTCTGGCCCCCCAGCAGTGCCGTGGGGAGCGGAGCACCGGTCTGCAGTTCGGAAGCGAACGCGAGCGGCAGGGCGCCCAGGAGGGCGCAGACGAGGCCGATGAAGAAGAGGTGGGCGTAGGAGACCTGCCGGGTCAGGAGTGTCGACCCGGACAGGTCCCCGGGCCAGTCGAGCAGCCGGGGCAGCACGATGTGGACCAGGCCCATGAGGATCAGGGCGAGGCCCACCAGGCGCAACTGCCCGGTGAGGGTGAGCAGCTCGGTCACGCCGTCACTCGTCTGCTGAAGGCGAAGGCGGTGACGAGCCCCGCGACACGGCGCTCGGCGCATGGGCTCAGCCCCGCCCCGGTGGCGAGTCCGAGCCATTCCCCCCGCGGGTAGAAGTGCCAGGCGCCCGGGCCGAACACGGCGGTGTTGGCGGCATCCCGCAGATGCTCCACAAGGACGAGGGTGCCCCCCGGTTTCAGCGTGCGCGCGCATTCGGCGAACAACCGCTCCCGCTCGGCCGCCACGCGCAGCTCGTGTGCGGCGAAGACCAGGAACACGGCGTCCTGCGAGGCGTTCGCGACCGGGAGCTCGTGCGGCGTGCCGGGCAGGGCGTGCGAGGGTGGCGGCACGCGGCGGCGGGCACGGCGCACCGAGCCCTCGGTCATGACGGCCGGGTCGTAGAGGTCGACAGTGGTCTGCCGGGAGGCCGGCCAGCGGGCGGCGAGCGGCGCGCTCGTCTCGTCGAGACCGGTGCCGACCACCAAGTACGCCGGGGGCGGGGCGGGCAGCACCTCGTCCAGCCAGGCGAAGTCATACAGCCCGGAGCGGTCGTAGACGAGCCAGGTCGCGGCCGTCGTGGAGGCGAGCAGGGCCGTCGCGGCCAGCGCACCCGCCCTGGCCGGCGACCGCAGCGGGCCGGGCAGCCTGCCCTGGAGGCAGGCGGACCCTGCAGCGGCGGCGAGTCCGGCTGCGTACAGCGGCCAGTTGTACGCGATCACGTCCCGCACGCCGGAGCGGTGGTGCGCCGGCCGGTTCACAGTTCACCGCCGTCCTCGGCGCGGCGCACGCCACGCTCCCAGCCGTAGTCGACGTCCGCGACGTGGAAGGCGTTGGCGAGGACGGGCCGGGTCCCGGCGAACGGGCCGTGGTCGAAGAAGGTGAGCCGGCGGACGTCCACGGAGACGGGCCGCGGATCCCAGTGGGCGCGGAACGCCTTGATGACGATGAGCGAGCGGGTCTGGGGCTCGTACTCGAAGGTGTAAGGGAGCGGTCCGGCGAACCGCCGGGCCTCACGCGCGTCCGCGAAGGGGCTGCCGTCCGGCAGCGGGGCCGGGCCGCCGCCGATGGCGGCGCTGACGTGGAGGTCGGCGCGCCCGTCGGCGCTGTCGACGCGGAACTCGAGAGTGCCGTCGGACACGTCGGTCCGGATGCGGGCGAACCGGTAGTTGTAGCGGGTGAGCAGATTGCCGCCGAGCGCCATCAGGCGCCGGTCGGTGTCGCTGCGCAGGATCCGCAGCCCGCGCATGGTCCTGCCGCCGGGCGTGGGGAAGCGGGCGAAGATCCGGTAGCCGGTGAGGCAGAAGTCCGCGCCGAGGGCGGCCGGGAGAAACGCGGGGCGCAGCTTGTGGGTGCTGACGAGAGCGGCGGCGACAAAGCCGTGGTCGCCGTGGATGTCGAGTTCCAGTCCGGGCGGCAGCAACGGGCGGAGGACATCGGCGGGCAGGGCGTAGGTGAGGACGAGGGAATGGCCGAAGCGCGTGCGTATCGGCACGGGGTGACGTTGCAGCAGGTGTCTCATGGCTCGATCCTCCGGTCGTCGTCCGCGGTGGCTCCCAGGCGCACCGCACGTACCACGCCCCACAGCACCGACCGGTCCTCGGCGGCCCACCCGGGCCCGGAAGGTCCGGGTTCGCGGGCGCTGCGGAGTACCACCGCTCCGCCGGGCCGTACCGCGTGCCGTACGGCGGCACGCAGCCGGTGGGCGAAGGCGGGCCCCGGGCCGTCGAGCACGTTGGAGAGCGTCACCGCGTCGTACGAGCCGCGCCGGGCCCCTTCCAGGACGGCGGTCACGTCGCCGTGGACCAGACGCGTGTGCGGCGCGTACGGGGGCGGGGTGCCCGGCGGGTCCTCGCCGGTGAGGAGGCGTGAGAGCCAGGGGTTGGTGGCGTTGGGGTGCCGTACCACTGTCCGTTCGATGCGGCGGTGCAGCACCTCGTCGAACCGTGCGGGGACGGCACCGGCGAAGGAGGGTCGCAGCGCGGCGGCCAGGATGCCGCCGGGCCGCAGTGCCAGCCGCATCAGCCGACGCAGTCCTGGGCCGTCCAGGTCCCGGTGCCAGCGGCGGGCCTGTTCGGCCGGGTCGTCGAGACGCAGGAAGTCCCGCAGGCGGTGTGGCCGCCACCCGGGCAGCAGCAGCGCGGCTGTGGACCGTCCCAGGCGCATCCCCTTCTCCGCCGTGCCCCCGAGGGTGGGGCCTCCGGCCAGCCGGGCGCGGGCGTAGGCGAGTTGGTGCGGGTTGATGTCGACGGCGGTCACGTCGTAGCCGAGGGCGGCCAGTGCCGCGGCCGTGTCTCCGGCGGAGGCGATGCACAGCACCTTCGCGCCGGGCGCGGGGAAGACCTGTCGCTCGACGCCCCAGTCCTCGTACATACGACCGAACAGCAGCCGGGGGCCGCTGAGGCCGCCGGTGAGCCGTCCCTTCGCCCAGGGCGTGCCGGTGTTCACGCGTCCACCGGGTGGCGCGAGACGGGTGCCGTGCGTCGGGTGTCCGTCATCCAGATCAGGACCAGGAACACCAGGTTCTGTGTCAGCAACCGGCCGGGTTCGTCTATCTGCCCGGGTGAGAACAGCAGCCCGCCCGCGTTGAACAGGGCGACCAAGGCCGTCTGGACGACGGCGGCGGCTCGGGTGCGCCGCCCGCTCAGCACCCACAGCCCGATCGCGACCTCGGTCAGCCCGATCGCGGCCAGCGCCGCCGTGGTGGCCCCCTCGGGCAGCAGGGGGATGTCGGCCACGATCGCCCGCTGATCCGCCCTGCCGGGCCAGACCTTGCACCAGAAGCCCTCGTAGAACCACACCAGGGCGATGGCGCATCGTGCTGCCGCCAGTGCCCGCTTCTGTTCCCGCCCCGTGCCGATCATGCGCACATCATGCACCTCGGGTGGGGGGTGGGGGCACGGTGGGGCCATGGCCGGCCGTCATCTCGGTCGAGGGCACCGCGCCACTGGAGGGCCCCTCGGGTGCGTCGTCGGGTGACGGTGCGTCGTGGTGATTTGCGCAGTTCCCCGCGCCCCTGGGGGAGACCCCTCGGGTGCGTCGTCGACTGACGGTGCATCGTGGTGATTTGCGCAGTTCCCCGCGCTCCTGGGGGAGACCCCTCAGGAGCGTCGTCGACTGACGGTGCGTCGTGGGGAATTGCGCAGTGCCCCGCGCCCCCGGAGAGACCTGTTCGGTGGGTCCCTATAGGGGGGTGCGTCGCGTTGGGGGATGTGTGTATCGGTGGCATCGCTTGCCTCTTCGGGGATTTTGTTACCTGTGGTGTCGGGTGCTTGTAACGCCATCACGTGACTTGAGCTGAAATCGCCGAGCGGAAATCATCTTGTACGCGTCCGCAAGCTGTAGCACCGACCGAGGTGGAGTCATGTCTGCTGCCCAGCACACTTCGTTGCCGTTGACGGCGGCACAGAGCGGGGTCTGGTTCGCGCACCAGTTGAATCCGCATTCGCCCGTGTACAACGTCGGCGAATTCGTGGAAATACACGGGCCGGTCGACCTGGAACTCTTCGAGTCCGCTCTGCGGCAGGTGGTGTGCGAGGCCGAGGCGCTGCACATCCGGCCGGTCGAGGAGAACGACGGCCCGCGGCAGGTGCTCGGGGAGTCGCCCGGGCCCCGGCTGACCGTGCTGGACTTCCGCGGTGAGCGCGAACCGGAGGCGGCGGCCCGCGCGTTCATCGCCGAGGACATGGCGCGGCCCGTCGACCTGACGGGCGGTGAGCTCTTCTCGTACGCCCTGATCAGGCTGGCCGACGACCGCTGCTTCTGGCACCAGCGGTACCACCACCTCGTCGTGGACGCGTTCGCCGCCGCCGGCATCACCGCCCGTGTCGCGCGTGTCTACACCGCCCTGGCGAACGGCGACCGTGCCGAGGAGGGCGCCTTCGCACCCCTTGCCACCCTGCTGGACGGCGAGGCCGACTACCTCCGCTCCGAGCAGTACGGTGCGGATCGCGCCTACTGGGGCGCCCGGTTCGCCGACCGGCCCGAGGAGATCGCCACCTTCGCCGGGTCCGGGCGCGCCGCCCCGCCCTCGGACACGTTCCTGAGGCGCACCGCGAGCCTCGCCCCCGAGGTACTGGACAGTCTGCGGGCGACCGCCCGGAAGTCCCGTACCACCTGGTCGGCCCTCGTCGTCGCGGCGGTGGCGGCCCATCTGCACCGGGTCACGGGAATTCGTGACATCACCTTGGGAATTCCGGTGACCGCACGCCGCGGGGCCGACGCGCGCAACGCTCCTGGAATGGTTTCCAATGAGCTTCCGTTGCGTCTTTCCCTGTCTCCGGAAATGACCGTCGGGGAAGTTCTGCGGAATGTCGCCACGGAACTCAAGGCTCTGCTGCGGCACGAACGCTATCCCTATGGTGAGCTTCGCCGGGATCTGCGGCTGCTGGACGAGGGACGGCATCTGTTCGGCCCCATGGTCAACATCATGCCCTTCGATTTCGACGTCACGTTCGCCGGGAATCCCATCACCGTTCACAATGTGTCCAACGGGCCGGTGGGTGACCTTTCCATCGCCGTCTACGAGCGGACCGACGGCGGCGGGCTCGGCCTGTCCTTCGACGCCAACCCCGCGCTGTACGGGGGCGGTGAACTGGTGCGTGTGCAGGAGCGTCTGCTCGCGTTCCTCACGGCCATGGCCACGGCGGACCCCGACCTGCCCTTGGGGCGGCTGGACACCCTCACCCCCGAGGAGCTGACCGCGGCCCTGGACGTGGCGGGCGAGCCCGCTCGTCATGCGGGGGCCGCCGGCGTCGCCGACCTGTTCGCCGCCCGTGCCGCCCGCGGCCCCGACGACACCGCCCTCGTGTCACCCGGGCGCACCCTGACCTTCGGCGAGCTCAACGCCCGCGCGAACCAGCTCGCCCACCTCCTGGCGGGCCTCGGCGCGGGACCCGAGCGCTGTGTGGCCCTGGCCCTGCCCCGTTGCGCCGACACCGTCGTCGCGATGCTCGGCGTCCTGAAGTCGGGGGCGGCGTATGTGCCGCTTGACCCCGAGCACCCCGCCGAGCGGACGGCGCGAGTGATCGCCGAGGCGGACCCCGTCCTGGTCCTGACCACGGCCGAGCTGGCGGGCACGCTGCCCCGGCCCGACGACACACGAGTGCTGCTGCTGGAGGACACCGGGCTCGGTCTGCCCGGTCTGCCCGACACCGACCCCACCGACGCGGACCGGACGGGACCGCTGCTCCCCGGCCATCTCGCCTACATCATCTACACCTCGGGATCCACCGGACGCCCCAAGGGTGTCGCCGTCGAACACCGCAGCCTGAGCAGTCTCTACGAGCACCATCGTCGCGTCTTCATCGAACCGGCCGTGGCGGAGGCCGGAGTGGACCGCTTCCGGGTGGCCCTGACCAACGCGTTCGTCTTCGACGCCTCCTGGACGGCGCTGCTGTGGCTCGTCGCGGGGCACGAGCTGCACGTCATCGACGATGCCACCCGCCGTGACGCCGGTGCCCTCGCGGCCTACTCGGCCGGCCATGCGGTCGACCTGCTGGACACCACGCCCACCCACGCCCGTCAACTGCTGTCCGCGGGCCTGCTGGAGGGCCCCGGCCGCCCCAGGGTGCTGGTGCTCGGCGGTGAGGCCGTACCGGACGACCTGTGGACGCGGTTGCGCGCCGCCCCGGGTCTGACCGCCCGCAACGTCTACGGGCCGACGGAGTGCACGGTCGACTCGATGTACTGCGACCTGCGTGCCGCGGACAGCCCCTCCCTCGGACGCCCGGTCGACAACATGCGCGCCTACGTCCTCGACAGCGCCCTGCGTCCCGTCCCGGACGGCACCGCCGGGGAACTCTTCCTGGCCGGGGCCGGGCTGGCCCGCGGCTATCTCGGCCGGGCCGCGCTGACCGCGGAACGGTTCGTGGCCGACCCCTTCGGGAACCCGGGCGAGCGCATGTACCGCACCGGCGACCTGGTGCGCCGCACGGCGGACGGCCGCCTGGTCTACCAGGGCCGGACCGACAACCAGGTGAAACTGCGTGGCTTCCGTATCGAGACGGGTGAGATCGAGTCCGTGCTGGGCACCCACCCGGCCGTCGCGCAGTGCGGTGTCGTGGTGCGCGAGGACACGGCGGGGGTGCGCAGGCTGGTCGCCTACCTCGTGCCCGCCCCAGGTGCCGCCGTACCGGACGCCGGGGACCTGCGGGAGCATCTCGCCGCATCCCTGCCGCAGTACATGGTCCCGGCGGCCTTCGTCCGCCTGGAGGCACTGCCCCTGACCCACAACGGGAAGCTCGACCGGGACGCCCTGCCCGCCCCTGAGATCACCGCGGCGGCCGGCAGCCGCCCGCCGCGCACCCCGGTGGAGATGACGCTGTGCGCGCTGTACGCCGAACTCCTCGGTGTGCGGACGGTCGGCGTCGACGACAGCTTCTTCGCGCTCGGCGGCGACTCCCAGCTGGCCGTACGGCTGGCCGCGCGCGCACGCGATGCCTCGGTGGTCATCCGGCCGAGGGATGTGTTCGCGCACAAGACCGTCGCCTCGCTCGCGGAGGTGGCGCGTGTCCAGGAGTTCACCGAGGAGCGGCGCGTGAGCGCGCCCGGCGGCCTGGTGAGCCTCGACGGCGCCGAGCGGGACGTCCTCGCCTCCGCCTACCCCGGCCACACGGCCCTGCTGCCGCTCACCCCGCTGCAGGAGGGCATGCTCTTCCACGCCCAGTACGAGGGCACGGTGCCCGACGACGACGAGGCGACCGGCGTCGATCCCTACGTCGCCCAGAGCGCGTACGAACTCGGCGGCCCGCTGCGCCCGGAGCTGCTGCGCGCCGCCTGCGAAGCCGTCCTGCGGCGGCACGAGTGCCTGCGCACCGCGTTCACGCACACCGCCTCCGGCCGGGCCGTGCAGGTCGTCACCGGCGTCCGTGCCGTGCCCTGGGAGGAACTCGACCTGACGGGTCTGCCCGCGGACGCCCAGGAGCGGCGCGTGGCGAGCGTGCTGGCCGACGACCGGGCCAGGCCCTTCGACATGGCCTCGGCACCGCTGGTGCGCTTCCTGCTCCTTCGGCTGTCGGACGAGCGGCACGTGCTGGTGTTCACCGGCCACCACATCGTTCTCGACGGCGCCTCGCTCGCCCTGGTGATGGACGACCTGGTCGCCGTTTACGAGGCGCTCCGCGTGGAGGGAGCCGCCGTGCCCGGCTTCCGTCCGGCCGGTCCCGTCGTCCGTCTGGAGGACTACGCCGTCTGGCTCGCCGGGCAGGACACGGCGGCTGCGGAGGAGGGCTGGGGTACCGCGCTGGCCGGTGTGGAGGAACCGACGCTGGTGGTGCCCGACGCGGAGCCCGACCGGACGCCCGTACCGGCCGAGGAGATCCGGGTGACCCTGGAGCCGGAGCGTACCGCCGCCCTGGCCGCGGCGGCGCGCTCCCGCTCCCTGACGCTGAACACCGTGGTCCAGGCCGCGTGGGCGGTGACCGTCGGGCAGCTGACGGGTCGTGACGACGTCGTGTTCGGTACCACCGTCTCCCTGCGTCCGGCCGAGCTGCCGGGCGTCGAGGGCCTTGCCGGTCTGCTCATCAACACCGTGCCGGTACGGGTTCGGCTGGACGCCGCCGAACCGCTGGAACGGCTGCTCGCCCGCGTCCAGGACGAGCAGTCCGCCCTCTCCCCGCACCACCACCTCGGCCTCGCCGCCCTGGGGAAGGCGACCGGTCTCGACCGGCTCTTCGACACCTCCACGGTCTTCGAGAACCACTCCGGCGCCGCCGGTTCCGCCCAGGGCCGCGAGGCCGCCGGGCTGACCGTCCGGGCCGCCGGCAGCTACGGGGCCACTCACTACCCGCTGACCCTCATCGCCGAGCCGGGGGAGCGGCTTACCCTGCGCCTCGCCCACCGGCCCGATCTGGTGGACCACGCCACCGCACGGACCGTCGTCGAACGGGCCGTCCGGTTCCTCGGCGCGTTCGCAGCCGCCCCGCACGCCCCGCTCGCCACCGTGGACCTCCTCTCCCCCGCCGAACGCACCCTCGTGCTGCGTGACTGGAACGCGAGCGAGGCTCCGTACGCGGACACGACGGTCCACCGGCGATTCGCCGTACAGGCGGCCCGCATCCCGGACGCGGTCGCGCTCACCGGTTCCGCCGGCACTCTCACCTACGGCGAACTCGACGCCCGTTCCGATGAGTTGGCGCAGCGGCTGATCGCGCTCGGGCTGCGCGCAGAGGAACGCGTGGCCGTCCTGCAGGAGCGCTCGCCCGAGCTGATCGTCTCCCTGCTGGCCGTACTCAAGGCGGGCGGCGCTTACATGCCGCTCGACGCCCGTTCTCCCGCCGACCGGCTGCGCGCGATGACGACCGGCATGGGGGCCCGGATCCTGCTGACCGACCAGGGGTCCCGTACGGCGGCCGAGGCCCTTGCCGTCGAGCGGTTGCTCGTGGTGGACGAGCCTCACCCTGCGGTACCCGAACCCACGTCCCCGCTGCCCGACGTGCGCCCCGACCAGCTCGCCTACGTCCTGTTC
The DNA here is from genome assembly GCF_040644155.1 of Streptomyces sp. NPDC047022. Lineage (NCBI taxonomy): Bacteria > Bacillati > Actinomycetota > Actinomycetes > Kitasatosporales > Streptomycetaceae > Streptomyces > Streptomyces sp. NPDC047022. The sequence goes on along the minus strand of NZ_JBEYVV010000043.1, from coordinate 15,225 downwards.
ACCTCCGGTTCCACCGGTGAGCCCAAGGGCGTCGGCGTCACGCACCGGTCGGTCGCGGACCTCGCCGGGGACAGCGCCTTCGACCCCTCGGCGCACAGTTCGGTACTCCAGCACTCCACCCAGGCCTTCGACGCGGCGACGTACGAGATGTGGGTGCCGCTCCTCAGCGGCGGCCAGGTCGTCCTCGCGCCACCGGGACAGCTGGACGGGCCGTCGCTGGAGCGGATGGTCGCCGAGCACGGCGTCACCGCGCTGTGGCTGACGGCCGGTCTCTTCCGCCTGCTCGCCGAGGAGTCGCCGGGCGGCTTCGCGGGGCTGCGGGAGGTGTGGGCGGGCGGTGACGTCGTGCCCGGGGACGCCGTCCGCAAGGTCATGGCCGTCTGCCCGGGTCTGGTCGTCGTCGACGGCTACGGGCCCACCGAGACGACCGTCTTCGCCGCGCGCCACCGTATGCGCTCGGTGGCCGAGGTGCCCGCCACGGTGCCGATCGGACGGCCTCTGGACGGCATGCGGGCGTATGTCCTCGACAGCGCGCTGCGGCCCGTTCCCCCGAATGTCGCGGGCGAACTGTACCTGGCCGGGGCCGGTCTCGCCCGTGGCTACCTGGGCCGCCCGCGGGCGACGGCCGAGCGTTTCGTCGCCGATCCCTTCGGAGCGGCGGGCGAGCGGATGTACCGCACGGGCGACCGGGCCCGCTGGACGGACCACGGCGAACTGGTCTTCCTGGGCCGTGCCGACGACCAGATCAAGATCCGCGGCTTCCGCGTCGAACCGGGGGAGATCGAGGCCGCGCTGTCCCGGCACCCCGCCGTGGCGCAGTGCTGCGTGCTCGCCCGCGAGGACAGTCCCGGGGTCAAGCGCCTCGCGGCCTATGTGGTCCCGGCGGCCGGGTGCGAGGCGCCGGCCGAGGCCGAACTCCGCTCCCACCTGGGCCCCTTGGTGGCGGACTACCAAATGCCCGCCGCGTTCATGACGCTGTCCGCCCTGCCGCTGACCCGCAACGGCAAGATCGACCGGCGCGCCCTGCCCGCCCCGGCCTTCATGGCCGACGGAGCGGGCCGGGCAGCTGCCGGCCCGCGCGAGGAACTCCTGTGCGCCCTCGTGGACGAGGTGCTCGGCATCGAGGGAGCCGGTCCCGACGACAGCTTCTTCGCCCTCGGCGGCGACTCGATCCTCTCGGTCCGCCTGGTCGCGCGGGCCCGAAGGGAGGGCCTGGTCCTCACGGCACGCGATGTGTTCACCCTCCGCACCCCGGCCGGGCTCGCGGCGGCGGCCCGCGAGCTGGAGCCGGAGGCCCCCGCGTGGGCCGAGCCCTCCGATCCGCCCCCGATCGCCCTGCCCGACGACGAACTGGCCGAGCTGCTGGCCGAATGGGAGTCCGCCCAGTGAACGCGACGACGAACACGCCACCGGGAACCGGAGACGGCGGCCCGCCCCGCCCGGAGGTCCTTCCGCTCACCCCCCTCCAGCAGGGCATGCTCTTCCACGCCCTATACGACGACGAGGGCAGCGACGTCTACACCGTGCAGACCTCGCTGGACCTCACCGGTCCGCTCGACGCCGCCGTACTGCGCACGGCGTGCGGCGCCCTACTCCAGCGCCATCCCGCGCTGCGGGCCGGATTCCTCCAGCGCGGCTCGGGGCAGAGTGTCCAGATCGTGCCGGGTACGGTCGAGGTCCCCTGGGCCGAGGACGATCTCGGTTCTCTCCCCGAGGCGGACCGTGACTCCGAACTGGATCGCATCACGGCCGAGGACCGCGAACGCCGCTTCAACACCGCGAAGCCTCCGCTCATGCGGTTCCGTCTGCTGCGCATGGACACCGACCGGCATGTGCTGCTTGTGACGAATCATCACATCGTGCTGGACGGCTGGTCGTTGCCGATCGTCCTGAGTGATCTCTTCGCGCTGTACGAGCTGTACGGACGCGACGGGAGTGCCGAGAGCCTGCCTCCCGCGCCGTCCTTCCGCCGCCATCTGTCCTGGCTGGCCGGCCAGGACCGCGACACCGCCGAGGAGGCATGGCGCACCGCCCTGGCCGGTCTGGACGAGCCCACGCTCGTGGCGCCCTCGGGACCGAGCGGCCGAACGGCGTTCCCCAGCCGGGTGGTGAGTCAGCTGCCGGAGCGACTCACCGCCGCTCTCGGCGGGTTCGCCCGGTCGCGGGGCCTCACGGTCAACACACTGGTCCAGGCCGCCTGGGCGCTGACGCTCGCCCGGCTCACCGGCCGTCAGGACGTCGTCTTCGGGGCGACCGTCTCGGGCCGCCCCCCGGAGCTGCCCGGCGTCGAGGAGACGGTGGGCCTGTTCATCAACACCGTGCCGGTGCGGGTGCGGCTGGACGCCGCCGAACCGCTGGCAGGGCTGCTCGCCCGTATCCAGGAGGAGCAGGCGGCACTGCTTCCGCACCACCATCTCGGCCTCGCCGACATCCAGCGGCCAGCCGGGCTCGGGGACCTTTTCGACACGGCCGTCGTGTTCGAGAACGCCCCCTTCGACCATGAGGACCTGGACCGGACGTTCGGCGGGCTGCGTATCGGACTGCGCGAGGACACCGCCGCCACGGGGACGACGCACTATCCCCTCAGCCTCGTGGCGGTTCCGGGCACACGGCTGCGCCTCGACCTCAGCCACCGTGACGAGATCCTGGACGAGGCCGCCGTACAGCGGCTTGCCGATGGTCTGGAACGGCTCCTGGAGGCCCTGGTCACCACCCCGGACCTGCCCTGCGGGGGCATCGGCGCGCTGGACGCCGAGGGGCGGACAGGTCTGCTGCGGGGAGGAGCCGGGCCGGTCGTCGCACACCCGGCCGCCACGCTGCCCGAGTTGTTCGCCGCTCAGGCCGCGCGCACTCCGGGGGCCACCGCCGTCGTCTTCGAGGGCACGACGCTGAGCTACACGGAACTGGACCGGCGCGCAGCCGAGTTGGCGTACGCTCTGCGGGCACGTGGCGCCGGTCCCGGCGGGATCGTCGCCGTCGCGCTGCCCCGCTCGCTGGACCTGCTGGTGACGCTGTACGCCGTGCACAAGGCGGGCGCCGCCTATCTGCCGGTCGACCCCGACTACCCGGCGGAGCGCGTGCGGTACATGCTCGACGACGCGGCCCCCGCCCTCGTGGTCACCCCCGGCACGTACGAGGAGCTGACCCGTGAGGCCGGGGAACTCCCGGCCCGGGAAGGCCGGGGTGAGCTGCCGTGCGTCGACCCGCGCCGGCCCGCGTACATGATCTACACCTCCGGTTCGACGGGCCGGCCCAAGGGCGTGCTCGTCCCGCACGAGGGCATCGTCAACCGCCTGCTGTGGATGCAGTCCGCCTACCGGCTGACACCCGGGGACCGGGTGCTGCAGAAGACCCCGTCCAGTTTCGACGTCTCGGTGTGGGAGTTCTTCTGGCCGCTGATCACCGGCGCCACGCTGGTCGTCGCGCGGCCGGAGGGCCACAAGGACCCCGAGTACCTGGCGGATCTGATCCAGCGGGAGGGCGTGACCACGCTGCACTTCGTGCCGTCCATGCTGGAGTCGTTCCTGCGCGCTCCGGGCGCCGCCGGCTGCACCGGCCTGCGCCGGGTGATCTGCAGCGGCGAGGCGCTTCCCACCGCGCTCGCCGACCGCTTCCATGAGGTACTCGGCACGGCCGGAACCGAACTCCACAACCTCTACGGCCCCACCGAGGCGTCCGTGGACGTCACCCACCGGCGCAGCCGCCCGGGCGAGCGCACCGCCTCGGTACCCATCGGCCGGCCGGTCGACAACACCCGTGTCTACGTCCTCGACGCGGGCCTGCAGCCGGCGCACCCGGGGGCTCCCGGTGAGCTGTACCTCGCGGGTGTCCAGCTCGCCCACGGCTATCACGGACGGACGGGCCTGACCGCGGAACGGTTCGTCGCCGACCCCTTCGGCCCGCCGGGCTCCCGCATGTACCGCACCGGCGACATCGTGCGCTGGACCGAGGACGGGGAACTCCTCTATCTGCGGCGAGCCGACGACCAGGTCAAGATCCGCGGCTTCCGGATCGAGCTGGGCGAGATCGAGGCCGTGCTGTGCGGCCATCCGGCGGTGGGCACCACGGCGGTCGTGGTCCGCGAGGACCAGCCCGGCGTCAAGCGCCTGGTCGCCTATGTCGTCCCGGCGGACCCCGGCCGCGCGGCGGAGCTCGACGCCGGGGCGCTGCGCGCCCACTGCGCCACCGGTCTGCCGGAGCACATGGTCCCGCAGGCGTTCGTACCGCTCCAGGCGCTCCCCGTGTCACTCAGCGGCAAGCTGGACCGCAAGGCCCTGCCTGCCCCGGCCTTCGCCGCGGGCGGCGGACGGGCTCCCGAAGGCCCGCTGGAGGAGGCTCTGTGCGGCCTGTTCGCGGACGTGCTCGGCGTATCCGGGATCGGCCCTGACGACGGCTTCTTCGAACTCGGCGGCGACTCGATCCTCTCCATCCAGTTCGTCGCCCGGGCCCGCCGTGCCGGTGTGGTCCTCACTCCGAGGGACGTGTTCGTGCACCGCACCCCGGCCGCACTCGCCGCGGTCGCGGGCGCGCCGCGGGCCGCGCCGGTCGCGGAGCCCGACGACGCGGGCACGGGGGCCGTGGTCCCCACACCCATCACCCACTGGCTGCGCGAACAGGGCGGACCCGTCTCGGGCTTCCACCAGTCGATGCTGGTGCGGGTGCCGGCCGCGCTGTCCGAGGAGGATCTCCTCGCGGCGCTCCAGGCGGTCCTCGACCGGCACGATGCGCTCAGGCTGCGGCTCGCCGATGGCGGCGGGCAGTGGACGATCGAGATCGCCGCACGCGGTACCGTACGCGCCGCCGACTGCCTGGTCCGTCACCGCGTCCCGGACGGGCAGGACCTGCGCGGGATCGTCGCGGACCTGGCCGAGGCGGCGCGGCACCGGCTCGATCCCCGGGCCGGACGCGTCCTGCGGGCCGTATGGCTCGACCGGGGTGAAGCCGAACCCGGACGGCTGCTGCTGATGGTGCATCACCTCGCCGTGGACGGGGTGTCCTGGCGCATCCTCCTGCCCGATCTCGCGGCGGCCTGGAGTGCCGCGTCCTCGGGGCAGACCCCGGACACCGCCCTCGACCCGGTGCCCACGTCCCTGCGCACCTGGGCACGGCGGCTCGCCGAGGCGGCGCACGACCCGTCGCGCACGGCCGAACTCCCGCTGTGGCAGCGGATACTGGAGGGCGAGGATTCGCCCTTGACCGCCCGCCCGCTGGACCGGGCACGCGATGTGTACGCCACCCGCCGGGACATCACCCTCACCCTGCCCGCCGAGGAGACGGCCGCACTGCTGACGGCCGTGCCCGAGGCGTTCCATGCCGGGATCGACGACATCCTGCTGACCGCCCTCGCCCTCGCCGTCGCCCACTGGCGCGGACCGGACCCGAGCGGGGGTGTCCTGGTCGACCTGGAGGGCCACGGCCGCGAGGAGATCGCACCCGGGCTCGACCTCTCCCGCACCGTGGGCTGGTTCACCGCCCTGTATCCGGTACGGCTGGACGCCGGCGTCTCGGACTGGGACGACGTGTGGGACGGCGGGGCCCAGCTGGGCCGTGCCGTGAAGACGGTCAAGGAGCAGCTGCGTACGATCCCGGACCGGGGCATCGGCCATGGGCTGCTGCGCCACCTCAACCAGGACACCGGGCCGCTGCTGGCGGACCGGCCCGCACCGCAGATCGGCTTCAACTACCTGGGCCGGTTCACCGCGGGCCGCTCGGCCGACTGGGAGGCCGCCGAAGAAGCGGACGCCGTGGCCGCTCCGGCCGACCCCGGGATGCCGCTGCCGCACGCCGTGGACCTCAACGCCGCCACCGAGGACCGCCCCGGCGGACCGCGCCTGGTCGCCAACTGGTCCTGGCCCGGTGAGCTGTTGGACGAGGGACGGGTACGCGAGCTGGCCGACACGTGGTTCCGGGCACTGCGGGCGCTGGTCGCGCACGCCGCCCGCCCGGGTGCGGGCGGCCACAGCCCCTCCGACCTGGGGGTCGTGGCCCTTGCCGGGGAGCGGATCGGCCAGGACGAGCTGGACGCGCTCGAAGCGCACTGGTCGCGCCACACCCTCACCGATGTCCTGCCCCTGTCGCCGCTGCAGGAAGGGCTCCTGTTCCACGCCCTGTACGACGAAGGGACCGCGGACGTCTACACCGTGCAGCTGTCCCTGGACCTGGAGGGCGTCCTGGACCGGCACGCCCTGCGCGCCGCCTGCCAGGACCTGGTGCTCCGGCACGCCCCGCTGCGCACGGCCTTCGGCACCCTCGCCTCGGGCCTGCCCGTGCAGACGGTCCTCGGGAACGTGGAGCCCGTCTGGACGGAACACGACCTGCGTCACCTGGACGCCCCGTCAGGGAGGACGCGACGGGAGGAGATCACGGCCGCCGACCGGCTCGGCCGCTTCCGTATGACCGACCCGTCCCTGGCTCGCTTCACCCTGCTCAGGGAGCCGGAGCAGCGCCACTGCATATTGTTGACGGTTCATCACATCCTGCTCGACGGCTGGTCCATGCCGGTGCTCCTGCGTGATCTGCTGGCCCTGTACACGGCACGGGAGCACGGCGGCACATCGCTGCCCAGGCCGCTTCCCGCGGCCACCGTCCGCGACCATCTGGCCTGGCAGTCGAGTCAGGACCTGGACACGGCCGAGAAGGCGTGGCGGGATGCGCTCGACGGGCTGGAGGGACCGACCCTGCTGGCCGCAGGCGCGGGCCGGGCGGGCACGCCCCTGCTGCCCGAGCGCGTGGTCACCGAGCTGACCGAGGCGCAGACCACGGCGCTGACGGAGCTGGCCCGTGCGCACCGGGTCACGCTCAACACGGTGATGCAGACAGCGTGGGCGCTGGTGCTGGCCGAGGCGACCGGGCAGCGCGATGTGGTCTTCGGGGCCACGGTGTCGCTGCGCCCGCCGGAGCTGGCGGGGGTGGAGAGCGGGGTCGGTCTGTTCCTCAACACCGTCCCGGTACGGATACGGCTGGAGGAGGGCGAGCCGCTGGAACGGCTGCTCACCCGCGTCCAGGACGAGCAGTCGGCGCTCGCGCCGCACCATCACCTGGGCCTGGCCCGTATTCAGGCGCTGACTGGAAGCGCCCCGCTCTTCGACACCTCCACCGTGTTCGAGAACTACCCCTCGGACTCCGGTGAGGTACGTGCCGGCGGCATCCGGCTGTCCCGTCTCGAAGGCCGGGACGCCTACCACTACCCCATGAGCCTGATGGGCGTGCCCGGCGACCGGCTCTACCTGCAACTCGGCTACCGGCCGGACCTGTTCGACCGTCGCGGCGCCGAACGTACCGCCGCCCGGCTGCGCGAGGTGCTGACCGGGTTCCCCGGCCGGCCGGACCTGGCCGGTGACGGCCCGGTGGACACCGTCCGCGCGCTCTTCGCGGAGATCCTGGACATCGCCCATGTGGGCCCCGACGACGACTTCTTCGCTCTGGGCGGCGATTCCCCGCGTGCGCTGCGGCTCACCGGGCGCATCCGCTCGCTCGGCCTCGACGCGGAGCTTCCCGTCCGCGCCGTCTTCGACCACCCCAGCCCCAGGGCGCTCGCGCGCCGCCTCGGCTGAACCTCCGCGCTCGAGCGGACCCTTACGACATCAAGGAGAACACGATCATGAACAGCCCCTTCGACACCCCTGACGGCGTCTTCCTCGTGCTCGTCAACGACGAGAACCAGCACTCGCTCTGGCCCGCGTTCGCGGAGGTCCCGGCCGGCTGGACCGTGGCGCGGCCGGAGGGCTCCCGCCAGGACTGCCTGGACTACATCGGCGAGCACTGGACGGACCTGCGGCCCAGGAGCCTGGCCCGGGCGATGGCAGCAGACGCCGCGCGGTGAAGGCACTGCTCCCGGTTCTGGCCACGGCCTTCCTCGCCCGGACCGGTCAACTCGGACTGTTCTCGGCCGAGACGCTCATCCTGCTCGACCGAGGTGTCCCCAAGGACCGGATCGGGCTGGTGATGACCGCGGCGGCGGTGGGCGGAGCCCTGGCTCAGCTCGCCGCCGGCCGCTGGGGGCACCGCTGCCGCAGCGCCCGGACGACCCTGCTGGGCACGGTCCTGCAGACCGCCGGGTGTCTGGCCTTCACCGGGTTCACCGCGTGGTGGAGTCTGGCCGCCGCCGACTTCCTGCTCATGGCGGGCGCGGCACTCACATCGACGGGTCTGCGCGCCACCCTGGCCTCGGACCCGCCCGCCGGTGCGGACGCCGGACCGCAACGCCTGGAGCGCGCCTACGGACGGCTGACGGCCGCGCAGATGCTGGGCGCCCTGGCCGGACCACTGGGCGCGGGCACCGCTCTGCTGTCCGGCGGCACCGGAGCCGCGTGGTTCGCCTCCGCCGCCTCCGTCGCCGCCCTGACGGTGGCTGCCGGGGCGGCCCGGCGGCCCGGCGTGGTCCCCCGGGCGGCGGGAGCACGGCCACGGACACCGCTCCCGCCCGCTGAGGCCGCGGCCGTTGTCTTGCTGGGCAGGCTGTGGCCGGCCCTGGTACCGCTGCTCGGCATCACCGCCCTGTACGGGGGCTACTCCGTGGTCTGGGCCGTCTACCTGCGCGGCCTGGGCGCCGGGGACTCCCTCATCGCCTGGTCCGCGGCCTGCCTGGCACTCCCCGCGCTGCTGCTGTCCCCCCGGGCCGGATCCGTGCTGCCCCGGGTGCCCCGCACGAGGCTGATCCGTTGCGCCGCGCTGTTGTTCGGCGGCACCGCGTGCCTCTACCCCCTCCTCCACTCCACGGCCGCGGCCGTCGCCCTGTCCCTCGCCGAGGGTGTCCTGCTCGCCCTCGCGCTCCCCCTGATCTCCGCGAAGGTGGCGCGCGACGCGGGACCTGTCGACACCACAAGGGCCTTCGGCCTCCTCGGCGCGGCCGATGCCCTCGGCAGCGGTCTGGGCACGGCCGCCGGCGGTGCGCTGCTCGCCCTGGGCGGAGCCGCCTCCGCCTTCCGCTTCAGCGGAGCGCTCTGCCTGCTGTGCGTACTTGCTTCCCTCGTCCGCCTTCCTATTCCTCTCGCTCCCTCACCTTCAGAAATCGGCAGGTCCCGGCATGTATCACAGCCTTCCCCTCGAGTACGAGCTGTCCGGCGCTGAGACGGAACAGATCCAGGAAACCGTCTCCCGCTTCCATGACTCTTTCTCACGACCCGCACAGCCCGGCTTCTACGACCGGCACTGGGACGCGGCCCTGCATCTGCCCGTGGGACTGCGCACGTTCCTCGAGGAGTTCCGCCGCACCGAGCCCGCCGCGGCACTGGTGATCCACGGCTTCCCCGTGGACGACGCGGCCATCGGGCCCACCCCCGCGCACTGGGAGGAGGTGCCCGCCGACGGCCCGGCGCTCGACCAGGAGTTCTTCCTGGCGATGGTCGGAACGGCCCTCGGCGACCCGTTCACCTTCTCCACCCTGCAGTTGGGCCGGGTGGTGCAGAACCTGCTGCCGATCCGCGGCGACGAGCTGCGGCAGAGCGGTCATGGCAGCGAGTGCCTGCTGGAGTTCCACACCGAGGACGGCTTCCATCCGGGCCGCTGCGACTACCTGCTGCTGTTCGGCATGCGCAACCATGAGCGGGTGCCGACCATCGTGGCCTCGGTGCGCGATGTCAAGATCAGCGACGACACCGCGGACCTGCTGCGCTCCCCGCGCTTCCTGATCCGCCCGGACGACGAGCACATACGCCAGCTCCAGGCACGCCATCCAGGCCACCCCGCGCTGGCGCACATGCTGCGGATACAGGCCGACCCCGAGCCCGTACCCGTCCTGTCCGGCGAGCACGAGCGGCCCTACCTCCGCATCGACTATCCGTTCATGACGTGCTCCGGCTCCGACACGGGCGCCCAGGAGGCCCTGGACGAGCTCATGGAGGAACTGGAGCGGGTCCAGCTCGACGTGGTCGTGGAGCAGGGCAGCCTGGCGGTCGTGGACAACTACGTCGCCGTCCACGGGCGCAGGCCCTTCCGGGCGGCACACGACGGAACCGACCGCTGGCTCAAACGCATGATCGTCAGCCGCGATCTGCGCAAGACCACTCCGTATGCGTCGCCCGACGCCGCTCGGGTTCTCTACTGAGGAAAGGAACAGCAAGAGATGCGTACCGTCATCGTGTCCGGTGGCTCCAGCGGCATCGGCAGAGCCACCGTCGAACACTTCGCCCGCGCGGGCGACCGTGTCGTGAGCCTCGACATCGCCGGACCACAGGACGGCTTCGGCGGCTTCGGGGACCGCGTCTCGTGGATCCGCTGCGACGTCGCGGACTGGCAGGCCGTGGACGAGGCCCTGGAGCGGGTGCACCGCGATCATCCCCTGGACGTGGTCATCGCCAACGCCGGCATCAGCCTCCGTCATGGTGTCCTCGACATCACCGAGAAGGACGCCCGCCGCGTCGTGGACGTCAATCTCCTTGGCACACTGGGCCTGTGGCGTGGTGCGGCACGCCTGATGGCCGCCGCCGGCCGCGACGGCGGGGTGCTGCTGGCGACCGCGTCCGTCAACGGGCGCCGGGGGTACCCGAACTACGCCGACTACAACGCGACCAAGGCGGGGGTGATCGCACTCACCCAGACATTCGCGCTGGAGCTCAGTCCCCGAATCCGCGTCGCGTGTGTGAGTCCCGGGGCCGTGCTGACACCCATGCAGCTCGCCGAGTACACCGATGCGATGCTGGCCGACGTCAATGCGCGCATCCCCGCGGGGCGGCACGCCGATCCGGCGGAGATCGCTGCCGCGTTCCACTACCTGGCCTCGCCCGAGGCGGGGTTCCTGACCGGGCAGGAGCTGGTCATCGACGGCGGGGAGACCGCCGGCGCGACCACCGCCGAGTGGGGAGCGTGAGCGGTTCGCTCCGCGCGGGTCGGGGTGCGTCGCCGACTGCGGCTCCGCCGCGGGTGTTCGCGCCCACGCGGTGGAGCCGCATGTCGGCAGGGCCCCGCGTCCCCTTCGCCAGGCGTACTCGGCGGTGCGACGGCGACCGTCTCATACCGAGAGGAGAATCCGTATGGCTGTCGTCGCCGCAGAGGCATTGGTGGCGTCGGGCATGTTTCGTGAGGCCATGAGTCGCTTCGCCGGCAGCGTCACCGTCGTGGCCGCCTACGACGGCGGTCTGCCGGTCGGGTGTACGGCCACCGCCGTGTTCTCGCTGAGTGACCGGCCGCCCTCGCTGCTCGTGTCGCTCGCCTCGGACAGTGGGACGCTCGGGCACATCCGGACGGCGGGCCGCTTCTCCGTGAACGTGCTGTCCTGGGAACTGCGCGCGCTGGCCGAACGGTTCGCGGTGCTGCCGGCCGCGCTGCGCTTCGACGGGGTGGCCCACACGGGGCGGTACGGCGCGCCGTTGCTCACCGGTGCGGTGGCCGGCGTCGTCTGCCGGGCCACCCGGTATGTGCCGCTGGCGGACCATACCCTGGTGGTCGGTGAGGTCGTACACACAGTGGCCGACGGCGACGGGGAACCGCTGATCCACTTCGCCCGTCGGCAGACTCGTCCCAGGGAGCACCCTTCATGAGCCCGGAACAGAACAGCTGGCTGCGCCGCTACGGGGCCGAACCGCCCGCGGCGCGGCCCACTCTCGTCTGTCTGCCGCACGCGGGCGGTGTACCGGCCTTCTTCCGTGACTGGCCGGGGCTCCTCTCCCCCGCGCTCGATGTGGTCTCCGTCTGCTACCCGGGGCGCCAGGACCGTTTTCACGAGCCCTGCATCACCGACATGGCGCAGCTGGCGCGAGCCGTGAGTTCCGCTCTCCTGCCGCTGGCGGACCGGCCACTGGCCCTGTTCGGGCACAGCATGGGCGCGGCGCTGGGGTACGAGGTCACCCGGCTGCTGCGGGACCGTCATGGAATCGTACTGACCCAGCTGTTCGTGTCGGGCATGGTGCCGCCGCACCTCGTTCCGGCGCGTACCCGCCATCTGATGGGGGACGCCGAGCTGGTCGCCCACATCCTCGAACAGGGCGGCACGGATGCGGAGGTGCTGGCGGACGACGAGTTGCGCGAGCTGGTCATGCCCGCGATCCGCGCGGACTACCAGCTGATCGACACCTATCGGCATCTCGACGGCGGCGGCCCGCTGGACACTCCGATCGTCGCCTACTACGGGCTCCAGGACCCCGTCGTCACCGGACCCGCCGTCCAGGAGTGGCGGCGCTTCACCCGGATGACGGCCGAGACCAGGGCCTTTCCCGGCGGGCACTTCTACCTCCGGCAGGTGCAGGAGACCCTGGTGGCCGATGTCCGGGACCGGGTCCTGGCCTCGGTGCGCCGGGGGCCGGGAGGGGGGTCTCACCAGGCGAGCGGATGCAGCGCGAGCACCAGCAGCGTGCACGGCGAGTGTGCGTCGTTCAAGGTGTAGCGGAATCCGCGGGGTACGTAGAGCGCCTCCCCCACCCTCAAGCGGAGTTCCAGGGCACGGTCCAGCACGGCGGTGCCCTCACCGGACGGTGAGCGCTCGACGCGGCCGCCGCAGCTGCCTCTGACCGGCAGGAGCACCAGATCGGTCCCGGAGGTGGTGCCGGTGCTCTGCCCACCCGTGGGCAGGACCACGAACGAACCGCCCACCTCGCAGCCGAGCTGCGAGCCGAGCGCGGCGGTCAGTTCCCCGAGACCGGTCGCAGCCGTGTCTGGGCGGGCCTCGTTCGCGCCCGCGTCCGTACGCTGCCGTGGCACACCGCACACCCCGACCAGTACGGCGTCGACACCGTCCGGCCACACCAGGGCGGGACTTCTGTCACGGTGGACCGAGAGGCACAACGCGAGGTCCCTGACGAAGAGTCCCAGTTGGTCCTGGCCCGTGACCGGTACCGATTCGTAGTCCACGTTCCGCTCCTGCTCCCCGTTGCGCACAGACGTCGAAGGCACCGGCAACCCTGGTACCGCGCCTGCGGTTTGCAGAACTCTGGTGCATGAGACAGCGGATACGGAAGTCCCTGGATTCCGGTACCGGACAACGGGGGCAGGAGGCGGGCGGATCAGTCTCGGGGCACGGCTTCACAGGCGTCGTCGAGCAGTCCCTGCTGCGCCGCGAGCACACCGGCCTGGAAGCGGCTCTCGGCTCCGAGCGTCTCCATGATGTCGGCGATGTGTTTTCTGGCGGTGCGCAGCGACATACCGATCCTGCGCGCGATGCTCTCATCCTTCAGACCGGCCGCGAGTAACCTGACGATGGTCCGGTGGATGTCCTTCGCGACGAGTTCCAGACCGTCGGTCGCGGCATCCGAGAACGGGGCGGCCTGCGTCCACGCCTGCTCGAACACCTCGCACAGATAGTGGACGACCGAGGGCTCCCGGATCACCACCGCGCCCCAGTTGCCGCCCTGTTCGGGGATGAAGGCGACCTTGCGGTCGAAGACGATCAGGCGGCCGAACAGTTCATGGGCGGTGCGGTACTCGGCGCCCAGGGCCGACACCGTGGCGACATAAGCCTGGCTGGGGCCGTTGAAGCGGGCCGTGTGGTGGTAGAGCGTGCGCATCCCCACCCCTCGGGACAGCATGGCGGTGTCGCGGGCCAGGGCTTCCTGGAGGACCTCCGGCACCCGGTTGCCGCCGGGCTGACTGGTGAGCATCTCCTCGGTGCATTCCTCGGCGGCCCGGTTGAGTGCGGCGCGCACCTCCTCCAGTCCGGGTATCGCCTCGAGATCGACGGACTCGCGGCTGAGGCTGTCCAGGTAGTGGCTGCGCAGATCGGCGAACTGGTCACGGATGTGGTGCAGTTCGGCCTGCTGGCTGCGGATGGCCGTCTCCATGGAGGTGGTCACGACGGCCGCCACGAGGTCCGGGTCGACCGGACGCAGCCGGGACGGGTCCTGCGCATCGGGTCTGAGCAGGCCCAGTTCGGTCAGGGACACAACCGCCGCCTGCACCTCCTCCTGGTCCAGGCCCAGTTCCCGGGCGGCACGGTCCGGCTCCATCCGCGCGTTCCTCGCCACCCACCGGTAGACGGTGACCTCCTTGTCGCTGGGCCGTACAGGCTGGCCAATTGCCCTACTTTGGTCAGCTATGGGCATTACGTCCCCTGTTCGTCTTGCTGCGGGGCAGCTTGGTGAGCACCTTGCTCGCTGGTCACGACCACCGCCGGCACGGAAGTCTTGAAGCACCGGAGATCAAATCCCTCGGAATTACCGGTTCCGTTGCAGATACCAAAGGCAGGAGAAACCTCGAATGAACGCCTTCCGTTCAGCCGCCGCAGCTTTCGCCACCGCGAGCCTCGCATTCGGCGCGCTGATGGGGATCTCCCAGACGGCGTCGGCGGCGACCCCGCACCCGTCCGTGACGGCGCCGCGCATCCCTACCACCGCCACCCCCGCTGACAGCGGCTGGGGCGGACGTCACCGCACCACGCCCTCCGACAGCGGCTGGGGCGGGCGCCGTGTCACCGACTCTGACAGCGGCTGGGGCGGACGCCGTGTCACCGACTCTGACAGCGGCTGGGGCGGACGCCGTGTCACCGACTCTGACAGCGGCTGGGGCGGACGCCGTGTCACCCCTGCCGACAGCGGCTGGGGCGGGTGCCGCCCGGTCACTCCTGCCGACAGCGGCTGGGGCGGACGCCACCGCACCACCTCCTCCGACAGCGGCTGGGGCGGACGCCGTGTCACCGACGCCGCAGCCGTCTCGCTCGCCTGAACCCGGCCGCGTCCGGCTCCCCGAGCCGCAGGTGCGGCGCCGGCACGGAAGGCATGGCGGGTCTCCCCCACCGTGTCGTCTCCCCAACACGGATCGCACCTTAGTCGCATTTCCGACGAGGATCCCAGCGGCACGCGGACGGCGTGGATGACATCGCCTGAACGGCGAGTCAGCAAGAAGGCCCCACCGCGGGGGTGACCGGCTCCACCCTCCCCGGACAGCGGGCGCCTGCCGCGAGGCTCTCGTCCCCCATGAAAGGCACACCTGTGAGTCCGTTCGCCGCCGACACCCTGAAACTCCTCAGCGACCGCGAGCTCGAAGTACTCGGCTATCTCGCCGAGGGCCACACGTATACCTCCATCGCGCGGAGAATGAATCTCAGTCCGCACACCGTGGACACCTATCTCCGCAGAATCCGGGGAAAGGCGGGAGTCAGCAATCGTGCCCATCTCATGGTTCTGGCCTTTCAGGTCGCGCGACGACATGACCTCGGCCTGACTCAGGCGTGACGGCGACCGCACGACGGCGGGGCGCCGGTGGACGTCGACACATCGAGGAAGACCTCTCCGTGCGGGGACCCGCGGCCCGCCTTCACCTCGGAGTTGATGGCGCGGGCCACCTCGTCGCGGGGGAGCA
>NZ_JBEYVV010000042.1:0-44385 GCF_040644155.1 Streptomyces sp. NPDC047022 | reverse complement strand
AGCGACCTCGGCATCCTCAACACCGAACTCTCAGCATGGCAGAACGCCACCAACACCGACCGACGTCAGGTGAACTGGCAGTTCACCACCCACGATGCACGCATCAGACTGCGCCACCTCTATCCCAAACATTAGCCGCGACAACCTACTAGTAGATCGTCGCGGCAGGCAACGTTTGCCCGTTGAGGAGCGGCGTCATGGGGGACCCCCTGCTCGAGCGGAGCCGAGAGCTTGGGGGCGCGTGCTCTCGGCGTGCCGGCCGGAAGCCCTCGTACTGGACGTACTTGGGCTTTCGGCCGGTGCGGCGAGAGCACGTGCCGGGCGTCGCGACGGGGCGAACGTTGCCTGTCGCGGCACTAGGCAGGAGCGCGGGGAACTCGGCAGAAGCCCACCACGTCCCCGGGGACCGTCACCCCACCGACGAGTAGGCCACCACCCCGCGCAACAACCCCTCGACGGCCTTACGGGCATTCTTGGCGACCGAGGACCCCTCGCGGGACGGCGCGGCGGCCGCGATCTGCCCGAGCACGTCGATGACCTGCTTGCACCAGCGCACGAAGTCACCCGCCGGCATCTCGGCCTCGCGCAGCACCTCGTCGAGGCCCTTGCCGTCGGCCCACATGTACGCGGCCCAGGCGAAGCCCAGGTCCGGTTCCCGCTGGCCGACACCCTCGGTCTGGGTGATCCGGAAATCCTCCTCCAGGGCGTCCAGCCGGCCCCAGATGCGCACCATCTCGCCGAGCGCGGCCTTGGCGCGGCCCGACGGCAGCTTCGGCGCCATCGCGTCGTCACCGACCCGCGCCTCGTACACCAACGCCGAGACGCACGCCGCCAGTTCGGCCGGGGCGAGCCCTTCCCAGACGCCCTCGCGCAGGCACTCACTGGCCAGCAGGTCCAGTTCGCCGTACAGCCGCGCCAGTCGCCTTCCGTGTTCCGTCACCTCGTCACCGCGCAGGTAGTCCAGCTCGGTGAGCAGTGCGACGATGCGGTCGAAGGTGCGGGCGATGGTGTTCGTCCGGCCCTCGATACGGCGCTCCAGCTGCGAGGTGTCCCGCATCAGCCGGTGGTAGCGCTCGGCCCAGCGGGCATGGTCCTCCCGGTCGTTGCAGCCGTGGCAGGGGTGGGCGCGCAGGGCGGTGCGAAGCCGGGCGATCTCGCGGTCGTCGGCAGCGGCGGCCCGCTTCTTGCGCTGCCGCTCCGGCGGGATGTGCCCGGCCTTGGTGCGCAGTGCGGAGGCGAGGTCGCGCCGGGACTGCGGGGAGCGCGGATTGAACGACTTCGGGATGCGCATCCGCTCCAGGGGCTCGACGGGCACCGGGAAGTCCATCGCCGCCAGCCGCTTGACCTGCCGTTCGGCGGTCAGGACGAGGGGGCGCGGCCCGTCGTGGTGCTCGAAGCCGCGGTGGCCGTTGGAGCGGCCGGCGGGCAGCCCGGGGTCGAGGACCAGGGCCAGGCCCGCGTACTTGCCGGTGGGCACGTGGATGACGTCCCCGGGCTTGAGCCTCTCCAGGGAGACGGCGGCCTCCGCGCGGCGCTGTGCGACGCCCTGCCGGGCCAGCTCCGTCTCGCGGTCCTTGAGGTCACGGCGCAGCCGCGCGTACTCCTCGAAGTCGCCGAGGTGACAGGTCATGGCCTCCAGGTAGCCCTCGAGGCCCTCTTCGTTGCGCTGGACCTGGCGCGAGATCCCGACAACCGACTTGTCCGCCTGGAACTGCGCGAAGGACGTCTCGAGGAGTTCGCGTGAGCGGTGCCGGCCGAACTGCTCGACCAGGTTGACGGCCATGTTGTACGACGGCTTGAAGCTGGAGCGCAGCGGATAGGTGCGGGTGCCCGCGAGACCGGCGAGGTGCTCGGGGCTGATGCCCCGCTGCCACAGCACCACCGCGTGGCCCTCGACGTCGATGCCCCGGCGGCCTGCGCGGCCCGTCAGCTGGGTGTACTCACCGGGGGTGATGTCGGCGTGCTGCTCGCCGTTCCACTTGACGAGCTTCTCCAGCACCACCGAGCGTGCGGGCATGTTGATGCCCAGCGCGAGGGTCTCGGTCGCGAACACGGCCTTCACCAGGCCCCGTACGAACAGCTCCTCCACGACTTCCTTGAACGTCGGCAGCATGCCCGCGTGGTGGGCGGCGATGCCCCGCTCCAGGCCCTCCAGCCACTCGTAGTAGCCCAGTACGTGCAGGTCCTCTGTGGGGATGGACGCGGTGCGCTCCTCGACCAGGGCGCGCACCTTGCCCCGCGCCTCCTCGTCGTTGAGCCTGAGGCCGGCGTACAGGCACTGCTGGACGGCGGCTTCGCACGCGGCCCGGCTGAAGATGAACGTGATCGCGGGCAGCAGGCCCTCGGCGTCCAGCCGCTCGATGACCTCGGGCCTGCCCGGCGTCCACACCCGCGCGCGCTGCCGGCGCTCCCGCTCCCGGTCGGCCTCCCGCATGGCGCGCCCGCGTCTGCGGTCCGCGTACGAGGGTCGGCTGGCCTCCATCCGGGCCAGCCGTGTGAGGTCGGGGTTGACGGCCTTCTTGTGGCCCTCGCCCTCCTCGAACAGGTCGTACATCCGGCGTCCGGCCAGGACGTGCTGGAACAGCGGCACGGGCCGGTGCTCGGAGACGATCACCTCGGTGTCACCGCGGACGGTGTCGAGCCAGTCGCCGAACTCCTCGGCGTTCGACACGGTCGCCGACAGCGACACCAGCGTCACCGACTCGGGCAGGTGGATGATCACTTCCTCCCAGACGGCACCGCGGAAGCGGTCGGAGAGGTAGTGCACCTCGTCCATGACCACATAGCCGAGGCCGAGGAGGGTCTGGGAGCCCGCGTACAGCATGTTCCGCAGGACCTCGGTGGTCATGACGACGACCGGGGCGTCGGAGTTGACGCTGTTGTCGCCGGTGAGCAGGCCGACCTTGTCCGTTCCGTAGCGGCGGCACAGGTCGGAGTACTTCTGGTTCGACAGTGCCTTGATGGGTGTCGTGTAGAAGCACTTCTTGCCCTGCTGGAGGGCCAGGTGGACGGCGAACTCGCCGACGATCGTCTTGCCGGAGCCGGTGGGCGCGGCCACCAGCACGCCCTTCCCGGCCTCGAGCGCCTGGCACGCCTCGATCTGGAAGGGGTCGAGGCCGAAGTCGTACATCTCGCGGAAGGACGCGAGCGAGGTGGCCTGCTCGGCAGCGCGCCTGCGTGCTGCCGCGTACCGCTCGGCCGGTGAGAGGTCCTCTGTCATCGTGCTTTCGAGCGTACCGGGCCCCACTGACAACAGGACGATCATTATCGGGATCGGAGGGCGCACCGGTGTGTGAACGGCGGCGGGCCCCACCGGTGTGCCCGGTGGGGCCCGCGGATCACGTCGTCACGGCACGTTCCGTGCCCGTCCGGTCACGTCACGTCGTCGTAGCCGTTGACCCGGTCCGGGTCCGGCGGCTCGGGCAGGGAGCGGCCGGCACCGATGCTCTCGGTCTCGCCGATGTCCTCGGGGGTGAGGTCCAGCTCGGAAGCCTCGTCGTCGGCGGGGCCCTGGGCCTCGCGCCGGGCCCGGCGTCGGTCGTTGAGCAGCGAGAAGGCCACGGCGATGAAGTACAGCACCCAGATCGGCACCGCCAGCGCGAGCATCGAGATCGGGTCGGCGCCGGGCGTGGCCACGGCCGCGAAGGCGGCGATACCGACGACCATGCCGCGCCACCAGCCGAGCATGCGCCGGCCGGACAGGATGCCGGTCAGGTTGAGCATGGCGAGCAGCAGCGGCATCTCGAAGGCGAGGCCGAAGACCACCACCATGCGCGTCACCAGGTCGAGCAGGTTGTCCAGCGGCAGCAGGTTCTCCGCGCCTTTCGGCGTGAGGTCGATGAAGACCTTCGCCGTCTTGGGCAGGACTTTGTAGGCGAGGAGGCCGCCGCCGAGGAAGAGGGGGAAGCCGAACCCGACGAACGCGTAGGCGTACCTGCGCTCGTGGCGGTGCAGGCCGGGCGCGACGAACGCCCACAGCTGGTACAGCCAGATCGGTGCCGCCAGCACGACACCGGCGGTCAGCGATGCCTTCAGCGCCAGCGTGAAGGGCGTCAGCAGACCGCTGACCGTGAGGTGAGCACAGTGGACGTCCTGCTTCCCCTGCGCCAGCTGCCCGAAGGACTGCCCGCAGCCGACCGAGTGGAGCAGCGGCTTGGTGATGAAGTTGATGATGTCCTGGTAGAAGAAGGCGGCCACGATCGTGACGACGACGATCGCCAGCACGCCCTTCGCGAGCCTGTTGCGCAGCTCACGAAGGTGATCCACGAGCGGCATGCGCCCCTCGGGATCTCTCTCCTTATTGCGGGCAGGCTTGAGCAACCCACATCCTCATCTCGTGCAGTGGACCGGCGGACCCCGGCCCTCGCGTCAGCGCTGGGTCGTGGTGTCCGTCGGCTCGCTCACCGGCCGGGAGCTGGTCACATCGCCGGGGGACGCCTGGATCGTGCGCTGAGCCTGGGACTGCTCCTCGGCCGGCTGGGCGGACGGCGCGGGCTGCTTGCCCTCGTCCTTCATCGCCTTGGCCTCGCTCTTGAGGATCCGCGCGGACTTGCCGAGCGACCGCGCCATGTCCGGGAGCTTCTTGGAGCCGAACACGAGGACGATCACCAGAACCAGGAGCACCAGGTGCCACGGCTCAAGTGCGTTGCGGAACATAATCTTCACCTTCTCACTGAGGCGGGGCAGCGGAGCAATGTGTCCGACCGGTCGGACAGGTGTCTGACCATCGTGCTGCCAGAGATCGTATCGCCCGGGGATGAACACCAGACCATCCCCGTGCGTACTTCCGGTCTGCGGACCGCGCCTCGTTCTCCGGGCCGCGCTCAGAGAGTACCTGGATGCCGCTGGAACAGACAGGGCGAAGCGCCTCATCCCGCCCGCGTACGGCCACGCTCGACGACCGTGTCAAGTCCCCGGCGGACAAGGTCCGGACCCGCCTGACCCGGCCCGCGCTCCGCGCGCACACCGCTCGCGGAAAGCGCCATGTCCACGCCGGGACCCCGCGGGACTGCGGGGGGGAAGGGGGGACTCACACCCGCTTCATATCCGGTCCGCGGCCTTCGCCGTTCTCACCGCCGCCCGCTCCAGGTCCTCGGCGGCCCGGCTGATGCGGCGGGCGGAGTCCGAGACCTGCCGCCCGAGCCGCTGCGCCTCCACGAACACCCGGACGGCGAGGACACCCAGGACGACAAGCCCCAGGAACCCCAGGGCGACAGCGAGCATCGGCCAGAACATGACGTCGAGCTTAGTGCCCCGAGGGCCCTACGCCGTCGAGTGGAGGCGCAGGGTCCGCACACCGCCCCCGGTGAGCAGTTCCACGATGCGCTCACCGGCAGGCTTGCGGACCGACGCACCGCACTCGGGGCAGGTGAAGGAATAGAAGGTGGTCTTGCTGCTGGCGCCGATCGCCAGCCTGAGCGCGCCCGCCCCCAGCTCGAAACGCGCCCGGCAGTCCGGGCAGCCGGCCCGGAACACCACGTCCGCCACCCGCCTCATCCCGGCGAACGCCGTCCGTACGGACACCTCCGCGGGCCCGGCCCCCTGGGGCGCACCGGCCGGCGCATCCGGCCGCTCCGACGCGCCAGTCGTCGCCGATGTGCTCACAGCCCCTGCTCCTGTCTGTCGAGCCCTTCCCTGCCATGCGGCCCGTCCGCGCCGGAGTGCGGCCCGTCGTACGCCGCGAGCGCCTCGGCAGCCGCCTGGCGGGCGCTGTCCGCCAGATCCGCGGGCGACACGATCCGGCCGTCGGCCCCGAGCCGCAGTGCCAGCCTTCGCAGCGACGTCGGATCGGGTGTCCGCAAAGTGATACGCAGCCCGCCGTCCGCAAGCTCATCCGCGCTGTCATGCGGGTAGTACTCGGCGACCCAGCGCCCCCCGGGTCCCACCTCGACGACCACCTCGGGGTCCTCGGCGGCCGGCTGCACCAGCCCCTCGGACAGGTCGCGCAGCTCCACCTCGGGCGGCGCCGACGGCTCGTCGAGGATCCTGATCTCGGCGACCCGGTCGAGCCGGAACGTACGGCGCGCCTCCGAGCGGCGGCACCACGCCTCCACATATGTGTGCCCCACGCTGACCAGGCGGATCGGGTCGATCTCGCGCTCGGTGACCTCGTCGCGGGCAGGCGAGTAGTAGCGGATCCACAGCCGGCGGCGCTCGGAGATGGCACGGTCGACGTCCGCGAACACACCGCCCTCGGACTCGAAGGTCACAGACAGCCGCGAGCTGGCACCGGCCGCCTCGCCCGCCGCGGTCTCCACCTTCGCGGTCGCGCGCACCAGCGCCTGCCGGTCGCTCTCCCGCAGGCCCGGCAGGGTGGCGACGGCCCGCGCGGCCACCAGCAGCGCCGTCGCCTCGTCGGCCGCCAGCCGCAGCGGCTCGGCCGCGTCCGCGCCGAGCGCGGCCGGGTTGTGCCACCAGATGCGCTCACCGTCGGTGTCGATGTCCAGCAGATCGCCGCCGCGGAAGCTCGTGCCGCACATGGGCAGCACATCGAGGTCCGAGACCAGCTCGTCCTCGGTGATCCCGAAGGCCCTGGCGACATCCTCGACACGGGCACCGGGACGCTCCCGCAGATACGTCACCAGGGACAGCATCCGCCGGGTCTGGTCGATGGCGTTCGCCGGCCTCGCCGGTTTGCCTGCCACTGTCGTACCCCTCCCCCTCAGCCCTTGGCCACGGCACGCAGCCGGTCCACCACGTCCGCGCGCAGCTCGGCGGGCTCCAGGACCACGACGTCGGGCCCGAACTCCACCAGCCAGGCGTCCAGGCCATGGCCGTACGGAATCTCCAACTCGTCCCAGCCGTCGCCGAGTTCCCGGACGGCGGTGGCCTTCGCCCGAAGGGGGTAACCCGCACCCGTCCGCAGCCGGATCAGGGCGGAGCGGTCGGCGATCTCGCCCGCCCAGCTCGCGACGGTCTCACGGACCGTCACCACATCGGGAACCTCCGCGGTGAAGCCGCCCCCGCGGGAGCGCACCTTCCCGGTGATCCGCGAGAGCCGGAAGACCCGCTCGGCACCACGGTCACGGTCCCAGCCCGCCAGATACCAGTGCCCACGCCAGCACTCCAGCGCCCACGGCTCCACATGGCGCGGCTCGGGATGCGCCGCGGTGGCCTTGCGGTAGTCGAAGGCGACGGGGCGGCGGTCGCGGCAGGCCAGCATCAGCGGCTCGAAGGCGGCCTCGTGGACCGGGATGCGCGGCTCCAGCGCGCCATGGCCGCCATACGGGTCCACGTCCTCGGGCAGGCCCGCGGCACGCAGCTTCTGCAGGGCACCGCTCGCGGCACCGGCGAGCCGCGCCTGCTGCCACACCTTGGCGGCGAGACCGAGCGCGGCGGCCTCCTCGGCGTCGAGCGTGATGGGCGGCAGCCGGTTGCTGTCACGCCGGGCGAGATAACCGACCTCGCCCTCCAGGTTCTCCACGGTCTCGATGACCAGGCCCAGCTCGCGCAGATCATCCTTGTCGCGCTCGAACATACGGTTGAAGGAGTCATCGGACCCGGCCGCGCTCCTGTCCGGCCCGAACGCCTCGACATACGCCTCGATGGACTCGCGCAGTTCCCGCTTGCTGAGTGGCCGTCGCGTCCCGAGCAGACACAGCGCCAGATTCATCAGCCGCTCAGCCTTGGCAATGGCCATCGACGCCCTTCGCCTTCCCCACGATGCCTACGACCGACGACCGTACCGCTCGCAGGTCCCGCGACAAAAGCCGAGGGCCCACGCCCGCGCGGGCATGGACCCCAGCCGCTCACTCCCGACCGGCCCCGCGGCCCTGCACCGGCGCGGGGAACCGAGCGACCAGCCGCAACGCGCCGCAGACGGCACCGCACCCGACCGCGCGCGGACCGCGCCCCACAGGGGGCGGGGAACGGCGCGAACGACCACGGCACGGCCGCAGGCGACAGCGCACCCGAAGGCGCGCCCGTCACGGCGCAACGGGAGCCCTGGCTCGTCAGACCCCGACCAGGTCGCAGACGAAGATCAGCGTCTCGCCCGGCTTGATACGGCCGCCCGCGCCACGGTCCCCGTACGCCAGGTGCGGAGGAATGATGAGCTGGCGGCGCCCGCCGACCTTCATTCCCTGCACACCCTGGTCCCAGCCCGGGATGACCTGGCCCACGCCCAGCTGGAACCGCAGCGGCGTACCACGGTTCCAGGAAGCGTCGAACTCCTCACCGGAGGAGAACGCCACACCCACGTAGTGCACGGAGACGGTGTCGCCCGCCTTGGCCTCCGGTCCGTCACCCTCCCAGAGGTCCTTGATCTCGAGGTCGGCCGGGGGCTCGCCGCCCGGGAAGTCGATCTCGGGCTTCTCGATGCTCACGTCTAAAGCTCCTGCTTGTTCAAGTTGAGGCCATTACGGCACCACCGACACTCTCACATCCCCGCGACGGTTACATCTTCGCCAGGATGTCGACGGAGAAGACCAGCGTGGAGTCCTTGGTCAGGCCGCTGCCCTGCGGGGGGTTGTCGCCGTACCCCAGCTTCGGCGGGACCACGATGAGCACACGGCTGCCCACCTTCTTGCCGGTCAGGCCCTGCGCCCAGCCCTTGACGACCTGCTGGAGGACGAACATCGACAGCTTGCCGCCGCTGTAGGTGGAGTCGAACTCCTTGCCGGAGTCCCACAGAACACCCTTGTACTGCACCAGGACGGTGTTGTCCGCCGCGACCACGGGACCGTCGCCCTCCAGCACGTAGTTCGCGACCAGACCCGTCGGGGGCTTCACCTTCGGCACGTCGATGGACGGAGCCTTGCCGTCGGTGTTCGTACCCACCTTCGGCAAAGCGGCGTCCGTCTGCGCCACCGCCTTGCCCTTGGCGGAACTCTTGCTGTTGAACGTGTTCATCACGTCCACCACGAACACGAGGGTGTCGGTGCCCTTGATGCCGCCCCGTGGGTTTCCCTGCGAGCCGTAACCCCAGGTCGGCGGCACCGACATCAGAACCCGGCTGCCCGCCTTCTTGCCCGCGAGCGCATACCGCCAGCCATCGATGATGCTGCCCTGCGACAGCTGGATCACCAGGGGCGTCTTGCGGTCGTAGGAGTTGTCGAAGACCTTGCCCGTCGACCAGATCTGGCCGAGGTAGTTCGCCTGGATGAAGTCGTTCTCGGCGACGGTCTGCCCACCGCCCGCGATCGCCGTCTTGACCGCCAGGTCCTTCGACGGGGTGCCCTGCCCCTTCGCCACCGTCGGCTTCTCGCCGAACTTCGTCCCCGCGGTGATGGCGGGCAGGGGCCCCTCGACGATCTTCGGCGGCGGGACGGCGGAGGGAGCCGGAGCCTGCGTGGTCGGAGCCGCGGGAGACGGACTCGCGCTGGCCTTGCTCGAGCTGGACTTGCCGTCGCCGCACCCGGCGAGGGTGACCAGCCCGGCGGGCACAGCGGCAAGGATGAGGGAACGTCGGCGCACGATGGGGCCTCGTATCGATCGATCTTGAATGATGGCGTGATCGCAACTCTACGACGCAACAAGGGCGTCGTACGGCAAACGTACGACGCCCGCGTTGCGGTCCGCTCATATGCCTGAGGCGCCACGCGCCCCACGCCTGTCACATACCGGCGATCAGCTTCTCCACCCGGTCGTCCACCGACCGGAACGGGTCCTTGCACAACACGGTGCGCTGCGCCTGGTCGTTGAGCTTGAGATGCACCCAGTCCACCGTGAAGTCACGGCGCTGCTCCTGCGCACGACGGATGAAGTCGCCCCGCAGCCGCGCCCGAGTCGTCTGCGGCGGAACCGACTTGCCCTCGAAGATCTTCAAGTCGTTGCAGATCCGGGTGGCTTGCCCCTTCCTCTCCAGCAGGTAGTACAGACCCCGGCGACGGTGGATGTCGTGGTAGGCGAGGTCTATCTGCGCGACCCTCGGATGGGACATCGTCATGTTGTGCTTGGCCCGGTACCGCTCGATGAGCTTGTACTTCATCACCCAGTCGATCTCGGTGTCGATCCGGTCCAGATCCTCGGACTCGATCGCCTCCAGCGTGCGGCCCCACAGCTCCAGGACCTGCTCCACGGTGCCCGTACGGATCCCGCGGCGCTCGCAGAAGTCCACGGCCTTCTCGTAGTACTCGCGCTGCACCTCCAGCGCGGACGCCTCACGGCCGCTCGCCAGACGCACCTTGCGGCGGCCCGTGATGTCATGACTGACCTCGCGGATCGCCCGGATCGGGTTCTCCAGGGTCAGATCGCGCATCACCGTGCCCGCCTCGATCATGCGCAGCACCAGGTCGGTGGCGCCCACCTTGAGCAGCATCGTCGTCTCGGACATGTTCGAATCCCCGACGATGACATGCAGCCTGCGGTAACGCTCTGCGTCCGCGTGCGGCTCGTCACGCGTGTTGATGATCGGCCGTGAACGCGTCGTCGCCGAACTGACACCCTCCCAGATGTGCTCGGCCCGCTGGCTCACGCAGTACACCGCACCGCGCGGCGTCTGCAGCACCTTGCCCGCCCCGCACAGCAGCTGCCGTGTGACCAGGAACGGAATCAGGATGTCCGCGAGCCGCGAGAACTCCCCGTGACGGGCCACCAGATAGTTCTCATGGCAACCATAGGAGTTGCCCGCCGAGTCGGTGTTGTTCTTGAAGAGATACACATCGCCGGCGATTCCCTCCTCATGCAGACGGCGCTCTGCATCCACCAGGAGCCCCTCGAGAATGCGCTCGCCGGCCTTGTCGTGGGTGACCAGTTCGATCACATTGTCACACTCGGGAGTCGCGTATTCCGGATGTGATCCCACGTCGAGATACAGGCGAGCACCATTCCGCAGGAACACATTGCTGCTGCGGCCCCATGACACGACACGGCGGAAGAGGTACCGCGCCACCTCGTCAGGCGACAGACGGCGCTGTCCCCTGAACGTGCACGTGACGCCGTACTCGTTCTCCAGCCCGAAAATGCGGCGGTCCATGACTGAACATTACGCCCGATCCCCCGAGCTGAAACGGGGTTCGACAGCACGGTTTGGATCATTTTCCGGTGAACCCGCAACCACCCCGCCCCCAGCAGGAGCTGCGAGGACCCTCCCCGTCGCCAGCAACACCCCGAGCGACACCACCCCCGCGGCACCCGGCAGCGCGAAACCCCACAGCGCACCACCCGTCTGCACCACAGGCCCCGCAAGCCCCGTCCCCACCGACGCACCCACCGTGAACGTCGTCACCAGCCACGAGAACGCCTCCGTCACCGTCCCCCGCGGAGCGTGCCGATCCACGATGATGAACGCACACGCGATACACGGCGCGAGAAACAGCCCCGCCAACGCCGTCAGCGACCCCATCGCCACCACGCCCGGCATCAGCACCAGCGGCACATAACACACCGCCAGAAGCCCCACCAGCACCCGCAGTCGCCGCTCCGGCGCACCCGGCCACTCCCGCGCCCCGTACACCGTCCCACCGACCAGAGCACCCAGCCCCAAAGCCGCCATCAACCACCCGTACACCCCGTCACCACCATGACCGTCGGCATACGACACCGCCGCCACCGTGATCGAACCCAGCGCGATCCCCACGAACAAGAACGCGGCCAGCAACGCCAGCAGCCCCCTCGAACGCAGCGCACCCAGCCAGTGCGCCTCACGGGGCGCCGAACGCCACGCCCTCGACGGCGGCGACACCACCACCGACAGCGCCCCCGCGACCCCGATCACATTCAGCACCACCAGCGCCATCCGGGCCGACCACACCGACGCGCACACCGTCAGCAGCAGCGGCCCGACCGTGAACATCACCTCCTGCGCCACCGCGTCCAGCGCGTACGCCGTCGGCACCTGCTCCTCCCGGCCCAGCACCACCGGCCACAGCGCACGCAGACCACCCTCCAGCGGCGGCGCGAAGAACCCCGCCACCGCCATGGCCCCGTACGCCACGACGGGCGACCCGACACCCATCACCGCGAACACCGTCATCGCGGCGGCCGACACCACCGCAGCCGGCAGCTGCACACGCGGCTGACCCCGCAGATCCACCAGCCGTCCCAGCAGCGGCTGCCCCACGGCATTCGCCACCCCGTACGCCCCCGCCAGCGCCCCGGCGAGGCCGTACGAACCACCCTGGGCCCGTACGAACAGCACCGTCGCGATCGCCGCGACAGCGTTCGGCAGCCGGCCCACCAGCGTCCCGACGAGCAGCCGCGCCGCATGCCTCGCCCTGAGGATCTCCAGGTAACCCGCCGCCATGGCCGCCTCTCCACGTTTCCGATCCGTGCGTACCGTCCCTGCCGCTCCGAATCGGCAACGAAGGAAGTGTTACGTATAACGTCCCCGGTCATACGTACCATGTGCGCTGTCCACGAGTCCATACGAAAGAGGCACCCCCACCGTGGCACGAGGCAGCACCCGCCCCACCAGCCGCGACGTGGCCCACGCCGCAGGCGTCTCCCAAGCCGCGGTCTCCCTCGTCCTCGGCGACAAATGGCGCGGACGCGTCTCCGAAACCACCGCCGAACGCGTCCGCCAGGCCGCACACGAACTCGGCTACCGCCCCAACCTCGCCGCCCGCAACCTCCGCCTCGGCCACACCCGCACCGTCCTCCTCGTCGTCCCCGCACTCACCACCGAATTCTTCGCCGGCGTCTACACCGGAGCCGCCCGCATCGCCGCCCAGCACGAATTCGGCGTCGTCCTCTACCCCTCCCCCGAAGGCGTCGGCCCCGCCCGAGACCCCTTCCACAGCGCACAAGCAGCACTCGACGGCGTCATCGCCTCCTCCATGGCCGCCGACGCCCTCACCGCCATCCGCGGCGACCAGCTCCCCCTCGTCATGCTCGACAGCGACCCCGAAGGCAGCCTCGGCGCCACCACCGTCAACCTCGACATCGCGGACGGCATCCGCCAGGTCACCGAACACCTCCTCGCACTCGGCCACCGCCACTACCTCCACCTCGGCGCCGACATCCCCTCCTGGACCTTCGAGACCCGCGCACAGCAACTCGCCACACGCCTCGCCCAGACCCCCGGCACCACCCTGCGCACCACACACGCCCCCATCTCCATCGAAGGCGCCCGCACCGCCGCCGAAGCCGCCCTCGCCGCACCGGACCCCCGCCCCACCGCCCTCATCTGCGACGACGACAAACTCGCCGCCGGCGCCTACAAAGCCGCCCGCCGCCTCGGCCTGCGCATCCCCGACGACCTCTCCATCACCGGCATCGACGACCTCGCCCTCGCCACCGCCCTCGACCCCGAACTCACCACCATCCGCCTCGACGCCGAACTCTTCGGCGAACGCGGCATGCACGCCCTCCTCACCGTCCTCGACGGCCACACCCCCGACAAGAACGACATCCCCGTCGAACTCGTCGTACGCGGCTCCACAGCCCCACCGCCCGGCCCCTGACACCCCCGACGCCCCTGGACACGCAAAAGCCGTGTGCCCCGGCCAGAACGACCGGGGCACACGGCACCTCACCCAACGACCGGAACGGTCACTCCTCGTCGTCGGCCTCAGCCTCGGCCTCCGCAGCCGTGGCCGCGCCCCCGCCCTCCAGCAGACGCGACAACTGCCGACCCACGATCCGCCTGAACTTCCGCTGCTGCGGACGCGTCCGGTCCAGAACCGCGACCTCCAGACGCTCCGCCGGAATCTCCCGCTCACTGCCGTTCGTATCCCGCGACAGCGCCTGCACCGCCAGCTTCAGCGCCTCCGCCAACGTCATACCGTCACGATGACGCTGATCCAGGAATGTACTGATCTGCTCCGCATTACCACCGACCGCCACCGAACCGTGCTCATCCACGATCGACCCGTCATGCGGCAGACGATAGATCTGGTCGCCGTCCGGGGTCTCCCCCACCTCGGCCACCACCAGCTCCACCTCGTACGGCTTCTCCGCCGCACTCGAGAAGATCGTGCCCAGCGTCTGCGCATACACGTTCGCCAGACCCCGAGCCGTCACATCATCCCGGTCATAGGTGTAACCCCGCAGATCCGCGTACCGCACACCACCGATCCGCAGATTCTCGTACTCGTTGTACTTGCCGGCAGCCGCAAAGCCGATCCGGTCATAGATCTCACTGAACTTGTGCAGCGCACGGGACGGGTTCTCACCGACGAACACAATGCCGTCGGCGAACTGCATCACGACCAGGCTGCGACCACGCGCGATGCCTTTACGGGCGTACTCCGCCCGGTCGGCCATGGCCTGCTGAGGGGAGACATAAAACGGCGTCGACACCGGTCATCCATCCCTTTCTGTCGAAGTCACTCGATCACCTGCACAACAACCAGGCCCGGCATCAGAGCAGAGCGGCCCTCGGACCGTCCGGCTGCTCCAGGCGCCGCTCCAGAACCGCACGCGAGATCCCGGACGCCTCGTCCTCGCTCAGCCGGCGGTAACCGTCCTCAGTGATCACAGTGACGATCGGGTAGATCCGGCGGGCGACATCGGGACCACCGGTCGCCGAGTCGTCGTCGGCCGCGTCATACAGAGCCTGCACCACCAACGTGGTCGCCTGCTCCTCGGACAGATCATCACGGTAGAGCTTCTTCATGGCACCACGCGCGAAGATCGAACCAGAACCCGTGGCCGCGAAACCCTGCTCCTCCGAACGGCCACCCGTCACGTCGTACGAGAAAATACGGCCCTTCTCCCGGTCCACGTCATAACCGGCGAAGAGCGGCACCACGGCCAGGCCCTGCATGGCCATACCGAGGTTCGAACGAATCATGGTCGACAGGCGATTCGCCTTGCCCTCCAGCGAGAGCTGCGCACCCTCGACCTTCTCGAAGTGCTCCAGCTCCAGCTGGAACAGCTTCACCATCTCCACGGCGAGACCCGCCGTACCCGCGATCCCCACCGCCGAGTACTCGTCCGCCGGGAACACCTTCTCGATGTCCCGCTGCGCGATCACATTGCCCATGGTCGCCCTGCGGTCACCCGCCAGCACCACACCCCCGGGAAACGTGACGGACACGATGGTCGTGCCGTGCGGCGCCTCGATCACACCCTGGGTCGGGGGCAGCTGCCGCCTGCCGGGCAGCAGCTCGGGCTGGTGCTCGGACAGGAAGTCCATGAAGGACGAGGAGCCAGGCGTCAGGAAGGCAGCCGGTAGACGCCCGGTGCTACGAGTGTTGGCTTCCACGCGTTTCCTTCCACGTATGCGGCAGCGCGCCTTATGGCGTCGGGCCGATCCTTGAACTGCCCCAGCGCGGCGTTGCAGCTGAAGCACAGTACGCCACGGACCCTACCCGTCTCATGGCAGTGATCCACATGAACGGCCGGAGCCGACAAACATATGCAGCAGACGCCCCCTTGAGAGGCAATCAACTCGTCGCGCTCGGCTTCGGTGATGCCGTAGTTGCGCTTCAGGTGGATCGCACGCATCAGCACCGCCCGGCAGGGCTTACAGCTCGTCGCGAGGCCGTCGGAGGCGCTTGCGTTGCGATGCCACTCACTGTGGGGCTTGATCTCGCCGCAGGTCCTGCAGAACTTGTGCCCCTCCGGTACGGCTACCCGCGGACGCACATTGCGGCCCTTGGCAATCTGCCGCTGCTGGTGGTACTCAGCGGCACACTCTCGACAGTAAGCCTGCAAGCCGTCACGCATTGCCTGGTTTCGCGCGAACGCCGCTCGCGGCTGGTACTGCTTACACCGCGAGCAACGCTTCACGCCATCTTCGTTTCCCAACCCCGAGCCCCCGTCACCTTAGCTTCGAAGGTGAAATCACTCTCCGCCCTTCTGAACGAAGGACTTCACGAAATCCTCTGCATTTTCCTCGAGCACATCATCGATTTCATCGAGAACCGAGTCCACGTCATCGCTCAGCTTCTCGTGCCGTTCCTTCAGGTCTCCCTGAGCCTGCGCGTCCTGCTCCTGCTCCTCGACCTCCTCCGTGGAGCGCGTGGCCTTCTGCTGCCCGCCGCCGGTGTCCTTGGTCGCCATAACCTCACCCCGCTCAGTTCGCCCGACATGGTCGGCTTTCCGCCGATCGGTGATGATCAGACCCTACTCGCCCGGTCCGACATCGGCCCCGCAGTTGCTTCAACGTACGGGGGGCCATCTCCATGATTCCCGGCCGCCGGGATTTCCACCCCGCCCGGCCGGTACCCGGTCCCTCGGTCTCCTCAGCTGCCCGACAGGACCCGGACCAGGTCCTCCGCGGTGCGGCAGCGGTCGAGGAGTTCCTTGACGTGATTACGCGTTCCGCGAAGCGGCTCCAGGGTCGGGACCCGCTGGAGTGAGTCCCGGCCGGGGAGGTCGAAGATCACGGAGTCCCAGGAGGCCGCGGCGACGTCGTCCGCGTACTGTTCCAGGCAGCGTCCGCGGAAGTACGCCCTGGTGTCCTCCGGCGGCTTGGTACGGGCCCTCTCGACGTCGGACTCGTCCAGCAGGCGTTTCATGCGTCCTCGGGCCACCAGGCGGTTGTAGAGGCCCTTCTCGGCGCGTACGTCGGCGTACTGGAGGTCGACGAGGTGGAGTCGTGCGGCGTCCCAGTCGAGGCCGTCGCGGCGCCGGTAGCCCTCCATGAGTTCTCGTTTGGCGACCCAGTCGAGTTCGCCGGCGAGGCTCATGGGGTCCCTCTCGAGGCGGTTGAGGGTGTCTTCCCAGCGGGTGAGGACGTCTTTGGTCTGGTCGTCGGCGTCGGCTCCGAAGCGCTCCTCCACGTATTTGCGCGACAGCTCGTAGTACTCCATCTGGAGCTGGACGGCGGTGAGTGTCCGGCCGCTGCGGAGCGTGACGAGGCGCTTGAGTGTGGGGTCGTGGGAGACCTGGTGGAGGGTGCGTACGGGCTGGTCGACGGCCAGGTCGACGGCGATGAAGCCGTCCTCGATCATGGAGAGGACGAGGGCGGTGGTGCCTAGTTTGAGGTAGGTGGAGATTTCCGAGAGGTTGGCGTCGCCGATGATCACGTGGAGGCGGCGGTATTTCTCGGCGTCGGCGTGAGGTTCGTCGCGGGTGTTGATGATGGGGCGCTTGAGTGTCGTTTCGAGGCCTACTTCGACCTCGAAGTAGTCGGCGCGCTGGCTGAGCTGGAAGCCGTGTTCGTGGCCGTCCTGGCCGATGCCGACGCGGCCTGCTCCGGCGAAGACCTGGCGGGAGACGAAGAAGGGGGTGAGGTGGCGCACGATGTCCGAGAAGGCGGTTTCGCGCTTCATCAGGTAGTTCTCGTGGGTGCCGTAGGAGGCGCCTTTGTTGTCGGTGTTGTTCTTGTAGAGGTGGATGGGCTGGGCGCCGGGGAGCTGGGCGGCGCGTTCGGCGGCCTCGGCCATGATGCGTTCGCCGGCTTTGTCCCAGAGGACGGCGTCGCGGGGGTTGGTGACTTCGGGTGCGCTGTATTCGGGGTGTGCGTGGTCGACGTAGAGCCGTGCTCCGTTGGTGAGGATGACGTTGGCGAGTCCGATGTCCTCGTCGGTGAGCTGGCTGGCGTCGGCGGCTTCGCGGGCGAGGTCGAAGCCTCGCGCGTCGCGCAGTGGGTTTTCCTCTTCGAAGTCCCAGCGGGCCCGTCGGGCCCGGTGCATCGCCGCGGCGTATGCGTTGACGATCTGGGACGAGGTGAGCATGGCATTGGCGTTGGGGTGGCCGGGGACGGAGATGCCGTACTCCGTCTCGATGCCCATTACTCGCCGTACGGTCATGCGGCCCTCCTTGCCCGGCGGCGCCCTCGGTCGGGGGCGGCGCTCAAGTACCGCTGGTGCTCCGGTGCGCGTGCGGTGCCCGTCCCCGCGCTGCGCGACGCGGCGGTAGGAAAGAGCCTAGAACGCCTTTGCGCTGGTGGGGAGATCATTTGCGTCTTTGCCTTGGTCCGGTCGTGGCCGGAAAAGCAGTGGGCTGCGGGTACCCGGTGGGGGCACCCGCAGCCTCCCTGTGCTTTACAGGTACTGGCCGGTGTTTGCCACCGTGTCGATGGAGCGTCCGGTGTCTGCGCCCTGTTTTCCGGTGATGAGGGTGCGGATGTAGACGATCCGTTCGCCCTTCTTTCCGGAGATCCTGGCCCAGTCGTCGGGGTTGGTGGTGTTGGGCAGGTCCTCGTTCTCCTTGAACTCGTCCACGCATGCCTGGAGGAGGTGGGAGACCCTGAGGCCCTTTTGGTTGTGTTCGAGGAAGTCCTTGATCGCCATTTTCTTGGCGCGGCCGACGATGTTTTCGATCATGGCGCCTGAGTTGAAGTCCTTGAAGTAGAGGACTTCCTTGTCTCCGTTGGCGTAGGTGACTTCGAGGAAGCGGTTTTCGTCGGATTCGGCGTACATCTGTTCCACGGCGGTCTGGATCATGCCGTGGACGGTGGCGCCCTTGTCGTTTCCGTGCTCGCTGACGTCGTCGGCGTGCAGGGGGAGCCTTTCGGTGAGGTACTTGCCGAAGATGTCCTTGGCCGCTTCGGCGTCCGGACGTTCGATTTTGATCTTCACGTCGAGGCGGCCGGGGCGCAGGATGGCGGGGTCGATCATGTCCTCGCGGTTGGAGGCGCCGATGACGACCACGTTCTGCAGGCCTTCCACTCCGTCGATCTCGGCGAGGAGCTGGGGGACGATGGTGTTCTCCACGTCCGAGCTGACGCCGGAGCCCCGGGTGCGGAAGAGGGATTCCATCTCGTCGAAGAAGACGATGACGGGGGTGCCCTCGCTGGCCTTCTCACGGGCTCGCTGGAAGACGAGGCGGATCTGTCGTTCGGTTTCGCCGACGTATTTGTTCAGGAGCTCGGGGCCCTTGATGTTGAGGAAGAAGCTCTTGCCCGCGGCCTGTCCGGTGACTTCGGCGACCTTCTTGGCCAGTGAGTTGGCCACGGCCTTGGCGATGAGTGTCTTTCCGCATCCGGGGGGGCCGTACAGCAGGACGCCCTTGGGCGGCCGCAGTTCGTGCTCCTTGAACAGGTCGGGGTAGAGGTAGGGGAGCTCGACCGCGTCGCGGATGGCTTCGATCTGGCCGGCGAGGCCGCCGATCTGTTCGTAGCCGATGTCGGGGACCTCTTCGAGGACCAGTTCCTCGACTTCGCTCTTGGGTACGACTTCGTAGACGTAGCCGGAGCGGGGTTC
Organism: Streptomyces sp. NPDC047022; assembly: GCF_040644155.1. Lineage (NCBI taxonomy): Bacteria > Bacillati > Actinomycetota > Actinomycetes > Kitasatosporales > Streptomycetaceae > Streptomyces > Streptomyces sp. NPDC047022. The sequence goes on along the minus strand of NZ_JBEYVV010000042.1, from coordinate 25,408 downwards.
GAGCAGCAGGGCGTCGCCGGGCCGGATGGTGACGTCCAGCAGCGGCTCGGCGAGCCGTACCACCCGTTCCTCGTCGGTGTGCCCGAGTACCAGGGCGCGCTCGCCGTCCTCAAGGACTTCCTTGAGGGTGACGATGTCCCCGACGCGCTCGTATTCCATGGCTTCGACCACGTTGAGCGCTTCGTTGAGCATCAGTTCCTGGCCGCGGCGGAGCTCGTCGAGGTCGACGCCGGGGCTGACGTTCACGCGGAGTTTGCGCCCTCCGGTGAAGATGTCCGCCGTGCCGTCCTCGTTGGCTTGCAGGAAGACGCCGAAGCCGGCCGGCGGCTGTGCGAGCCGGTCGACTTCTTCCTTGAGGGCCACGATCTGGTCTCGGGCCTCACGGAGCGTGTTTGCGAGCCGTTCGTTTTGTGCGGAGACGCCTGCCAGGTTGGTCTGCAGCTCGACGATCCGCTCTTCGAGAATCCTCGTGTGCCGCGGAGAGTCGGCGAGCTTGCGGCGCAGGACGGCGATCTCCTGCTCAAGGTAGGCGATCTGCCCGGCCGGGTCTTCGGACCCCCGTCCCGGGCGGATGCCGCGGTTCATGTCGTCGTCGTGGGCTGCCACGGTCCTCACCTCCTCCAAGGGGAGCTGGACGCTTCCAGACCCTACCTGGGTGGGTGTCGATTGAAACCCCTAGATCACAAAGACTGTCGAGGTGTGTCCGATCTTCACCCTTGCGCTCTCCCTCACGCCAGGGGGATACCCACCGAACATGATTGGGAAGCGGCCGAAGGTAGGGTCTGAGTGTTCAACACCCGTCAGAGCCTGCTGGATTCCCGGCGGCTGTGTGCAGGAAATGTCAGGAGAGATGATCGTGGAACGGGCCGGAGTCGGAAGTGGGGCGCTGGAGGTCTGGATCGATCAGGATCTGTGCACCGGTGACGGGATCTGCGCCCAGTACGCGCCGGAGGTCTTCGAGCTGGACATCGACGGTCTGGCGTACGTGAAGGGCCCGGACGATGAGCTTTTGCAGGCCAGGGGGGCTGTAACACCGGTGCCGCTGCCGCTTGTCACGGATGTGGTGGATTCGGTCCGGGAGTGCCCGGGTGAGTGCATTCACGTGCGTCGGATCGCGGACGGCGTGGAGGTCTACGGGCCTGACGTGGACGCCGACGCGGAGTGATCGTAGGATCACTCCGCGCCACTTCTGTCTGTTTTCTCACATGATGCCCGCTGTGCCGGTGTGCGTGCCCGGCGGCGGTCCCGCGGTGGTGTGCGCCGGTGGTCCGGCGCTCGGGTCATGCGTTCTGTGCGCCGGTGGGCGTGGAGCGGATGAACGCGCCGCCCTTCCACTGCCATTTGGCGCGGGTCTTGGTGTCCGGGCAGCAACTGGGTACGTCGGGTGAGGAGTAGCCGAGGAGCGTGGCGCTGACCGCGGCGTCGTGGACGGCGAAGTCGGTGACGGTGAGGCGGTCCTTGGGGTCGACCAGGGTGGCGACCACGCGCGGCTTCGGGTCCGTGGCGGCCTGGGTGAGGACGTACACGGCGTCGGGCGGGGTTCCCATGCTCGTGTCGCAGCGGACGAGGGCGACGGTCTCGGGGCGGCCGTCGCCGTCCAGGTCGCCGGTGGCTTTCTTGCGGACGAGGAGCCGGGTGGAACCGCAGTCGAGGGGGAAGTCGGCTCTGGCGGGGTCGGGGGGTGCGATGCCGACCGGGGCGGCTTTGGTCTCGGCGCGGGGCTGAGCCGCCGTCGCGGAGCCGGGCTGCAGCACTGAGGACAGGGCGATCACGCCGGAGATGGCGGTGGCCGTGGCGACCCAGTGGATGGGCTGGGTGGTGGTGTGAGCGAGTTCCGGAACGGCTGGGTGCTGCACGCGAGAAGTGTCTCCTGTGAGAGCTGCGCCGGTGGGGGTGTCCCGCATGGTGCCACACGTCACATTGCGGGGGAACGTCGGGGGCGGCTCTTCCGGGCCCGGCGGTGCGCTTCGTGCACACCGGGGGTCATTTGCGTCTGCCAGGAGTCGGGTGCTTGCCCGGGGTTCAACACGAAAGCGCCGTGGCCCAGTTCCCGGACACTCCTGGGAACTGGGCCACGGCGCTCTGGCGTTGTGTGGTGTACGGCCGTGTCAGCGGCCGGCGCCCCCGTCGGCGTTGGGGCCTTCGTAGTCCTCGCCGTAGGCGCCCTTGGCGGGGCGTCGGCGGCGCATCGGCGGCTCGACTCCGTCGGCGAGGCGGCGGGCGGTGAGCAGGAAGCCGGTGTGACCGATCATGCGGTGGTCGGGGCGGACGGCGAGGCCCTCGATGTGCCAGTTGCGGATCATCGTCTCCCAGGCGGTGGGCTCGTTGAAGCAGCCGATCTCCCGGATGGACTCGACGGTCCTGGCGAGCTGGGTGGTGGTGGCGACGTAGCAGCACAGGATGCCGCCGGGGACGAGTGCCTTGGAGACGGCGTCCAGGCATTCCCAGGGGGCGAGCATGTCGAGGATGACACGGTCGACATCGGTGTCGCTGAGGTTGTCCTGGAGGTCACCGACGGTGAGCTGCCAGGAGGGGTGGGGTCCGCCGAAGTAGCGCTCCACGTTCTGCTGGGCGATCTCCGCGAAGTCCGCGCGGCGCTCGTAGCTGTGGAGCATGCCCTGGTCGCCGATGGCGCGCAGCAGGAAGCTGCTGAGCGAGCCGGAACCGACGCCTGCTTCCACGACGCGTGCGCCGGGGAAGATGTCGGCGAAGGCGAGGATCTGCCCGGCGTCCTTGGGGTAGACGACGGCTGCCCCGCGGGGCATGGACAGGACGTAGTCGGGGAGCAGGGGGCGCAGCGCGAGGTAGGCGACGTTTCCGGTGGTGCGGACAACGCTGCCCTCGGGTGCGCCGATCAGTTCGTCGTGCGGGAAGGAGCCCTTGTGGGTGTGGAAGTTCTTTCCCGCTTCGAGTGTGAACGTGTAGTGGCGGCCCTTGGGGTCGGTCAGCTGAACCTGGTCCCCGACCTTGAAGGGCCCGCGTCGGCGGGCGGCACCGGTCGGTTCGGACATGTGACCAGCCTACCGGTCGTGGGAGGGGGTGCCGACCATGTGAGTGGCGGTGGGGTCAGCTGGGGCGGGCCATGGCGTTGACGAAGGCGCGCTCCACGTCGGCGGCGGAGAGGACGCCGTAGATCTCGCCGGTTTCCTCGACGACGAGGTATTCGGTGGCGGGGGTGGCGCGCAGGACGTCGAGGAGGTCTTCGCCGGCGAGTTCGGCGGAGACGCGCATGCCGTCGTTGAGTTCTTGGGCGAGGCCACTGACGGGGACCCAGGGTCGGCGGTGTTCGGGGATGCCGACGATGGCGGCTTCGCGGACGAGGGAGAGGGGTTCGCCGCCGGCGTCGACGACGACGAGTGCGCGGGCGCCGACGGCGTTGGCGCGGCGGAGGGCTTCGGAGAGGGGGGTGTCTGTTTCGACGGGTACGGCGCGGCGGGTGAGGTTGCGGGCGCGTAGTTCGGGGAGGTGTTCGCGCAGCCGGGCCATGCGCAGGCTGTTGCCCGCGCCGGTCCAGATGATCGCGGCGAGGATGGCGGCGAGCAGGGCGTCGGTGACGGTGTCCATTCCGGTGTTGTCCTCGGCGGTGGGGCCGAGGGCGCCGGTCTGGGTGAGCAGGGGCAGTCCGATGAGGACGCTGACGGCGAGGGCGCGGCCGACCCAGGCGGCGGCGATGGTTCCGCTCATGGGTTTGCCGGTGATCTTCCAGACGACGGCGCGGAGCATGCGGCCGCCGTCGAGGGGCAGGCCGGGGAGCAGGTTGAAGACGGCGACGATCAGGTTGGAGACCATGAGCCCGGCGAGCAGGACGCCGGGGACGGTGCCGGCGCGTACGGGTTGCATGGCGAGGTAGAAGGCGCCGGCGAGGAGGAGGGAGAGGAGGGGGCCGACGAAGGCGAGGATGAATTCGCGGCCGGGGGTCTCGGCTTCCTTCTCGATCTCGGAGACGCCGCCGAAGAACTGGAGCTGGATGCGGCGGACGGGGAGCTTGAAGCGGAGGGCGGCGACGGTGTGGGCGAGTTCGTGGATGAGGACGGAGGCGTAGAAGGCGATGGCGAAGAAGAGGGAGACGAGGTAGCGGGCGGCGCCGAGTTCGGGCAGGACGCGGTCGAGCTGGCCTCCGAAGACCCAGGTGATGAGGGCGGCGACGAGGAACCAGCTGGGGGCGACGTAGACGGGGACGCCGAAGGGGCGGCCCATGAGGATGCCGCCGCCTGGTTCCTTGGGGCGTCGTGGGGGTCGTCCGGTGCCGGAGGTGCCGGTGTGGGCGTGGCTGCGGGGCGGGTGTGCGCCGGGTGCCGAGGGGTCGCCGTGCGGGTGGGGGGGCGTTGGGCCGTTGGGGTGGCCCGGTGCCGGTGGGGGTGTGGGGTGCTGCTCCGGGTCTTCTTCCTGGCGTACGGTCGTGGGTTCGTCCGCGGTGGGGCGTGTGGCGGGTCGTTGCGGCTGCTGAGGGCGTACGGGATCGGCGGTGTGCGCCGTGGGGGCCGTTTCGCTTCCGGTCGCCCCGCCGTTGCCGGGGTGCGGCTGTCCGCTTCCGCCGCTCTCGTCCACGATGTCCCCTCGTTCGATGCGTCTCCCGTTCCCGGGTGGTGCGGGGTGGGAGGTTCTGTGGTCGATGGTATGCGTCTGTTGCCCGGTGTTCTGCCCCGGCACCTTCTCTGTTGCCTGGGACGTCGTGTGCGGGCGCGGGGTTGTCCGGGGCGTGCGGGGTGTTGGCCGGGGGGCCGGATCCGGGCGGGTGGGCGTCACTGTCAGTGGTGGGCCGTAGGGTTTGTTGTCATGGAAACCAGCACTGACGGCGTCGTGGAGCCGTCCGCCGTGCCGCCGGGGTCGCTGTCGCCCTCGCGGGCGAGCGATTTCATGCAGTGCCCGTTGCTGTACCGGTTCCGGGTGATCGACAGGCTGCCGGAGAAGCCGAGTGAGGCGGCGACCCGGGGCACGCTGGTGCATGCGGTGCTGGAGCGGCTCTTCGACGTGCCGGCGGCGGAGCGGACGGCTCCTTTGGCGCGGTCGCTGGTGCCGGGGCAGTGGGACCGCCTGCGGGAGAGCAGGCCGGAGGTCGTGGAGCTGTTCGCGGAGGATCCGGGCGGTGAGCGGCTGGCGCGCTGGCTGGGTGAGGCGGAGCGGCTGGTGGAGCGCTGGTTCTCGCTGGAGGATCCGACGCGGCTGGAGCCCGCCGAGCGGGAGCTGTTCGTGGAGGCGGAGCTGGAGTCGGGGCTGAGGCTGCGCGGGATCATCGACCGTGTGGATGTGGCGCCGACGGGTGAGGTGCGGATCGTCGACTACAAGACGGGCAAGGCGCCCCGGCCCGAGTATGCCGAGGGCGCGTTGTTCCAGATGAAGTTCTATGCCCTGGTGGTGTGGCGGCTGAAGGGTGTGGTGCCGCGGCGGTTGCAGCTGGTGTATCTGGGCAGCGGGGAGGTGCTGACGTACGACCCGGTGCCGGCCGATCTGCAGCGGGTGGAGCGGAAGCTGCTGGCCTTGTGGGAGGCGATCGGGTCGGCGACGGAGTCCGGGGACTGGCGGCCCCGGCCCAGCAAGCTGTGCGGCTGGTGTGATCATCAGGCGGTGTGTCCCGAGTTCGGTGGCACTCCCCCGCCGTATCCGCTGCCGGTCAGGGTGCCCGGGTCGGGTGGCACCGAGCAGGGCAGAATGGGGCCGGACTAGCGAAGGAGACTTACGTGGCCATCCGCGTCCTATTGGTCGATGACCAGCCGCTGCTGCGTACGGGCTTCCGGATGATCCTGGAAGCCGAGGGGGACATCGCGGTCGTCGGTGAGGCCGGTGACGGCCTTCAGGCGCTCGATCAGGTGCGTGCCCTGCAGCCCGATGTGGTGTTGATGGATATCCGTATGCCCCGGATGGACGGGGTGGAGGCGACTCGGCAGATCACGGGCCCGGGGCGGGACGGGCCGGCGAAGGTGCTGGTGCTGACGACCTTCGATCTCGATGAGTATGTGGTGGAGGCGCTGCGCGCGGGTGCCAGCGGCTTTCTGCTCAAGGATGCTCCGGCGCATGAGCTGGTGCAGGCGATCCGGGTGGTCGCGGGGGGCGAGGCGATGCTGGCGCCGAGCATCACGCGCCGGCTGCTGGACAAGTACGCGGGCCATCTGCCGTCGGGGGACGAGCCGGTGCCGGACACGCTGCACACGCTGACCGAGCGTGAGGTGGAGGTTCTGAAGCTGGTGGCGCGGGGGCTGTCGAACGCGGAGATCGCCGCTGACCTGTTCGTCAGCGAGACGACGGTCAAGACTCACGTCGGTCATGTGCTCACGAAGCTGGGGCTGCGGGACCGGGTGCAGGCGGCGGTGTACGCGTACGAGAGCGGTCTGGTGCGGCCCGGGGCGCAGTAGACGGCTCGGTTTCCACCATGACGACGCGCGGGGTGCCTCCTTGGGGGCACCCCGCGTGTGGGTGTGCGGGGTCCTGCTCAGCCCTTGCTGATCTCCCAGAACCGGAACACGGTGGAGGCGTCGAGGCAGTATTCGAGGCCGTAGACGTTGTCGCCGGCCAGGGCGTACTGCTTTGCCTGCCATATGGGCAGGAGCGGGATGTCCTTGGCGACGATGTCCTGGAGCCTGCCGTAGTCGCCGACGGTCGAGGAGCGGTCGCTCTGGGCGGCGGTCGCGGGGATCAGCCGGTCGCTGATTGTGCTGTTGTCGTAGTGGTTGTCCAGGACGTTGCCCTTGCCGAAGAACGGGGCGGTGAAGTTGTCGGGGTCCGGGTAGTCGGGGACCCAGCCCTTCACGTAGACGCCGTACTTGCCCGCGGCGATGTCCTTCTCGTACTGGGCGAAGGGGACGGACTTGACGGTGGCGTCGAACAGTCCGCTGGTGTCGAGCTGCTGGGCGATGGTCTTGAGCTCGTCGTCGGTGGCGGGCCCGTAGCGTGAGGGCGTGGACCACAGGGTCAGCTTCACCTTGCCGGTGATGCCCTCGGCGCGCAGTGCGGCGGCCGCCCTGGCCGCGGAGGGGCGTGCGCCGTAGGTGTCGAAGAAGGACGTGTCGTGGCCGGTGATGCCGGCCGGGATGATCGAGTAGAGCGAGGTGGCCGTGTTGTCGTACACCTTGCTGACGAGGGCGTCACGGTCGAGGAGGTAGGCGATCGCCTTGCGGACGCCGAGTCTGCCCGCGACCGGGTCCTTCATGTTGAAGACGAGGTCCTGGACTTCGGCGCTGGAGCCCTCGATGACATCGATCCCGTTGCCGGTGGAGGTGTCGTTGTCGATGCCGGCGATGTCGGCGGCGGCGAGACCGCGGTAGGCGAGGTCGATCCGGTGGCCGAGGAGGGCCCGCTTCAGTGCGCCCTGGTCGCCGTGGAAGAACCTGAGGGTGACACCGGAGTTGCGGACCCGGGCGGTGCCCTTGTAGGCCGTGTTTACGGAGAAGACGGCCTTGTCCGGGCCGATGGAGTCCAGCTTGTAGGGGCCGGAGCCGACCGCCTTGCCGTCCTTGCGCAGTGCGCCGGCGGGGTACTCCTTGTGGTCGACGATCGAGCCCGCGCCGGAGGCTATCTTGCTGGGGAAGGTGGCGTCGGGGTACTTCAGGTGGAAGACGACGGTCTTGGCGTCGGGGGTGGCGACCGAGCCGAGCATGGGGAACATGATCGCCGGGCCGGCGGCGTCATTGATCTTCAGCATGCGGTCGAAGGAGTATTTGACGTCCTTCGAGGTGAGCGGGTCGCCGTTGCTGAATTTCAGTCCGTCTTCGAGGGTGCAGGAGTAGACCTTGGTGGCGGCGTCCGTGAACGAGCACTGCCGGGCGGCTTCGGGCCCGGGTTCCGTGCCGCCCTTGGGGAAGCTCAGCAGGGTCTGGAAGACGTTGTCGAACAGCATCCAGGAGCCGGGGTCGTAGCCGGAGGCGGGGTCGGTGGCCAGGACGTCGTCCGACATTCCCATGACGACGGGGTGCCCGGTGCCCGCGGAGTCGTCCGTGGAGGTGCCGCATCCGGTGAGCAGGCCGGCGGCGAGCGCCGTGGCCAGGGACAGGACCGGCCACTGGGTGCGTATGTTCACGTACATCGTGCCTTGTCTTCACTTCGTGTCGGCCCACGGTGGATGTGGTCCGCTCTCGTGCGGGAGAACGCCCCGGATCTTACCGTGTACATGACGAAGACCCCCGGGCCGGTGCCCGGGGGTCTCGATGAGTGAGACGTGTCAGCCGCCGACGCCGCGGCCGAGCTCCCACAGCTGCAGCGTGGAGGAGGAGTTCATCGCGTACTCGCTGCCGGTGATGTTGTCCCGGGTGGCGACGTACTGCTTGCCCTGCCACAGCGGGAGGACCGGCACATCGTCGGCGACGATGTCCTGGATCTCGGTCAGGGACTTCGACGCGGTGAGACGGTCGGCCTCACGGCGCGACTGCGGGATCAGCTTCTCACTGATGTCGGAGTTGTAGTAGGGCGAGTTGAGGAAGTTGTCCTTGTCGAGGAACGGCGCGAGGTAGTTGTCGGCGTCCGGGAAGTCGGGGAACCAGCCCATGCCGAAGACGTCGTAGCTGCCCTTGCGCTCGGCCGGGGAGAACTGCTCCCACGGATGACCCTGGACGGTGACGTCGAACAGCCCGCTGTCGTCGAGCTGCTTCTTCAGCACCGCGAACTCCTGGGCGGTGGCGGAGCCGTAGTGGTCGGTCGTGTAGTGCAGGGTCAGCTTGACCGGGGTGGTGATGTTCGCCTTGGCCAGCAGAGCGCGGGCCTTGGCCACGCTCGGGTCGCCGTACTTGTTGAAGAACGAGTTGGAGTGGCCGGTGATGGTGGCCGGGACCAGCGAATACAGGGGCTCCGCCTGTGTGCCGTACACCTCGGAGACGAGCTGGCCTCGGTTGACGACCTGCGCCATGGCCTGGCGGACGGCCTTGTCCTTCACCGAGGTGGCGTTGGTGTTGAAGGCCAGGTAGCGGATTTCGAGGCCCGGCATCTCGACCAGGTTGATGCTGCCGCCGGTGTTGCTCTGGAGCTTGCGGATCTGGTCCGGCGACATCTGGCGGCTCATCACGTCGATGTCGCCCTTCTCCAGGGCCGTTCCCATGCCGGCGGCGTCCTTGAAGGGCTCCAGGACCACCTTGTCGTTCTTCGGGGTGAGAAGACCCTTGTAGTTGGGGTTCTTGGTGAAGGTGGCCTTCACCATCTCGTTGTTCTTGACCTCGGCCTGCATCGTGTACGGACCGGAGCCGTCGATCGCGAAGCCGTCGCGCAGCTTGTTCTTCTCGTAGTCCTTGGGATTGAGGATGCCCGCGACCGGCGTCGAGAGCTTGTACGGGAAGGTGGCGTCCGCGTTCTTGAGGTGGAAGATGACCTCGCTGTCGCCCTGGGTCTCGACGGTGTCGACGGTGGACAGCAGGGCGAAGACGCCGCTGTCGGCCTTGATGGCGCGGGCGCGGTCGATGGAGAACTTCACGTCGGCCGCGGTCACCGGGTCACCGTTGGCGAACTTGAGGTCCTTGCGCAGCTTGCAGGCGTAGCGCTCGTTCCCGGTGTCGGTGAAACCGCAGCTCTCGGCCGCCTCGGGCTCGGGTTCACCGTCGCCGCGGGACTGGACCATCAGTGTCTGGACGGTCTGCCGGAGGATGTTCCAGGTGCCCACGTCGTACGCGTACGCCGGGTCGACGGGCGCGGGGACGTCGCTGGAGGCGGTGAACCGATCGGTGGTGCCGACGACGATGGCGTCACCGCTGTTTCCCCCGCTGCTGGACCCGCCGCAGGCGGCGAGGACGGGGGTGAGCAGGCCCAGGACGGCCGGCAGCACCAAAGTCTTACGGTTCATGCTCGAGTTTCTCCAGAGCTGTTCGAGTCCGTGTATCCGGCATGCATGGATGGTGCGGCGGATCACGGGGGTTGTGGTGATGTTCTCGCGATGAGATTAGTGCGCGCCCGCACGAGGGTTCACGGCAACCGGAGTTGGGTCTTCCTCACGCTGCGAAACCGGTTGTGAACGCACCGGAAACCCAGTCGGGGAAGGATTAGTGCAGCGTCCCATCAATCGGGACACAAGGGCGGGCCCGAGCCGCCCGAATTGGGTGGAACAGCACGCTCCGTAGCGCCTGTCGACCCCCGCGCATGTGAGGAACGTCACAGGTTCAACCAAGCTGCGGGAGGTCCAATTCGGGCAGGTGACCCGGTTTTAATTAGCCGGTCTGGACGGAAGACGGTAATCCGTCCATTCGACCGGCACGCTGGGTGAACGGTCAGCGCATTTCCGTCATCAAAGCGCGCAGAAATGTCAGGTCGACCTCTTCGAGCGAGGTCACCACGGTGCGGCCCGCGGCGGGTGCGATGGGGGCGACCGACGGGACGGCGACCACCTTGCAGCCGGCGGCCTCGGCCGCCGCGACTCCGGTGGCCGTGTCCTCGATGACCGCGCAGCGGCCGGGCTCGGCGCTCAGTCCCGAGGCGGCCAGCAGATACGGGTCGGGGAACGGCTTGGTGCGCTCGACCTCGTCGCCCGCGACGGTCAGCGCGAAGTACTGCGGGCCCACGCCGGCCAGGATCCGGTCGATGATGCGCCGGTGGGACGCGGACACCAGCGCGGTGGGGATCTCGTGGGCGGCCAGCTCCGCCAGCAGCCGGGCGGCTCCCGGCATGAGGGGCAGCCTGCGGTCGATCCGGTCCTCGAACCCGTCGTTGAGCAGCACGGTGAGCTCGGCCAGGGTGATGTCGGCACCGGTGGCCTCGATCAGGAAGCCCGCGCTGCGTGTCATGGGGCCGCCGACGACGACGTGGCGCCATGATTCGTCGAGGGTGTGTCCGAGGCCCGCGAAGACCTCGACCTCGACGTCCCACCAGAATCCCTCGGTGTCCACCAGGGTGCCGTCCATGTCGAGGAGGACGGCCTGGAGTGCGGAGCCTTCGGCCGTACGGGTTCCGAGTGCGGGGACCGTGGTGGTCATCCGGCGACCTCCTTCAAGGGACGACCAGGCCGGTTCCCACGGAGGGAACCGGCCTGCGGTGGACCGACCAGTGTACGACGCCCGCAAGGAAAGTGCAGGGCGGTACGGAAGCGGCAGCGCCCGGGCACCCGCCGTGAGCGGCACCGCGCCCCCGGGTGGGCCGGGGGCGCACGGGCGTTCCGAGGGGGCGCTGCCGGGCTACCTGGCGTTGAAGTACTTCGCCTCCGGATGGTGGATCACGATCGCGTCGGTGGACTGTTCGGGGTGGAGCTGGAACTCCTCGGAGAGGTGCACGCCGATCCGCTCCGGCTCGAGAAGCTGGGCGATCTTGGCTCGGTCCTCCAGATCGGGGCAGGCGCCGTACCCGAGGGAGAAGCGGGCGCCGCGGTACTTGAGGGCGAACATGTCCTCCATCGCGGCCGGGTCCTCGCCGGCGAAGCCCAGTTCGGAGCGGACGCGCGCGTGCCAGTACTCGGCGAGCGCTTCCGCGAGCTGCACGGACAGCCCGTGCAGCTCGAGGTAGTCGCGGTAGGAGTCCGACGCGAACAGGCGCCCGGTCTCCTCGCCGATCTTCGAGCCGACGGTGACGACCTGGAGGCCGACGACGTCCTGTTCCCCGGACTCCTCCGGGCGGAAGAAGTCGGCCAGGCACAGCCGCCGGCCGCGGCGCTGGCGGGGGAAGGTGAAGCGGGTGCGTTCGTTGCCCTGCTCGTCGAGGATGATCAGGTCGTCGTCCTTGGACACGCACGGGAAGTAGCCGTGGACGACGGCCGCCTCGAGGAGGTTGTCGGTCTGAAGGCGGTCGAGCAGTCCGCGCAGCCGCGGGCGTCCCTCGCTCTCGACGAGTTCCTCGTAGGACGGTCCCTGGCCCGTGCGCGCCTGCTTCAGGCCCCACTGGCCCTTGAACAGGGCGCCCTCGTCCAGCCAGGAGGCGTACTCCTTGAGCGGGATGCCCTTGACGACGCGGGTGCCCCAGAAGGGCGGCGTGGGCACGGGGTTGTCGGTGGCGACGTCCGAGCGGACGTGGCCCTCCTCCGGCCGCTCCTCGATCTCGACGGCGGCTGCCCGTACCCGGCGCTGCCTGAGGTCGGGCAGCTTCGCCCCGGGCACGCCCCGCTTGACCCCGATGAGGGCGTCCATCAGGCGCAGGCCCTCGAAGGCGTCGCGCGCGTAGCGGACCTCGCCCTCGTACAGCTCGTGCAGGTCCTGCTCGACGTAGGCGCGGGTCAGGGCCGCGCCGCCGAGGATGACGGGGTAACCGGCGGCCAGGCCCCGCTGGTTGAGCTCCTCCAGGTTCTCCTTCATGATCACCGTGGACTTGACCAGGAGCCCGGACATGCCGATGACGTCGGCGCGGTGCTCCTCGGCAGCCTCCAGGATCGCGGAGACGGGCTGCTTGATGCCGAGGTTGACGACGTTGTAGCCGTTGTTGGACAGGATGATGTCCACGAGGTTCTTGCCGATGTCGTGGACGTCGCCGCGCACGGTGGCCAGCACGATGGTGCCCTTGCCCGCCTCGTCGGTCTTCTCCATGTGCGGTTCGAGGTAGGCGACGGCCAGCTTCATGACCTCTGCGGACTGCAGCACGAACGGCAGCTGCATCTGGCCGGAGCCGAACAGCTCGCCGACCACCTTCATCCCGTCCAGCAGCGTCTCGTTGACGATGTCCAGGGCGGGCCGGTCCGCCAGGGCGAGCTCGAGGTCGCTCTCCAGCCCGTTGCGCTCCCCGTCGATGATCCGGCGCTTGAGGCGCTCGTCGAGCGGCAGCGCGGCCAGTTCCTCGGCCTTGCCGGCTTTCAGGGACTTGGCGGTGGCGCCCTCGAACAGCGCCATGAGCTTCTGCAGGGGGTCGTAGCCCTCGGCGCGCCGGTCGTAGATCAGGTCGAGTGCCGTGGTGACCTGCTCCTCGTCGAAGCGGGCGATCGGAAGGATCTTCGAGGCGTGCACGATCGCCGAGTCGAGGCCCGCCTTCACGCATTCGTCGAGGAAGACCGAGTTCAGCAGGATGCGCGCGGCCGGGTTCAGGCCGAAGGAGATGTTCGACAGGCCCAGCGTGGTCTGCACGTCCGGGTGGAGCCTCTTCAGCTCGCGGATCGCCTCGATGGTGGCGATGCCGTCGCGCCGGGACTCCTCCTGGCCGGTGCAGATGGTGAAGGTCAGGGTGTCGATGAGGATGTCCTCCTCACGGATGCCCCAGTTCCCGGTCAGGTCGGCGATCAGCCGCTCGGCGATCTCGACCTTCTTCTCGGGGGTGCGGGCCTGGCCCTCCTCGTCGATGGTCAGCGCGATCAGCGCGGCACCGTACTCCCGCGCCAGCCTGGTGACCTTCGTGAAACGCGACTCGGGTCCGTCGCCGTCCTCGTAGTTGACGGAGTTGATGACGGCGCGTCCGCCGAGCCTTTGCAGTCCGGCCTCGATGACGTCGACCTCGGTGGAGTCCAGGACGATCGGCAGTGTGGAGGCGGTGGCGAAGCGCCCGGCGAGCTCCTCCATGTCGGCGACGCCGTCACGGCCCACGTAGTCGACGCACAGGTCGAGCATGTGGGCGCCCTCGCGGATCTGCTCGCGCGCCATCTCCACGCAGTCGTCCCAGCGGCCCTCCAGCATGGCATCGCGGAACTTCTTGGAGCCGTTGGCGTTGGTGCGCTCACCGATGGCCAGGTAGGAGGTGTCCTGGCGGAACGGCACGCTCTGGTAGAGGGAGGCGGCGCCCGGCTCCGGCTGCGGGTGGCGCTCGGGCGGGGTCAGCCCGCGGACCCGCTCGACGACCTGGCGCAGGTGCTCGGGGGTGGTGCCGCAGCACCCGCCGATCAGGGAGAGGCCGTAGTCGCGGACGAAGTTCTGCTGGGCGTCCGCCAGTCCTTCGGGGCCGAGCGGGAAGTGCGCGCCGTCCTTGGTGAGCACGGGCAGTCCGGCGTTGGGCATGCACAGCAGCGGGATACGGGAGTGGCGGGTGAGATAGCGCAGATGCTCGCTCATCTCGGCGGGGCCGGTCGAGCAGTTCAGGCCGATCATGTCGATGCCGAGCGGTTCGAGCGCGGTCAGCGCGGCGCCGATCTCGGAGCCGAGCAGCATGGTGCCGGTGGTCTCGAACGCCATCGAGCACAGCAGCGGCACCTCGATCCCGGTGGCCTCCATGGCGCGCCGGGCGCCGAGGACGGACGCCTTCGTCTGCAGCAGGTCCTGGGTGGTCTCCACGATCAGCGCGTCCGCGCCGCCGGCGAGCAGCCCCTCCGCGTTCGCCTGGAAGCCGTCGCGGATGGTGGCGTAGCCGACGTGGCCGAGGGTGGGCAGCTTGGTGCCGGGGCCGATCGAGCCGAGGACCCAGCGGGGGCGGCCGTCGTCCGCGGCGAACCGGTCCGCGACCTCGCGGGCGATACGGGCGCCCGCCTCGGACAGTTCGTGGACGCGGTCGGCGATCTCGTACTCGGCCATGGCCGCGTGGTTCGCCCCGAAGGTGTTCGTCTCCACGCAGTCGACGCCCACGGCGAAGTACGCCTCGTGGACGGAGCGGACGATGTCGGGGCGGGTGAGGTTGAGGATCTCGTTGCAGCCTTCGAGACCCTCAAAGTCCTCGAGGGTGGGGTCCTGGGCCTGGAGCATCGTGCCCATCGCTCCGTCGGCCACCACGACGCGGGTGGCGAGGGCTTCCCTGAGGGCTTCGGTTCGGGTCCGGCTGTCGGTGGAGACGGGCGAACCGCCGTCCGGGACGGTGGAAAGGGACGAGTTCGGCAACGAGGCCATGGAAGATGCTCCCTGGAGTGCGACGGCTGTCGGCTTTGCGCTTCCCATGGAAGGCGCACGCCGCCAGGGTAGCCCGGAGCACGTCCCGCTGTCGGTGGCGTCCACGGGGCGGACGGGTGTGACCGAGATGACCCGGGTGAGGATTTCCTCCGAACGGATGGCGACGGGCCATTAGCAAGTGGACGGCCTCGGCGGGTAGTGTTCGGCATTGCCGAACGGCGGTTCAAAGATGACGGCCGGCGGCGGAGAGGACGGAGGGCAGGACGGGGATGGCACGGAACATCCAGTCGCTCGAACGGGCGGCCGCAATGCTGCGGCTGCTCGCGGGCGGCGAGCGGCGGCTCGGCCTGTCGGACATCGCCTCCTCGCTGGGCCTGGCCAAGGGCACGGCCCACGGCATACTCCGCACGCTCCAGCAGGAGGGTTTCGTCGAGCAGGACACGGCCTCGGGCCGCTATCAGCTCGGCGCCGAGCTGCTGCGCCTGGGAACCACCTACCTCGATGTCCACGAACTGCGGGCGCGCGCCCTGGTGTGGACGGACGATCTGGCCCGTTCGAGCGGCGAGAGCGTCTATGTGGGCGTGCTGCACCAGCAGGGCGTACTGATCGTGCACCACGTGTTCCGGCCCGACGACAGCCGGCAGGTCCTGGAGATCGGGGCCATGCAGCCGCTGCACTCGACGGCGCTCGGCAAGGTGCTGTCGGCGTACGACCCGGTCGCGCACAGCGAGGTGCTGGAGGCGGACCGGAAGGCGTTCACGGACCGGACGGTGTGCGAACCGGAGGAGTTCGAGCACGTTCTGGACCTGACCCGGGCACGCGGGTACGCGGCCGATGTCGAGGAGACATGGACGGGCGTCGCCTCGGTCTCCGCGCCGATCCACGACCGGCGGCGGATGCCGGTCGGTGCGGTGGGCATCGCCGGCGCCGTCGAACGCCTGTGCAGGGACGGGGAGCTGCGCCCCGAGCTGATCGCTGCGGTCCGTGACTGCGCCCGTGCGGTCTCGCGCGACCTCGGCGCCGGCAGGTTCTGAACCCGCACCTCGGGCCCCGCACCGGGCTCGCGCCACGGGCAAATCCGAGTGCCGGGAAGCTCCTGATATCACACCGGAAGCCGGAAAGTTTCCGATATCTCCCCCTCTCCGCGCCCCCGTGTCACGAAGGGCCGGTACGGCGTCGCCGTACCGGCCCTTTCCCGTAAGCGGAATTCCCGCCAGGGCGCTCCGGGGCCGGGTCCGCCGTCCGCCCGCACCCTCGCGGCGACCCATCCCCCGCGCGACGGCTCACGACGGCATACGGCCCCACGACGCCCCTGCTCGCGCGCGGTACGCGCCCGTTGCGGAACGGCGGGCTCCAAGCGATCGGCCAAGCGATCAGTAACGATCAGGCTTTCGATTGTCGAACTCTTGACGTCTTACCGAACCGGAAGCGAGACTCCCGTCCATCGGTCGGCATTGTCGAACACCTACCGGCAATACGCGCTAGAGTGTGGCAACGCCAAGGGCCGGCATCGCTCTCACCCCCGAGGGCGCGGACCACCGGAGGGACCCGGGGTTCGCCTTCCCCTGGACGAAGGACAAAGGAGTCGCGGGTGTCCAGCTCCGACATCTTCATCGGCGAGACCATCGGTACCGCCATACTCATCCTGCTCGGCGGCGGCGTCTGTGCCGCCGTGACGCTGAAGGCCTCCAAGGCCCGCAACGCCGGCTGGCTGGCCATCACCTTCGGGTGGGGCTTCGCAGTCCTCACGGCGGTCTACACCTCGGCGCCCCTGTCGGGTGCCCACCTGAACCCGGCCGTGACGCTCGCGCTCGCCATCAAGGACGGTGACTGGAGCAACGTCCCGTACTACTGGGGCGGACAGCTGCTCGGCGCCATGATCGGCGCGACTCTGGTGTGGGTCGTCTACTACGGCCAGTTCCAGGCCCACCTCACCGACAGCGAGATCGTCGGTGGACCGGGCGCGCAGGCCACCAAGGCCGCCGAGGCCCAGGAGGCCGAGGCCGGTCCGGTGCTCGGCGTCTTCTCGACCGGCCCCGAGATCCGTAACGCGGTGATGAACCTCGCGACGGAGATCATCGGAACGATCGTGCTGGTCCTCGCCGTGCTGACGCAGGGTCTCAACGACAAGGGCAACGGCCTCGGCACTCTTGGCGCCCTGATCACCGCGCTGGTCGTCGTCTCCATCGGTCTGTCACTCGGCGGCCCGACCGGATACGCGATCAACCCCGCCCGCGACCTCGGTCCGCGCATCGTGCACGCACTTCTCCCCCTGCCCAACAAGGGTGGTTCCGACTGGGGCTACGCCTGGATCCCCGTCGTCGGTCCGCTGGTCGGAGGCGCCATCGCCGCCGGCATATACAACGTCGCCTTCGCCTGAGAAAACTGATCACTCCGGGCATCGCCCCTCAGCACTCAGCACCGCGCCGTAAGAGCCGTAGAGCCGCCCCACTTATCCGCGGACTTAGGAATTTCAGGAGCAGACAGTGACCGACGCACACACCGCCGGCCCGTTCATCGCCGCCATCGACCAGGGCACGACTTCCTCGCGCTGCATCATCTTCGACCGGGACGGCCGCATCGTCTCCGTCGACCAGAAGGAGCACGAGCAGATCTTCCCGAAGCCGGGCTGGGTCGAGCACGACGCCACCGAGATCTGGACCAACGTCCAGGAGGTCGTCGCCGGAGCCGTCGAGAAGGCCGGGATCACCCGCGACGACATCAAGGCGATCGGCATCACCAACCAGCGCGAGACCACCGTGCTGTGGGACAGGAACACCGGTGAGCCCGTCCACAACGCCCTCGTCTGGCAGGACACCCGCACCGACGCGCTCTGCAAGGAGCTCGGCCGCAACGTCGGCCAGGACCGCTTCCGTCGCGAGACCGGTCTGCCGCTGGCCTCGTACTTCGCCGGCCCCAAGGCCCGCTGGCTGCTCGACAACGTCGAGGGCCTGCGCGAGCGCGCCGAGGCGGGCGACATCCTCTTCGGCACCATGGACACCTGGGTCATCTGGAACCTGACCGGCGGTGTCGACGGCGGCCATCACGTCACCGACGTGACCAACGCCTCCCGCACCATGCTGATGAACCTTCACACGCTGGAGTGGGACGAGAAGATCTGCGAGTCGATCGGCGTTCCGATGGCGATGCTGCCGGAGATCCGCTCGTCGGCCGAGGTGTACGGGGAGATCGCCGGCGGCAGCCTCGGCGAGCTGCTCGGCGGCATCCCGGTGGCCTCGGCGCTCGGCGACCAGCAGGCGGCCCTGTTCGGCCAGACCTGCTTCTCCGAGGGCGAGGCCAAGTCCACCTACGGCACCGGCACGTTCATGCTGATGAACACCGGTGAGAAGATCATCAACTCCTACTCGGGCCTGCTGACCACCGTCGGCTACCGGATCGGCGACGAGAAGCCGGTCTACGCCCTGGAGGGCTCGATCGCCGTCACCGGCTCCCTGGTGCAGTGGATGCGCGACCAGATGGGCCTGATCAAGACCGCCGCGGAGATCGAGACGCTGGCGCTCTCGGTCGAGGACAACGGCGGCGCCTACTTCGTGCCGGCCTTCTCCGGTCTGTTCGCCCCGTACTGGCGCTCCGACGCCCGTGGCGTGATCAGCGGTCTGACCCGGTACGTCACAAAGGCGCACCTCGCGCGCGCCGTCCTGGAGGCCACGGCCTGGCAGACCCGTGAGATCACCGACGCCATGACGAAGGACTCCGGCGTCGAGCTCGCGGCCCTCAAGGTCGACGGCGGTATGACCTCCAACAACCTGTTGATGCAGACGCTCTCGGACGTCCTGGACGCGCCTGTGGTGCGCCCGATGGTCGCCGAGACCACCTGCCTCGGCGCCGCCTACGCCGCCGGCCTCGCCGTCGGCTTCTGGACCAGCACCGACGACCTGCGCGCCAACTGGCGCCGGGCCGCCGAGTGGACGCCCCACATGGACGCGGAGACCCGCGACCGTGAGTACAAGAACTGGCTCAAGGCCGTCGAGCGGACCATGGGCTGGATCGAAGACGAGGAGTAATTCGCGATGACCACCCTGCAGAGTGTCCCGGCTCTGGGGACCCACCCGGCCCACGGCTCCACCCCGAGCCGCGCCGAGACCCGGGAGCAGTTGTCCAAAGCGACGTACGACCTCCTGGTGATCGGTGGCGGGATCCTGGGCATCTCCACGGCATGGCATGCCGCGCAGTCGGGCCTGCGGGTGGCGTTGGTGGACGCCGGCGACTTCGCCGGCGCCACCTCCTCCGCCTCCTCCAAGCTGCTCCACGGCGGTCTGCGCTACCTGCAGACCGGCGCGGTGAAGCTGGTGGCGGAGAACCACTTCGAGCGCCGTGCGGTCTCCCGTCAGGTGGCCCCCCACCTGGCGAACCCGCTCACGTTCTACCTCCCCGTCTACAAGGGCGGGCCGCACGGCGCCGCGAAGCTCGGGGCGGGCGTCTTCGCCTACTCCGCGCTGTCGGCGTTCGGGGACGGCGTCGGCCACCTGCTGTCGCCCGCCAGGGCGCAGCAGGACGTGCCGGAGCTGCGCACCGAGAACCTCAAGGCCGTCGCCGTCTACGGCGACGACCAGATGAACGACGCCCGCATGGCGCTGATGACGGTCCGCGCGGCCGTGGACGCGGGCGCGGTGGTGCTCAACCACGCCGAGGTCACCGGTCTGCGCTTCACGCAGGGCCGGGTCACCGGCGCCGAGCTCAAGGACCGCCTGTCCGGCGACGAGTTCGGTGTCGACGCGCGGCTGGTGCTCAACGCGACCGGCCCCTGGGTCGACCACCTGCGCAGGATGGAGGACCCGAAGGCGGCGCCCTCCATACGCCTGTCCAAGGGTGCGCACCTGGTGCTCAAGCGCACCTCTCCCTGGAAGGCGGCGCTGGCCACGCCGATCGACAAGTACCGCATCACCTTCGCCCTCCCCTGGGAGGACATGCTGCTGCTCGGCACCACCGACGAGGAGTTCGAGGGTGATCCGGCGGACGTCGCGGTCAACGACAAGGACGTGGCGCAGATCCTGGACGAGGCCGCGTTCTCGGTCCGCGACCAGCAGCTGCGGCCCGATCTGATCACCTACGCCTTCGCCGGTCTGCGGGTGCTGCCGGGCGGCCCCGGCGACACCGCCAAGGCCAAGCGCGAGACCGTCGTCACCGAGGGCCGGGGCGGCATGCTGTCCGTCGCGGGCGGCAAGTGGACGACGTTCAGGCACATCGGACGCACCGTCATGAAGAAGCTCGAGTCCCTGCCGGGCCGTCCGCTCGGCGAGGACTTCGAGCCGATCTCCTCGCTGCCGAAGCGGCTGCCCCTGCCGGGCGTCGCCAACCCGCGCGCGGTCGCCCACCGGCTGGTCGTCGACGGTCCGGCCCCCGGCCCGCGCATGGCCGCCGACACCGCCAAGCACCTGGCGACGCACTACGGCTCGCTGGCCTTCGACATCGCCCGACTGGCCAACGAGAACGCGGAGCTCGGCGAGCGCATCCACCCGGACGCCCCGGAGATCTGGGCGCAGGTCGTCTACGCCCGGGACCACGAGTGGGCCTCCACCGCGGACGACGTGCTGCGCCGCCGTACGACGCTGACGATCCGCGGCCTGGCCACGGACGAGGTGCGCGGCAAGGTCGAGGACCTGCTCGGCAAGGCGTAGGCACCAGCGGACATCGAGGGGCGGCTCCCGAAGGGGGCCGCCCCTCGCCTGCTGGAGGCGGGCGTGTGTGCCGGGCTGGGCACGGACGCGCGGTCGGCCCCGACACCTCGGCGTGCCGGGCGCGTTGCGGCTGGTGACCGGGTTCTGACGACGCTCGATGAGGTGGTGGCTGTGGCCCGGGCGGAGCGGGCCATGTGATCCGTCCGATGTGTGGCCCTCCTCCGGGCCGGGATGTCCTGTCGGCGATCATGGGTGTTCGAGCGTCCCAGACTGGGCAGTCATCCGTTCACTCCCCCGTGCAAGGGGCTGCGGGCACCCCCGTGGCACGCCGTAAGGTTGGGACGTACATGAAGGGCACGTCGGAAGGAGGCGCTGGGTGATCGAGCTCGAGGGGGTTCCCGAGCTGATCGACCCGGTCATGGTGGCCGCGTTCGAGGGCTGGAACGATGCCGGTGACGCCGCTTCCGCCGCGGTCGCGCATCTGGACAGGGAGTGGAAGGGCGAGGTGTTCGCGGCGCTGGACGCCGAGGACTACTACGACTTCCAGGTGAACCGCCCCACCGTGTTCATGGAGGCCGGAGTACGCAAGATCACCTGGCCCACCACACGGCTGTCCGTGGTCCGCGTCGGCGGTGACAAGCCCCGCGACCTTGTACTGGTCCGCGGGATCGAACCCTCGATGCGCTGGCGGTCGTTCTGCAACGAACTGCTGGGCTTCGCCCATGAACTGGGCGTGGAACTGGTGGTGATCCTCGGAGCTCTGCTCGGTGACACCCCGCACACACGTCCGGTCCCGATCAGCGGGACCACGTCCGACCCGGACCTGGCGCGCCGGATGGACCTCGAGGAGACCAAGTACGAGGGCCCCACGGGCATCGTGGGCGTTCTCCAGGAGGCGTGCACCCACGCGGGCGTCCCGGCGGTCTCGCTGTGGGCGGCGGTCCCCCACTATGTGTCGCAGCCGCCGAACCCGAAGGCCACCCTGGCTCTGCTCAACCGCCTGGAAGACCTGGTCGACCTGCGTATCCCGCTCGGTGAGCTGCCGGAGGACGCGCGTGCCTGGCAGTTGGGCGTGGACCAGCTGGCCGCCGAGGACAGCGAGGTCGCCGAGTACGTCCAGACGCTGGAGGAGGCCCGGGACACCGCCGAGCTGCCGGAGGCGTCGGGCGAGGCGATCGCCCGCGAGTTCGAGCGGTATCTGCGCCGACGGGACATAAACCCGCCCGGCGGGCATGCCACGGCGGACGGCGGCGACAGTGGCTCGTTCCGGCGGGACCGGGACAAGGACAACCCTGGCGGGCTGACGAGACCGCCGAAGCCGCCGCGGACAGACGACGAGGACGAGGACACGTCGGAGGACTGACAAGGGCGGTGCGCGTGTGCGCACCGCCCTTGATCGTTCTTCTGTGCCCGGAGGGTGAGGCTCAGAGAGCCACGCCGAGCAGCGCGTCCACGGCACGTGAGACGACTCCGGGCGCGCCCGTGTCCGTACCGTCGCTCTGTTCCTGGAGTGCCGCCCAGCGGTCCACCGCGGCGAGCGCCGCCGGTGCGTCCAGGTCGTCGGCGAGCGCCTCGCGGATCTCCTCGACGAGCGCCTCGGCGGGCGGGCCGTCGGGCCGGGAGACGGCGGAGCGCCAGCGGTCGAGCCGTGCCACGGCCTCCTGGAGCACCTCGTCGGTCCACTCCCAGTCGGAGCGGTAGTGGTGGGCCAGCAGCGCGAGCCTGATGGCCGCCGGGTCGACGCCGTCGCGCCGCAGCCGGGACACGAAGACGAGGTTGCCCTTCGACTTCGACATCTTCTCGCCGTCCAGCGCCACCATCCCGGCGTGGACGTACGCCTTGGCCATCGGGAACTCACCTGTCAGCACCTGAGCGTGCGAGGCACCCATCTCGTGGTGCGGGAAGGCGAGGTCGGAGCCGCCGCCCTGCACGTCGAAGCCCATGCCCAGGTGGTCGAGGGCGATGGCCACGCATTCGATGTGCCAGCCGGGCCTGCCCGGGCCCAGCGAGCCGCCGTCCCAGCTGGGTTCGCCCTCGCGGGCGGTCATCCACAGCATCGGGTCGAGCGGGTTCTTCTTGCCGGGGCGCTCCGGGTCGCCGCCGCGCTCGGCTGACAGCAGGCGCATGGCGGCGGCGTCCAGGTTGGACACCTTTCCGAAGTCGGGGTCGGACTCGACGGAGAAGTAGATGTCCCCTTCGAGCTCGTACGCCGCTCCGGCGTCCCGGAGGCGCTCGACGAGCGGCACGATCCCGGGTATTGCCTCCACCGCGCCTATGTAGTGCCGGGGAGGAAGCATCCGCAGGGCGGTCATGTCCTCGCGGAAGAGGGCGGTCTCCTTCTCGGCGAGGGCCACCCAGTCGACGCCGTCGCGGTCCGCGCGCTCCAGGAGCGGGTCGTCGACGTCGGTCACGTTCTGGACGTAGTGCACCTGCCGCTTGGTGTCCAGCCACACGCGCTGGACGAGGTCGAACGCGTTGTACGTCGCCGCGTGCCCGATGTGGGTCGCGTCGTACGGGGTGATGCCGCACACATAGATGCGGGCGACGGGACCGGGGTCGAGGGAGACCTTACCGCCGGTCGCGGTGTCGTGGATCCTGAGGTCGCGGCCCTGGCCTGGCAGGGCGGGGACCTCGGAAGCGGGCCAGGCATGCATGCCATGAGCCTAACCGGCCGGAAGTTCGGTGTACGAACCGGACGGGCCGTATGGCCAGGAACGCGCTCTTGCGCGCGGGCCGCCGATGTGCGGGGCGTGCCGGGGGCGACCACTGCCGAGCGGTTTCCGGCCCCTGTCGCGCCGGCGCGGTTCCGGGGCCGCGCCGGTGGCCGCGACTACACCGGCGGCCACGGAATCGCCGGCCACTCCCCGCTGGGCTCCGGATGCCTGCCCGACTCCAGGAGCCCGTCGACGCGCGCCCGCGTGGCCTGGACCTCGTCGGCGGTGAGCAGATCACCGAGCCGTACGGCCAGCGCCGCGCCCTCCCGCAGATCCTCCTTCAGCCGCTCGAGCACCTCGACCGCCTCCCCGGTCAGCGGCTCCCCGGCCCATCCCCACAGCAGGGTGCGCAGCTTGTTCTCGGTGTTGAAAGTCACCCCGTGGTCGATGCCGTACAGGCGCTCCTCACCGCCGGGCAGCAGATGGCCGCCCTTGCGGTCTGCGTTGTTGATGACCGCGTCGAGCACGGCCAGGCGCCGCAGCCGCTCGTCGTCGGCGTGCACGAGCAGGGCCGTCCGGTCCTCCCCGACGTCGGCGAGGCCGATGGCCTTCCAGCCCTCCGCCGGCTCCTCGGCGTCCATCAGGGCGAGCAGCTCGGGCCCCGGCGTGCCGTCGATCCACAGCTGGCACATGCCCTGGCCGTAGGGCCCGTCGCGCAGCACGGTGGGCGGCACGAGCTCCCAGCCGGTGGCCTCGGACACCTCGTAGGCGGCCACCTCGCGCTCGGCGAGCGTGCCGTCGGGGAAGTCCCACAGGGGCCGCTCCCCCTGGATGGGCTTGTAGACGCAGGCGGCTTCCCGGCCCTCGTAGGAGACCGTGCAGTACAGCGCCGCGTTGGACGCGTCGCGGATGCGTCCGACCACCGTCAGCTCGCCCTCGGCGAGCAGTTCGACCGTGGTCACGCTCCGCGGCGGTATCCGTTCTGGCGCGGACATACGTGTCCTTCCTGGTCGAGCGGGAGGCTGCACAGCGGGCACGGCGGCCGCCCGGCGTTGACGACGTCGAGGGCGCGCTTGGCGAAGGCGCGGGCCTGCGCGCCGGTGAGGCGCACCCGGAGCATCGGAGGGCCGTTCTCCTCGTCCTGGAGCAGCCGCTCCTCGGCCTCGGCGAGGTCCTCCTCGGAGTCTGCGTCCAGCTCGACGAGCGCCTGCGCCTCTACGATCATGCGCTGTTCGTCACCGTCCCAGGCCAGTGCCATGGTGCCGACGCGGAACTCCTCCTCGATGGGGGTGTCCAGCGGTGCCGTGTCCGAGTCGTCCGTGGGGGCCATGGCGGGTACGGACGCGCTGCCGCCGCTACGGCGCACCACCTCGTCGAGCAGCTCGTCCATGCGCTCGGCGAGCGCCGCGACCTGGGTCTTCTCCAGAGCGACGCTCGTCACCCGGGGGCCGGACGAAGCCTGCAGGAAGAAAGTACGGCGCCCGGGCAGCCCGACCGTCCCGGCCACGAAGCGGTCCGGGGGGTCGTAGAGGAACACCTGACGGGACACGTCCTGTCTCCATGAGATCGGGAACGGGACCGGCCGACGGCACCGGCCCGCTTTCGGTTACTGACAACTGCTGCGCTCGTGCGCCCGCTTCACCCTACTGCTGCCGACGATCACGGGGCGCCCGCGCCGCCCCCGACCGTGGCGTCGGAACCGGAGGATTCCGCGCGCGGCATGAGGGAGCTGAAATCCCCGGTGTCGCCGAGGCGAACGAGAAACGGCCTCAGACGGGTGTAACGGATCGCGGTGATGGAACACGGTTCTACAGAGATCCGCTGGAAAAGGTCGAGATGAAGTCCGAGTGCGTCCGCGACAAGCGACTTGATGATGTCACCGTGCGAGCACATGAGGTACACGGCGTCGGCGCCGTGGTCGCGCTCCACCCGTTCGTTCCACTCCCGCACCGCCTCGGCGGCGCGGGTCTGCATGGCCCGCATCGACTCGCCGCCGGGGAACGCGGCGGCCGACGGGTGAGCCTGGACGACCTCCATCAGCGGCTCGTCGGACAGCTCGGCGAGCTTACGGCCGGACCAGTCACCGTAGTGGCACTCACCGATCCGGTCGTCGGTGTGCGCATTCAGTCCGGGGCGGGCGTCGAGCAGCGGCCGGACGGTCTCCTGGCAGCGCTGCAGCGGGCTCGCGACGACCTCGGAGATCGGCAGCCCGGCGAGTCGCCCCGGCAGGGCCGCGGCCTGTTCGGTGCCGCGCTCGTCGAGGGCGACGCCGGGCATCCAGCCGGCGAGGAGTCCCGCGGTGTTGGCGGTGGAGCGTCCATGTCGGACGAGGAGCAACGTGGGCATGCCGCCCAGCCTAAACGGACGCCTGCGGGGCCGGACCCGGCGAGTGGGCACCCCCCCCCGTTATGTTTTGCGCGGTCCTGCAAGAGGGCCGCTGGCCTCCGGGCCCGGCATGACTGTTCCCCCCTGTCGAACGGATGACCTGGGG
>NZ_JBEYVV010000041.1:0-48254 GCF_040644155.1 Streptomyces sp. NPDC047022 | reverse complement strand
GGCCACTTCTTCTGCGAACCCATAACAACAGACCTGCCTGACAAGGGAGAAGGAACCTGACCGATACCAGTCTCCCAAACATGCAAGAACTAAGCCGCGACAACCTACTAGCATCCCCCCACCCCTGTCAGTGCCCCGCGGAGACGCGGGGCACTGTCCGGTCGCCCTGCTCTGAAGCGGGTGGCCTCCGGGCCTGTCCGGCCGACGGTGCCGACGCGGGCGTCGTCGCCTTCCGGGTCGGCAAGAACCCGGTGCGCCGGGCCAGTTCGAGGTCCCGTTCGCTCAGCCCGTAGAAGTCGCCGGTGAGCGCGATCGGCCGCACCGTCACGCCGTCGTGGCGCACATCGATGGAGCGGGGTCACGTACGCCCGTTCCTCGTGACACAGTGTGTTCGAATTGTGGCACAGCGTGCAAATGGAGTTGAGCGTACTCCTGCGTGGTGGGCTTTTCAGGTGGTTGCTGAATATGACACAGCGATGATCCGGTCGGACTAGGCTCGCCCGCGGCGCACCAAGTTGAGGTGAAATCGTGCGCCTGTTCCCAAAAATAACGAAGATCCTATAGATCCTCATGTCTGATCCAGTACCTACCCCCACGTTCCTCCGCAAAGCATCCCGACCCCGCCGATTCATCTCAGAGGGCATACATGGTGAGTGTTCAATCGCCTCCCGGTGGCCGTGAACTTCCCTACGCACGCGAGTTGTTGCTGCCCGCCATACTGATGGGGGCCGCCACGGGTGCCGCCGTCGCGACGGTCCCGGCACAGGCCCGGATCGCCGTCGGCCTGTGCGGAGCCGTCGCCACGCTCCTCGTCACCGTCTTCGCGACCGTCGCGGCACGCCGCGGCCGGACCCTGCGCGGCCTGCGCGCCGACTTCGCGCAGCGCGCGGCCTACCTCGAACAGCGCATCGCCTCCCAGGACGAGGACATCGAGTACTTCCGCACAGAAGTGCTGCCGCAGGCGCTCGACGGCCTGCGTGGCGGTGTCTCGCCCCGGGAGGTGATGCGGACGGTCATCGACGGCAACCCCCAGTTCCGCGGGCTGCCCCAGCCGCAGCGGCAGTTGCTCCGCGCCGTACTGAAGATCGTCGACCGCGAGACCGCGATGCGCGACTCCATGCAGCGCGCCTTCGTCAACATCGCCCGCCGAGTCCAGGCCATCGTCCACCAGCAGGCCAACGAGCTCAGGGAGATGGAGGAGGACCACGGCCGCAACCCCGAGGTCTTCGACGACCTGCTCCGCATCGACCACGGCACCGCGCTGATCGGCCGCCTCGCCGACTCCATCGCAGTCCTCGGCGGCGGCCGGCCCGGCCGCCAGTGGCCCGCGCCCGTACCGCTATACAGCGTGCTGCGCGGCGCGATGTCCCGCATCCTGGAATACCGCCGTATCGAACTGCACTCGATCGCCAAGGTCAACATCAAGGGCATCTCGGTCGAGCCGATCATCCACGCGGCGGCCGAACTCCTCGACAACGCCACGCGCTACTCGCCGCCCCAGACCAAGGTGCACGTCACCGCCACCGAGGTGCAGACCGGCATCGCCGTCGAGATCGAGGACGGCGGCATCAGCCTCAGCGAGGAGAACCGCGCCAAGGTCGAGCGGATGCTCGCCGAAGCCCAGGCCGGTGTGGACATCCAGGAGCTGGGCGAGGCCCCGCGTCTCGGCCTCGCCGTCGTCGGACGACTGTCGACGATGTTCGACATGCATGTCTCGCTGCGGCAGTCCGCGTACGGCGGTGTCCGCGCGATCCTCGTCATCCCGAACGACATGCTCACCACCGAACCCGCCCCCGGCTTCGCCCACGGGATCGGCGCCACCTCCGTACCGACGCTGGACAACGACGGAGTCAAGGCCCCCGAGCGCAAGACCAAGAAGCGGCACCCGACCACCGGGCCCCGGATCCCGGACCAGTTCGCCATGGAGGACGACGTCCCCGTGGTCACCGAGTGGACGCCGGGCGGGCTGCCGCAGCGCCGCAGCAGGGTCACGATCCCGCTGAGCCAGCGGATCGCGGAGGCCGCGGCGGCGGAGGCGGCGGCGCAGGCCGTCGAGGCCACGACGCACTCCCCGTGGACGCCGGAGCCCGAACCGAAGAAGGAGGAGCCCGCTCCCGGACTGTGGGTCGAGGCGTTCATGAACGGCCTCAAGACCGCACCGGATCCGAACGCCTTCTCCGCCAGGCCCCCGGCCGACGACCCGCACGCACTCATCAACGACGAGCCGGCCCCCGCCCAGGCCGACGACGAGGGGGACTTCAAGTGATCCAGCAGCGAGGCAACTTCGACTGGTTGCTGAAGGAACTCGCCGACGGAGTACCGGGCATCCACCAGGTCGTGGTGCTCTCCGCCGACGGACTGCGCATCGCCCGCTACGGCGGCGACCCCGACGGGGCCGACCGCCTGGCCGCCGCGTGCGCCGGCCTGCAGAGCCTGGCCGGGGCGGTCGCGACGGAGATCCCGGACAGCGACGGCCGGATGCGCATGGTCATCATCGAGATCGACGGCGGCTACTTCTACATGATGGCGGCCGGTCCGGGGGCCTACCTCGCGGTACTCGCCGACACGGTCGCGGAGGCCGGCCTCATGAGCAACCGCATGCGCGATCTGGTCATCCGCATCGGCTCCCACCTCACGAGTCCGCCGAGGCGCAACGGGCAGACCGTATGACTCCTCCGCAACGACGCCGACGCCGCGCCGAGCGCCGTCCCGATCGCAACCCCGGGCAGCAGCCCCCGCCGGAGCCCGTCACAGCGGGCGACTCCGGGGGCGGCAGCGGCGAGGGCGAGGGCCGGCGGAAGAACCCCGAACGGCTGTACATCCTCACCAGCGCGGCCGGTGGGGACGAACGCGCCCCCATCGACCTGGTCACCCTGATCGTGTCGAACGCCGAGGCGCCGCCCACCGTGTCGCCGGAGCAGTCGGCGTTGCTCCGGCTGTGCCGGGCCCCCCTGTCCGTGGCCGAGATCTCGGCCTATCTCAGCCTGCCGTTCAGCGTGGTGACCGTCCTGCTCACCGATCTGCTGGCGGCCGAACTGGTCCAGGCGCGCGCCCCGATCGTCCGCAAGGCGATGCCCGACCGTTCCCTCCTCGAAGCGGTGATGCATGGACTACAAAAGCTCTGACACCGTCCCGGGTCCACGGGCCGAGGACCACCTGCCGCACACGACACAGGCCGCGGTCAAGATCGTGATCGTGGGCGGCTTCGGGGTCGGCAAGACGACCATGGTGGGTTCCGTCAGCGAGATCAGACCGCTGACGACCGAGGAGACCATGACGCAGGCAGGCATCGGGGTCGACGACAACTACGGTTCCGACAGCAAGACGGCCACCACCGTCGCCATGGACTTCGGCCGGATCGGCATCACCGAGCAACTGGTGCTGTACCTGTTCGGCACCCCGGGCCAGGAGCGCTTCTGGTTCCTGTGGAACGGCCTGTTCGAGGGGGCGCTCGGCGCGGTCGTGCTGCTCGACACCCGGCGCCTCGAGGTCAGCTTCGACGTCATCGGGCGGCTGGAGGAGCGCGGTGTGCCCTTCGTGATCGCCGTCAACTCCTTCCCCGACGCGCCCCGTTACCCGGTGGATGAACTACGGCTCGCGCTCGACCTGGCCCCGGAGATCCCGATCGTGGAATGCGACGCACGGCGCCGGGCCTCCAGCCGCGACACCCTGATGACGCTGATGCGGTTCCTGCACTCCCTGGCGGTGACCCGCGCCTCGGTCTGACCCGCGCCGTGTACCCATACGACCGTTCGCCCCCGCCCCGCCCCGCCTCCACTCCCACCCCCCAGACACCGGATCCACCTCAGCTTCGGAGCGATCACCGTGACGTCTGAATCCCACTCCCTGACCGGCAGGGACCTCACCGGTACGGACGACCCCACCCGTGTACCACCCCCCGGCTGCCCGGCCCACGGCCGCGGCCCCGGCGGCGCCTGGCGGCTGTACGGCCCCGAGGTGGAGGACCTGGGAGCCCTGTACGAGAAGATGCGCGCCGAGCACGGTGCCGTGGCCCCCGCGCTCCTCCATGACGACGTACCGATCTGGGTGGTGCTCGGACACAGCGAGAACCTGCACATGGTGCGATCCCCGGCGCACTTCACTCGCGACAGCCGGACCTGGGCCCCGCTGCGCTCCGGCGAGATCAAGCCCGACCACCCGCTGACGCCGCACTTCGCCTGGCAGCCCATCTGCTCCTACGCCGAGGGCGATGAACACCTGCGGCAGCGCGGCGCGGTCAACGGTGCCATCTCGACCATCGACTACCGGGGTCTGCGCCGGTACATCAACCGGGAGACCCAGGCCCTCGTCAACCGGTTCTGCGAGGAGGGCCGGGCCGAGCTGGTCGGCCAGTTCGCCGACCATCTGCCGATGGCGGTGATGTGCGAGGTCCTCGGCATGCCCGAGGAGTACAACGACCAGATCGTGCACGCCGCCCGGGACATGCTCAAGGGCACCGAGACCGCGATCACCAGCAACCAGTACATCGTGGACGCGCTGACCCGCCTCACCGCCCGCCGCCGGGCCCGGCCCGAGGAGGACTTCACCAGTCATCTGGTCATCCACCCCGCCGGGCTCACCGACGAGGAGATCCGGGAGCATCTGCGGCTGGTCCTGATCGCGGCCTACGAGGCGACGGCCAACCTCCTGGCCAACGTACTGCGCGTGGTGCTCACCGATCCGCGCTTCAGGGCACGGCTCAACGGCGGCCAGATGACGGTGCCGGAGGCGGTGGAGCAGTCGCTGTGGGACGAGCCGCCCTTCAGCAGCATCCTCGGCTATTTCGCCAAACAGGACATCGAGTTGGGCGGGCAGCGCATCCGCAAGGGGGACGGGCTGCTGCTCGGCATCGCGCCAGGCAATGTCGACCCCAGGGTGCGGCCCGACCTCGCCGCGAACATGCAGGGCAACCGTTCGCACCTCGCCTTCAGCGGAGGTCCGCACGAATGCCCCGGCCAGGACATCGGCCGCGCCATCGCCGACACCGGCATCGACGCGCTCCTGATGCGGCTGCCGGACATCCGGCTCGACTGCGCGGAGGAAGAGCTGCGCTGGACCGGTTCGCTCGCCTCACGCCATCTGGTCGAGCTGCCGGTGCGCTTCGAGCCCAGGCCGCCGCAGGATGTGACGCAGCGGCCGGCGCTGCACACGGTGCCGCGCCAGCGCCCCGGCTGGCTGATCGGCACACCGGGGACGGACGCACCGGCCCCGGCCCCGGCGTCGGTGCCGCAGCCGATGGCCGTCCCGCCCGCGACGGCGGGGCCGGAAGCCACCGCGGCGTGGCCCGCCCCGGCCGCCGAGACCCGACGGGGTCCTGGGCCCTGGCAGCGGTTGCTGCGCTGGTGGCGCGGTGAATGAGCATCCCTACCGGTCCCGGTCCCACGTCTCGTACGACGACCAGGCCTGAAGCACCCGTCCGCTGACGAACCGGTGGTCGCGCCCTGTGACCGGATCGGTGAACTCCAGTGCCCGCGCCAGCAGTTGCAGAGGGCGCCGGAAGTCGTCGGCCGGTCCCGGGCCGGTCACCACCGGATAGAGCGGATCGCCGAGGATGGGCAGGCCCAACGCGTTCATATGGACGCGCAGTTGGTGGGTCTGCCCGGTGCGCGGGAGCAGCCGGTAGCGTCCTCGCCCGGCGCGCTGCTCCAGCAGTTCGATCCGGCTGACCGCATTGGGCTCGCCGGGCACCTCCTGGGCCGTCAGCACCCCGCGCTCCTTCACGATCCGGCTGGACACGGTGCGCGGCAGGGCCACGCCGGGGTCGTAGGGGGCGACGGCCTCGTACTCCTTGGTGACCCGGCGGTCACGGAACAGCGTCTGGTAGATGCCGCGTTCCTCCCGCCGCACGGTGAACAGCACGAGCCCGGCGGTGAGCCGGTCGAGCCGGTGCGCCGCGGACAGGGCCTCGAGACCGAGGTCCCGCCGCAGCCGGGCGAGGGCGGTCTCGGTGACATGGCTGCCGCGCGGGGTGGTGGCGAGGAAGTGCGGCTTGTCGGCGACGACGATGTGCTCGTCGCGGTGGACCACCTCGACCGGGTACGGCACGGGCACCTCGTCGGGCAGCTCGCGGTGGAACCACACGTACAGGCCCGGCGCATACGCCGTGTCCCGCGTGACGGGCCGTCCGTCCGCCGTGACGATCAGCCCCGCGTCGAGCATCCCGTCGATCACCCCGTCCCCGGCGGCGAGCCGCGCCACGAGGTGGTCCCGTACGGTGGCCCAAACGCCGTCGAACGGCATCCGCACCCGTACGGGATCGACCCCGTCGCGCTGCGGCAGGGGAGAGGGCGGGGTGCGGGTTCGGCGTCTCATCGCGCTCCAGCCTACGAGGCCGGGTGCCCCCTGGCAGCGCCCTGCTGCACCAGGACGGCCGGCACGACATGCATCTGCACGCCCGGCTCCAGGACGACCGGATCCAGGACGACCCCCCGTAGGGCGTTGCCCCGAAGATCCATAGGCCCCCTGGGGGATGCCCCGCGCACGCGGGGCATCCCGGCGCCGTCTCAGGCGGCCGGTGCCGTGTGCTCCTGCTCCGGGTTCTCCTGTTCCACCTCGATGCGGGCGTTCCACTCGCGCTTCGACGACTGCCAGCCGTCCTCGTTGTGGCCGAGGCGCCAGTAGCCGGAGATGGACAGGTCATCGCGGGGGATCTGGAGTTCGACCCGCAGCAGCCGCCGCAGTTCCTTCACGCAACCGGCCTCGCCGTGCACGAACGCGTGCAGGCGGCCCTCGGGGAACTCCAGGGCGCGGACCGCCTCCACAAGGGCCTCGCCCTGCGGCCGGTTCCCGCGGTGCAGCCAGACCACGTCCACATCGCAGTCGATCTTCTGCTCCTCCCCGGGGCCCGCGACCTCCACGAAGGCGTAGGCCTCGGCGCCCTCGGGCAATGCCTCCAGGGCGGCGGCGATCGCGGGCAGGGCGCTCTCGTCCCCGGCGAGCAGATGCCAGTCGGCGTCCGTGTCCGGGGCGTAGGCGCCGCCGGGGCCCGTGAAGCGCAGGATGTCTCCGGGCTCGGCGCGCGAGGCCCAGGGGCCGGCGAGGCCCTCGTCGCCGTGGATGACGAAGTCCAGCGTCAGCTCGCGGTGTTCAGGGTCCCAGGCGCGCACGGTGTAGGTGCGCGTCACGGGCCACTGATCGCGCGGGAACTCCCCCCGGATGCGCTGAAGGTCGAAGGGCTCGGGGTAGTCCACGCCCTCGGCCGGGAAGAGCAGCTTCACATAATGGTCGGTGTACGTGCCCGCGGTGAAATCGGCCAGGCCCTCACCGCCGAGCACCAGGCGCTGCATATGCGGAGTCAGCCGTTCGGTGCGGATGACCTGCGCGGAGTGGATCGGACGGGCCCCCCGTGCCGGGCGCTCAGCCATGATGGCCTCCCAGTTCCCTCGTTAGGTTTACCTAAGTTACCACCAGGTTCCCGTCGACACCTCTCTGTGAAGCCCCTGTTCGTACGCGATGTCGGTGCACCGTCATGTCTCGAGCGTGGCCAGCAGGCGCTGCAGGGAGCCGCCGAGGCCCCAGCGGGCCGCCAGCCCCTCCAGTCCGGAGGGGTCACGCGGTGCGCGCGGCAGGGCCGTGGGCACCCCGGGCAGCGGCACATCGGCGGCGACCCGGACCACCTCGGGCGCGATGCCGACATAGGGGCGAGCCTCGTCGAGCCTCCTGCGCTGCGCCGGTGTCAGCCTCGAGCCCGGATCGCCGACGGCCGCCATGATTCCGGCCAGATCCCCGAACTCGGCGAGCAGCTTCGCGGCCGTCTTCTCGCCGATGCCGGGCACACCCGGCAGTCCGTCGCTGGGGTCGCCGCGCAGCAGCGCCAGATCCGCGTAACCCGGGCCGTCCACACCGTACTTCTCGCGCAGGAACGCCTCGTCGGTGAGCTGGAGCGTGCCGACTCCCTTGAGCGGGTACAGCACACGGATGCTCCGGGCGTCGTCGACCAGTTGGTAGAGGTCGCGGTCGCCGGTGACGATGTCGACCGGGCCCGTCGCGTGTGCGGTGTAGGTGCCGATCACGTCGTCCGCCTCGTACCCCGCCACGCCCACGCGGGCGATGCCGAGCGCGTCCAGTACGTCCTCGATGACCGGCACCTGCGGTGAGAGCGTGTCCGGCACCTCCTCCTCGTCCGGGCCCGTCTCGTGCTCCTCGGCCACGCGGTGCGCCTTGTAGGAGGGGATCAGGTCGACCCGCCACTTCGGACGCCAGTCCGCGTCCATGCATGCGACCAGATCGTCCGGCCGGTGGTCCTTGACCAGGCGGTCGATGAATTCGAGCAGACCGCGCACCGCGTTCACCGGTGTGCCGTCCGGGGCCTTCACGGAGTCCGGGACGCCGAAGTAGGCGCGGAAGTAGAGCGAGGCGGTGTCGAGGAGCATCAGGCGTCGGGTCACGTTCCGCATCATGCCGTACGGCACCGACAGCGACCCTGCGACGCCGGGTCCGGGTTCTCACGCGGCACCCGTTGACGACGTGTGAAGACGGCCACCTGTGCGTTTGCGCAGGACAGCGCGGGGCAGAGGCGCCCTCGGAGCGATGCCCGTTGCGAGTTCAACTGTTTGCGCCGACCGGTGTCGACGTCAAGCAGTTCGACGCGGGACCGCTCTACACCTCGCTCGCCCAGGGCGACGTCGATTTCCAGACCGACTCCTGGCTGCCGACCACGTCCGGGCCGTACTGGAAGAAGTACGGCGCCCGCCTGGACGACCTGGGCGCCTGGTACGGCCCGACGCCGCTGGAGCTGAGCGTGCCCTCGTAAAGGACAGCCTGAGAGACCTCGGCACCTGGTACCGGCCGACCTCGCTGGAGATCGCCGTGCCGTCGTATGTGAAGGGCGTGCACTCCCTCGAGGACCTGAAGGGCAAGGCGAACACCTTCGGCGCCAGGATCGTCGGCATCGAGCCGGGCACCGGCGAGATGAACCTCCTCAAGACGAAGGTCCTGCCCGGCTACGGCCTCGACAAGGAGTACAAGGTCGTGGACGGCTCCACGCCCGCGATGCTCGCCGAGCTCAAGCGCGCCTACGCCGCGAAGCAGCCCGTGGCGGTCGTCCTGTGGTCCCCGCACTGGGCGTACAGCCAGGACCGGCTCACCAAGCTGAAGGACGACAAGAAGCTGTTCGGCGAGGGCAACACGATCCGCACCATCTCCAGCCGGGCCTTCCCCGACCGGTACCCGCGGCTCACGAAGTGGATCAAGAACTTCAGGATGAGCGAGGCCGAACTGGGCAGCCTGGAGAGCGCGGTCAAGGACCGTGGCCAGGGCCATGAGGAGGCCGCCGTGTCAGCGTGGCTGAAGCAGCACCCGGACATGGTGCAGCGTATGACTCCGCAATAGGTCCGGGTGGGTGCGCCTGTGCTCCCGCACTGGCGTGCGAGCTGGATTTTGGACAACCCGTGGGCCCGGTGGGTCCGCGCATACTGCCCTGCGGGGGCGTCGAACAGGGTTTCGGCGCCCCCGCGTCTTGTCAAGGCGGGCCGCGGACCGCGGGACTTCCCATGGCATCAGGGGCCGTGGCCGGCCCACCGCCGGGATCATGGTTCATTCCCGCGCGCCACGGGGCCGGACCGGCGCGTGCAGGCCGCCCCATGCCGCCGGCCAGCGCCTTCACCTCCGTACGGGGGAGGCGCGCGCCGGGAGGCGGGGTGGCTCGTCCAGTGGCGCGAACCGTGACCCTCACCACTCTTGTATGAGGCAGCGATGTGACGGGCGCATGAAACGGTTTGCCGAACATGCGTAGGGTGCAGACAACTCAACAGAAGAAGTGCACCCATGAACATCGGACGGCGGCGGCACGCCCGCCGGGACGGACAGCGGACCGACGAGCGAGGGAGGGAGCCGGAGCGATGGGCGACCACAAAGAACAGCCCCTTCGAGTGGGCGCGGCCGTACGGCGGCGGCGCCGTGCGCTGGAACTCACCCTTGCCGTGGTGGCCGAACGCAGCGGTCTTTCCGTCCCCTTTCTGAGCCAGGTGGAGAACGAGCGGGCGCGCCCCAGCCGACCCTCCCTGGAGCGGATCGCCGACGCGCTCGGCACCACCGCCGTCGAACTGCTCGCGGCGGCCGACCCGGCGTGCAGCGTGGACGTGCTGCGCGCGGACGACGAGGAGGTCGCGCCGGGAGACGCGCGGGTGCGCGCCCTGGTGCGCGGTCACCATCAGCTGCACGCGATGGAGTTCATCGGCGATCACGACGGAGGGCGTGAATCCCAGCATCGCAACGACGAGTTGATGTACGTGGTCGACGGCGCCGTCGAGGTCGAGGCGGAGGGCCGCGCGTACCGGCTCGGGCGCGGCGACGCGCTGTACCTGAGCGGGGGAGTACGCCACCGCTGGCGGGCCACGGAACCGGAGACCCGCGTGGTCGTGGTCGCGGTCGCGGATCACATCGAGGCGGTCGAGAACCCCTCGGGGCGGCGCTGACGCCATGACGCGGGTCGTCTCGCTCGTGCCCTCGCTGACAGAGGCCGTGGCCGCGTCCGTGCCCGGCGCGCTCATCGGCGTGACCGACTGGTGCAGCCATCCGGCGGACCTCGGTGTCACCCGGATCGGCGGGACCAAGAACCCCCAGATCGAGCGGATCATCCGGCTCGCCCCCGACCTCGTCCTCGCCAACGAGGAGGAGAACCGCGAGCCCGACCTCACCGCCCTGCGCGAGGCGGGCGTCGACGTCCTGGTCACCGAGGTGCGCAGCGTGCCTCAGGCATTCCGTGAACTGGAGCGCGTGGTCGCCGCGTGCGGAGCGCCCGCGGAGCCGCGCTGGCTGAACGAGGCCCGCGCCGCGTGGTCCCGGCTGCCGGAACCGGACCCGCGGGCGACCGCCGTGGTCCCCGTCTGGCGCAGGCCCTGGATGGTACTGGGCCGGGACACCTTCGCGGGCGACGTACTGGCCCGGCTCGGGATCGACAACGTGTACGCGGCGCACCCCGAGCGCTATCCGCGCATCCGGCTCCAGGAGCTGCGGGACGCGGCGCCCGACCTCGTCGTACTCCCCGACGAGCCGTACCGCTTCACGGCCGACGACGGCCCGGAGGCGTTCGAGGGGACGCCCTGCGCGCTGGTCGGCGGGCGCCACCTCACCTGGTACGGGCCGTCGCTGACCGAGGCGCCGCGCCTCATCGCCGAGGCGCTGCGAGCAGCTCGCCGCTGACGACGCCACGGCCCGTGGCCGGGGCGGCTACGGCCCAGGCGGTGGCCAGCAGCACGAACAGACCTGTCGCGAGCACGTCGACCGCCACGAGCCCGGTACGCCGCGCCAGTGCCTCCGCGCCGGTGACACACGTGCCGACCGGGAAGGTGAAGGCCCACCAGGTCATCGAGAAGCGCATGCCCTGCCGCCGCGCCCGCACCGTCAGCACCGCCGAGAGGGCCAGCCACAGCAGGGCGAAGCCGATCACCGGTACGCCGTAGACGAGGGCGAGGACGCCGAGGCCCCGGGCGTACGGGGCCGGGACGACGCCGTCCGCCGCGTTCGCCGTCGCGGCGACCGCGGTGACCGACTGCCCCAGCGGGCCGAGGACCAGGAACAGGGCCGGAGCCAGGGCGGGCGGCAGCGGGCCCTTGGTGAGGAGCCGCGCCAGGATCAGCGGCAGCATCACGAGGGTGGCCAGCAGGCTCATCCCGAACATCGCGTAGCAGGCGAGCAGCAGTGTCTCGCGGGGCTGGCCGGCGGGCAGATGGGGGACCAGCAGCGGGCCCTGGGCCGCGGCGACCATCGGCGGGACGAGCGGCAGCAGCCAGACGGGGCTGGCCTGTCCCGGCTCGACGCGATGCCGGACGATCATCAGATACGGCACGGCGACGGCGGCGGCGACACCTATGAGCGTTCCGGTGGTGTAGAGGACGCCGTCCAGGGCGAGGGCCGCACCCGCCCCGATCCAGTCCCGGCCGACGACCAGTGAACCGCCTCCCACGGCGAGCAGCGCCATCGCCAGACAACCGTAGAAGGGGGCCATGGCATGGTCGAGCAGATGGGCGCGTGCCTGGTCGCGGTGGTGGATCCAGTGCAGCGCGCGGGCCACGAGGAGAGTCACGAGCAGGGCGAGCGAGAGAGCCCAGACGGCCGCGCAGGCGGTACGCAGCGCGGGCACCCGGGCGGCGTACGGCAGACCGGTTCCGGCCGTCGCGACGATCGCGGTACCCATCACGGAGGCGTACCAGTTGGGGCCCAGGTGCCGGACGGCGGCGGCACGCCGGGGACGAGTGGGGGAGGGAAGGGCGAGGGGCTGGACTGCGGTGGCCATACCCGCCACTATTCCGCCCGGCAGTCCCCCCTCACCAGGGAGTACGTTCCTATCAGGCCATAAGCTGGGTTGATGAGTGACGTCGATGACGGACGGCCCCCGGCGGCCGGGCTGGCGCACCGTGTACCGGATCTGGGCGCCCTGGAACTGCTGCTCGCCGTGGCCCGGCTGGGCAGTCTTGGGAGGGCGGCGCGGGAGCTGGGCGTCACCCAGCCCGCGGCCAGCAGCCGGATCCGGTCGATGGAGCGGCAGCTGGGTGTGGCGCTCGTGGACCGCTCGCCCCGGGGCTCGCGGCTGACCGACGCGGGAGCGCTGGTCACGGACTGGGCGCGGCGTGTCGTGGAGGCGGCGGAGGCTTTCGACGCGGGGGCGCAGGCCCTGCGGACCCGCCGGGACTCACGGCTGCGGGTGGCCGCGAGCATGACGATCGCGGAGTATCTGCTGCCCCGCTGGCTGATCGCGCTGCGCGCCCAGCGGCCGGACACGGCGGTGTCGCTCCTGGCCGGGAACTCGGCGGCGGTCGTGGAACGTCTGCTCGCGGACGAGGCCGACCTGGGCTTCGTGGAAGGGCTGTCCGTGCCGGCCGGGCTGGAGGAGGCGGTCGTCGCGCATGACCGCCTGATCGTGGTGACGGCACCGGGACACCCCTGGGCGTTGCGGCGCAGGCCGCTGACGGCCGCGGAACTGGCCGAGGCGCCTCTGATCCTCCGGGAGGAGGGTTCCGGCACCCGTCAGGTGCTGGACGCGGCCCTT
Source organism: Streptomyces sp. NPDC047022 (assembly GCF_040644155.1). Taxonomy (NCBI): domain Bacteria; kingdom Bacillati; phylum Actinomycetota; class Actinomycetes; order Kitasatosporales; family Streptomycetaceae; genus Streptomyces; species Streptomyces sp. NPDC047022. The sequence goes on along the minus strand of NZ_JBEYVV010000041.1, from coordinate 35,266 downwards.
GGCGGTCTGGCCCGCCCCCTCCTGGAGCTGTCCTCCACCACGGCCGTCAAGGCGTCCGCGGTCAGCGGCGCCGGACCGGCGGTCCTGAGCGAGCTGGCGGTCGGAGAGGAACTCGCGTCCCGCCGTCTGGTGCGTGTCCCGTTGGAGGGTGTGCGGCTCGACCGGGCGCTGCGGGCGGTGTGGCGCACGGGGCACCGGCCGACGGGGCCGGGGCGGGACCTGCTGGGGCTGACGCGGGGGTAAGTGCCGCGCCACTGGAGACGCGGCACTGGAGACGCGGCAGGCAACGGGTCTTTCGTCTGGATCGGGCCGTATCAGGGAGCGAGGCGCGGTGCCGGACCCCGCGAGCCCGGCCTGATCCGAACGAGAGGCCCTCAGTGGAGCGGGGGCTGCTGGTGCGAAATTTCCCACCGTTTACTATGCGTTGACGATCGAATTGTTCAATTGGGGGGCTTGTGCGAACGATATCGACCGTCGTGGCGGCGGCTTCGATGGTTCTCATGGTGGGAGTCATGTCCGGCTGCGCCAGTACCGCGGGGGAGCAACCCTCCGCCGGGCAGATGCTCAAGAACGCGAATGACACCATGAGCGCGCTCAAGTCGGTCACCATTGACTCGGTCACGTCCAAGAGCAGCGGTGACGGCTCTTCCACCCGTCTGACGACCGACCTCAAGAGCAGGTGCGCGTTCAAGGCGACCTGGGTGAGGGGTGCGAGCCTCGAGCAGATCCGGATCGGCGGGACGGACTATGTCCGCCCGAACCGCGCCTATATCGAGTGGTCCGGCCGGTCCATGGCCGGCACCGAGGAGCAGACTCGCTGGATCAAGACACCGTCCAGCGAGTCGACTCCGGGGGACGGACTCGCCAGGTGCACCCAGGACTTCGCCTCCTTCGGCGTGGCGACGAAGGGGAAACCCGTCAAGGTCGGGGGAAAGCCGGCAATTCAACTGGTGGTGACGGATAAGGCAGACAAGGCGGACAAGGGTGGTTCTTGCACCTTTTACGTCGCCACCGAGGGTAAGCCGTACATCCTCAAGGTCGTCTACAAGGGCGCCGAGTACAGCACCACCACCTCCTACAGCGCCTTCGACGAGCCGTTGGACGTACGGCCCCCGGCCAAGGCCGACGTGATGGATGTGAGCGGCCTGGCCCGATGAGGCCACGACCGGCAAGCCGGCATGTGCCGGGCGTCGCGACGGGGCGAACTGCCTGTCGCGGCACCAGGTGCGGTCAGACGGCGGACGCCGCCCGCACCAGGGCCTCCATCACCCGCAGGTCCTCACCCATCTCCGGATGCCACTGGACGCCCAGCACCCAGTCGGCGGACGGGAGTTCGATGGCCTCTACCGTGCCGTCGTCCGCGTGCGCCGACGCCACGAGGCCCTCGCCGAGGCGGTCCACCGCCTGGTGGTGGTAGGTCGGCACGGAGGTCGCGTCGGGGACGGCGGAGGCGTACAGCGTGCCCGGCACCGGCTTGACCGAGTGGCGGCCGAAGACCCCGACGCCCTCCGTGTGCCCGTCGATGTGCTGCACGAGCGTGCCGCCGAGGGCCACGTTCAGCAGCTGCATTCCCCGGCAGATGCCGAGCAGCGGGGTGCCCGACGCCAGCGCCGCCTCGATCAGCGCGAACTCCCAGGCGTCCCGCTCGGGCGCGGGCGGCCCGGTCCGCGGGGAGCGCTGCGCACCGTACCGGGACGGATCGACGTCCGGGCCGCCCGCGATCACGAGGCCGTCCAGCCGGTCCACCGTCGCCGCAGCCCGCGCCGGCTCGTCCGGGGGCAGCAGCGAGGCGAGCCCGCCCGCGCGCTGCACCAGCCTCGGGTAGCCCGCCGGGAGCAGTACGGCGTCCAGTTCCCACACGCCCCAGCGCGCACCGGCCTCCAGATACGTGCTGACGCCGATCAGCGGTCGTCCGGTCATATGGGCCTCCCCGGGTTCCAATGGCATACAGGCATACCATTACGGAACCGGGGCGCGGCTTCAAGCCCGTGCCGTGCGCGAGCCCTCACGCCAGGAAGCCCCGCAGCAGCGCAGCCGTGCCCGCGCAGTGCTCCCGCATCATCTCCCGCGCGCCGTCCGCGTCCCCGTCCAGCACCGCCTCCACCAGCGCCTCGTGCTGCCGCTGCGAGTGCTCCAGGTTGCGCACCAGCAGCGGGATGCAGTCGAGCAGGTCGTTCACCGAGGCCCGCACGGCCGCGTACTGCGCCGCCAGCGTCGGTGATCCGCACAGCCCCGCCAGCGTCAGATGCAGCAGCGTGTCCAGGCGCCGGTATTCCGCGAGCGGCGCGTTCTGGGTGCGCGCAAGCGCCTCCCGCAGCCGCTCGGCCTGTTCGCCGGTGAGTCCGTGAGCCGCGCACAGGCCCGCCGCCCCCACCTCCAGCACCTCGCGGAACCGCAGTACGTCCTCTATGTCGACCTTCGCGATCCGCCGGCGCAGTTCGTCCTCGCCGCCCGCGTCGACACGCGGCTTCACGAACGTGCCGCCGTAGCGCCCGCGCCGCGCCTCCACCAGACCCTGGTCCTGGAGCACCTTCAGCACCTCGCGCAGCGTCACCCGGCTGATGCCCAGACGCTCCGCCAGCTCCCGTTCGGAAGGCAGCCGCTCGCCGCCCGGCACCAGACCGAGCCGGACGACCTGGAGGATCTGCTCCAGGGCCTCCTCGAAGCCGTTGCCGGCCCGCACATGCCGCAGCACCGGCGTGAGCCGGTCCTGCGGGCCGTCGCCGCCTTCGGCGCCGCCGGCGCCGGTCGTGCCGACGGGTTCGGTCTCCGACATCTGGCCGTACCCCCTTCCCAAGCAATGGTTCTCGGAAATACCTTATGGCTCTCGGCGGACCTAAGGAGACTTCCCGTGGCACACCGCACACCCTCGCTCGGCGTAGAGGAACTGCATGCCCTCGTCGCGGGTGGCGAGATCGACACTGTCGTCCTGGCCTTCCCCGACATGCAAGGGCGACTCCAGGGCAAGCGGTTCGCCGCACGCTTCTTCCTGGACGAAGTACTCGAACACGGCACGGAGGGCTGCAACTACCTCCTCGCCGTCGACACCGAGATGAACACGGTCGACGGCTACGACATGTCCTCCTGGGAGCGAGGCTACGGCGACTTCGCGCTCCACCCCGACCTGGACACACTGCGCCGCGTGCCCTGGAACGAGGGCACCGCCATGCTCATCGCGGACCTCGCCTGGAACGACGGCTCGCCCGTGGCCGCCGCGCCCCGCCAGATCCTGCGCCGCCAGCTCGACCGCCTCGCCGAGCTCGGGCTCACCGCCCAGGTCGGCACCGAGCTGGAGTTCATCGTCTTCAAGGACACCTACGAGCGGGCCTGGGACGCGGGCTACCGGGGGCTCACCCCGGCCAACCAGTACAACATCGACTACTCCGTCCTCGGCACCGGCCGGATCGAGCCCCTGCTGCGCCGCATCCGCAACGAGATGGCGGGAGCGGGCCTGACCGTCGAGTCCGCCAAGGGAGAGTGCAACCCCGGCCAGCACGAGATCGCGTTCCGGTACGACGAGGCGCTGGTCACCTGCGACCAGCACGCCATCTACAAGACCGGAGCCAAGGAGATCGCCTCCCAGGAAGGCATGTCGATCACCTTCATGGCCAAGTACAACGAGCGCGAGGGCAACTCCTGCCACATCCACCTCTCCCTCACGGACCAGGACGGCCAGAACGTCATGGCCGGATCCGGGGGCGAGCCCGGCGGGATGTCGGAGACCATGCGGCACTTCCTCGCCGGGCAGCTCGCAGCCCTGCGCGACTTCTCGCTCCTGTACGCGCCGAACATCAACTCCTACAAGCGGTTCCAGCCCGGATCCTTCGCCCCGACCGCCGTCGCCTGGGGACACGACAACCGCACCTGCGCCCTCAGGGTCGTCGGCCACGGCCGCTCGATGCGGTTCGAGAACCGGGTGCCCGGCGGCGACGTCAACCCGCACCTGGCGGTCGCCGGGCTGATCGCGGCGGGGCTCCACGGCATCGAGCAGCGGCTGGAACTGCCCGAGCCGTGCCCGGGCAACGCGTACACCGCCGACTACGAGCACGTTCCCACCACCCTGCGTGAGGCCGCCGAACTCTGGGAGAACAGCCCCATCGCCAAGGCAGCCTTCGGCGACGAGGTGGTCGCCCACTATCGCAACATGGCCCGCGTCGAACTGGCCGCCTTCGACTCCGCGGTGACCGACTGGGAGCTGCGCCGCTCCTTCGAACGCATGTGAGAGGTCTTCCCATGTCCGACCGGCACGACCAGCACCATCCGCACGAACTGCGGGTACTCAACCCGGCCACCGAGGAGATCGTCGCGACCGTCCCCGCCGCGACCGCCGAGAACGTCGACGCGGCCGTCACGCGGGCGGCGAAGGCGGGGACCGCGTGGGCCGCGCTCGCGCCGGGCGACCGCGCCCGGCTGCTGCGCCGGTTCGCCGTCGCCGTGGACGAACACCTCGAGGAACTGGCGCTCCTGGAGGTACGGGAGGCCGGACACACCATCGGCAACGCCCGCTGGGAGGCGGGCAACGTCCGCGACCTGCTCGACTACGCGGCCGGGGGAGTGGAACGGCTCACCGGCCGACAGATCCCGGTGCCCGGCGGCCTGGACGTCACGATCCTCGAACCGCTCGGCGTCGTCGGCGTGATCGCGCCCTGGAACTTCCCCATGCCGATCGCCGCCTGGGCCACGGCCCCGGCTCTCGCGGCGGGCAACGCGGTGATCCTCAAGCCCGCAGAGACGACCCCGCTCACCGCCCTGCGCCTGGCCGAGCTGGCTCTGGAGGCCGGACTGCCCGAGGACCTGTTCCAGGTGCTGCCCGGCGCGGGCCCCGTCGCGGGCAACGCCCTCGTCGAGCACCCGGGCGTGGCGAAGATCGTGTTCACCGGGTCCACGGCCGTGGGCAAGCAGGTGCTGGCCAAGGGATCCGCCCTGCTCAAACGGGTCACCCTCGAACTCGGCGGCAAGAGCCCCAACGTCGTCTTCGCGGACGCGGACCTCGACGCCGCCGCTGCCGCCGCGCCCATGTCGTTCCTCGACAACTCCGGCCAGGACTGCTGCGCCCGCACCCGCATCCTCGTCCAGCGCTCCGTGTACGACCGCTTCCTCGACCTGCTCGCCCCCGCCGTGGAATCGGTCCTGGTCGGCGACCCGGCCGACGAGAGGACCCAGATGGGCCCGCTGATCTCGCGCGCCCAGCTGGAGCGGGTGCGCTCGTACGTCGACGCCGACGCGCCCGGTATCCGCGGCAAGGCACCCTCGGGCCCCGGCTTCTGGTTCGAGCCCACCGTCCTGACCGGCGTCGACCCGCACGCGCGCGTGGCCGTCGAAGAGGTCTTCGGGCCCGTCGCCGTCGTCCTGCCCTTCGAGGACGAGGCCGACGCGATCAGCCTGGCCAACGGCACGCCCTACGGGCTCTCGGGCTCCATCTGGACCCGGGACGTGGGCCGCGCCCTGCGCGTCTCCCAGGCCGTCCGCGCGGGCAACCTGTCCGTCAACTCCCACTCCAGCGTCCGCTACTGGACCCCCTTCGGCGGCTTCAAGCAGTCGGGGATCGGCCGTGAACTCGGCCCGGACGCCCTGAGCGCCTTCACCGAAACCAAGAACGTCTTCATCAGCACGGAGGGCCCCGCACAGTGACCGCAGAGAACACCGAGAGCATCTGCCGACGTCTCGTCGGCCGGACCGCCGTCATCACCGGAGCCGGGAGCGGCATCGGTCTGGCCGCCGCGCGCCGGCTCGCCGCGGAGGGCGCGCACGTCGTGTGCGGCGATGTCGACGAAGTCCGGGGCAAGGCCGCCGCGGAGGAGGTCGGCGGGCTGTTCGTGAAGGTCGACGTCACCGACCCGGAGCAGGTCGAGGCCCTGTTCAGGACGGCCTTCGACACCTACGGCAGCGTCGACGTCGCCTTCAACAACGCGGGCATCTCGCCCCCGGACGACGACTCCATCCTGGAGACCGGTCTCGAGGCGTGGAAGCGGGTCCAGGAGGTCAACCTCACCTCCGTCTACCTGTGCTGCAAGGCCGCCATCCCCTACATGCGGCGCCAGGGCAAGGGATCCATCATCAACACGGCGTCGTTCGTGGCCCGGATGGGCGCGGCCACCTCGCAGATCTCGTACACGGCATCCAAGGGCGGCGTCCTCGCCATGTCCCGCGAGCTGGGCGTGCAGTTCGCCCGCGAGGGCATCCGCGTCAACGCCCTGTGCCCCGGCCCGGTCAACACCCCGCTCCTCCAGGAACTGTTCGCCAAGGACCCGGAGCGTGCGGCCCGTCGCCTTGTGCACATCCCGGTCGGCCGCTTCGCCGAGGCCGAGGAGATCGCCGCCGCCGTGGCCTTCCTCGCCAGCGACGACTCCTCCTTCGTGAACGCGACCGACTTCCTGGTGGACGGCGGGATCTCGGGGGCGTACGTCACGCCTCTGTAGGCATGGGCGCAGGCGTTCGAGGGAGGCGTGGACGCAGGCGTACGGGGGCGAGGACGTGCCGGCCCCGTCCCGAAGGACGGAGCCGGCACACAAGACCATCGGTCACAGGAAGGTACGGCCCTCGCCGCGGTACGTCGGCACGGTCGCCGTCACCCGGTCGCCCTCGACGAGGTGCAGCGTGTCGAAACGCTCACACAGCTCGCCCGCCTTGGCGTGCCGGAACCACACCTTGTCGCCGATCAGCAGGTCGTCGGCGGGCGCGCCCAGCAGCGGCGTCTGGACCTCTCCGGGACCCTCCTGGGGGTCGTAGCCCAGCCCCGCGGGCAGATACGGGACCGGAAGCCGGTCGGTGCCCGCGACGCCCGACGCGGGATAGCCGCCGCCCAGCACCGTCACCACCCCGACGCCCGGCCTGCGCACGACCGGCAGGGCGAACAGGGCGGCCGGACGCCCCCGGAACGACGTGTAGTTGTCGAACAGCCGCGGCACATACAGGCCCGAGCCCGCCGCGATCTCCGTCACCGCGTCCTCGGCGGCCGTGTACTGCACACTGCCCGTACCGCCGCCGTTGACGAACTCCAGGTCCGGCACCACGGCACGCACCGCGCGCACCACCTCGGCGCGTCGCCGGGCGAGTTCCCGGCGCGCCGTCGCCTGCATCAGCCGGATCGCCCTCGACCGTGCCGGCCTCCCGGCCACCGCGTCGCCGACACCCGCTATGTGGCCCTCGTACGCCATGATCCCCACCAGCCGGAAGCCGGGCGTGCGCGCCACCGTACGGGCCAGCTCCGCGACCTGGGCGGGGGAGTGCAGCGGGGAACGCCGCGCGCCGACGCGGACACGGCCGCCGAACAGCTTCAGCGAGGTGTCCAGCTCGACGCAGACACGCACCTCTTCGGAGCCGCCCTGGCGCGCGTCGTCGATCAGACGCAGCTGGGCCGGGTCGTCGATCATCACCGTGACACCGGCGGCCAGTTTGGGGTCACCGGCCAGTTCGGCGAAGCCCTGGCGGTCGGCCGAGGGGTAGGCGAGCAGGATGTCGTCGAAACCGGACCGGGCGAGCCACAGCGACTCCGCGAGCGTGAAGGACATGACGCCCGCGAAACCATCGCGGGCCAGCACGCGTTCGAGCAGCGCACGGCAGCGTACGGACTTGCTGGCGACGCGGATCGGCTTGCCGCCGGCCCTGCGCAGGATGTCGTCGGCGTTGGCGTCGAACGCCTCCAGGTCCACGATCGCGACAGGCGCGTCGAGGTGGGCGGTGGCCCGGTCGTAACGGGCCCGGTCTGCGGCGCGGGCAGTCATGGACGCAGCCTGCCAGATGGGATTACCGCGGGGTAGGGGGACGATCCGGGCAGATGCCCCGGTGCCGCGGACTGGTTCCCGTTCGAGGCGGTTCAACCCGTAGAGTGACGCGCACGCGGGAAGCGGTGGATCCGCCCCGGGCGCGCGCCCGGGATGGGCGCCCGTCCGCGCGGGTATGCCTGCCGGGACGGCCGGGCGGTCCCGCACCACGCTGAAGAGACCGCTCCCCACGGGCGGTCGAACACCCCGGCGGCCCCGGGGTGGCCCGGCCAGTGACGAAACGGGGGGTGCATGAGCACGGAAGCGCGCCGCGCCTCCATCCCCCCGCGCCCCTCGGTCCCGCCCCGCCCGGCGGCCCCGCCCGGCGAGCCGTCCTCGGCGCCCGACCGTACGCCTCCCCCCGCCCCCGCCACCGCCCCCTCCCGGCCCGGTGGGCGCGACCGCGTGGACGTCCCGCCCCCGCCCCAGCGACCGCCGACGGCCGGTCGGGGCATATCGTCGCCTGCCACGTCGTCCTTCGCCCCGGCAGCGTCCGCCCCGGCGAGCGGTCTCTCCGGACGCCCGGACGCCTCCGGCGCTCCCGCCTCCTACGGTGCCGGGAGCGCGTCCCGTACCGGTTCCACCGGCGCCGCCGGCACGCCCGCACCGGCCCCCGAGGCCGCCCCTGATCCGGCGGCGCGTCGCACGCCCGCGTCCTCCCGGTTCCCCAACCTGCGCCTCGACCGGACCACCGAACGCACCGCCGGCCGCATAGCGCCGCCGGCGGAACCGCCCCCGCCGCCGCCCTCCGCCCGCTTCCCGGACCTCCCGCCGGGGGCCGGGGCTCCCATGGCCCGCACCACCACCGCTCCCGAGCGCACCACCGGACCGGACACGATCCCGCCGCAGCGCACCGCGCCCTTCGCGGAGGGCATCGTCGAGACCACCGCACGGCTGCGGATCGTGCGGCCCGAGCGGGACGCGACCCCGCCGGCGGCCCCGCCCGCTCCGGCCACCCGCCCCTTCGTCACGTTCGCCGAACCCGACACACGCGGCGTCGGCGGTCCCGGCACGCACGGCGTCGCCACCACCGCGCGACGGCCCTTCGCCGCCCGTCTGAGCTCCCGTGCCACCGCGGCCGCCGTCTGCCTGGTCCTCGGCCTCGGACTCCTCGGCGGCGCCGCGACCGGAAGCTGGCTCACCGGGGACGGCACCGACGACAGCGCCCACAACGCGTTCACCGTCACCGGAAGCCTGTGGCACAGCGTCCCCGTCGACCGCCTCCTGCCGCCCGTCGTCCAGGGACCCGGTGCCGGCCCGGGCGGTGCCGACCGAACCTGGACGCGCATCGCCGTGGCCCCGGACAGCGACTGCCGGTACGCCTTCGACCCGCTGCTGGGCAAGGCGCTCGCCCCGCTCGGCTGTCTGAGGCTGCTGCGCGCCACCTACACCGACGCGACCCGCAGCCATGTCACCACCGTCGGGCTGCTGTTCACCCGGGCAGACGCCGCGGCCACGAGCGCCGCCGGCCGCCGCTTCAAGAGCCAGCACCTGGACAGCCGCACCGATCTGATGCCGCGCCCGTACGCCGCGAAGGGCACCGTCGCCCAGGGGTTCGGCGACGCGCAGCGGGCCTCCTGGACGATCTCGGTCCTCACCGACCTGCCCGTGGTCGTCTACGCCGTCTCGGGGTTCGCCGACGGCCGCACGGTCACCGACCCGCAGCCGGCCGCGGCGGCCATGGCCAACGGCGCCACCACGGCCCCGGCCCAGGCGGGACTCGGTAACGAGGCGACCGGACTCGCCGACCCCGTCCAGTCCGCCCTGCGCAAGACCGTCACCTCGGTCACGGGGGAGCCGTCATGAGCGTCGGCAGGACCGGTGCCCGTACGACCGGCGCCCGCCTCCTCACCGTCCTGCTCGCAGGCTCCCTCGCCCTGCTGCCGTCCACCGCGGCGCACGCCGACGGGATACGAGCCCAGGAGTGGGCCGTGGACGCCCTTCACACCCAGCAGGTCTGGCAGACGACCAAGGGGAAGGGGATCACGGTCGCCGTCCTCGACACCGGGGTCGACGGCACCCATCCCGATCTGGCCGGAAACGTCCTGCCCGGCCAGGACCTCGTAGGCTTCGGCGCCCGGCGTGGCGAGCGCCCCTGGGCCCGGCACGGCACCGCCATGGCCGGGATCATCGCCGGCCACGGCCATGGCACCGGCGACTCGGACGGTGTCATCGGCGTCGCTCCCGAGGCGAAGATCCTGCCCGTCCGCGTCATCCTCGAGGACACCGACCCGGCCCGCACCCAGGCCCGCACCACCCGGGGCAACGCCCTCGCCGAGGGCATCCGCTGGGCCGCCGACCACGGAGCGGACGTCATCAACCTCTCCCTGGGCGACGACTCGAGTTCCGCGCACCCCGAGGCGGCCGAGGACAACGCGGTGCAGTACGCACTGAAGAAGAACGTCGTCGTCGTCGCGTCGGCCGGCAACGGCGGCGAGAAGGGCGACCACGTCTCCTATCCGGCCGCCTACCCGGGGGTCATCGCGGCGACCGCCGTCGACCGCTACGGCACGAGAGCCTCGTTCTCCACCCGACGCTGGTACGCCACCGTCAGCGCGCCCGGTGTCGACGTCGTCATCGCCGACCCCGACCGCAAGTACTACGAGGGATGGGGCACCAGCGCGGCGTCCGCGTTCGTCTCGGGCGCCGTCGCGCTGATCAAGGCAGCCCATCCGGGCCTGACCCCGGCCCAGATCAAGCAGCTCCTGGAGAAGACGGCCCGCAACGCCCCCACCGGCGGCCGGGACGACTCCCGTGGCTTCGGTTTCATCGACCCCGCGGCGGCCATCAAGGCCGCGGCCAGGCTCAAGCCGCAGGGACTGCGCGCGGCGTCGTACGGCCACCAGTACTTCGGCGCGGGACCCGACCCGTCCACCGGCGCGTCCGGATCCTCCGACTGGGCGGGCTACCTGGCCGGCGGCCTGGGGACGGCGCTGCTGGTGGCGTCGGTGGTGCTGTGGCAGGGCCGCGGCAGGACGCGCCGAACGACGTAGTACCACGCTCCCACGTCCCGGACGGTTCGGGCGCCGGGCTTCAGGCTTCAGCCGAACACCGAGACAGCGGCCCGCGCAGCCGTCTCCACCAGCGAAACGCCCTTTTCCATCGTGGAGTTGCCGTTCGACAGCGTGGCCACCAGATAGCCGTGGCCGCCGGCCGTGACCCACCCGATGCTGTTGACGTCCCACAACCCGGTCGTACTGCGCGCCAGCCAGCCGTTCTTCAGCGCCCACGCGGAGCCGTCGGCGGCCGCCGACACGCCCCAGGTCTGGTCCGGGGCGATATTGCCCATGAGCTTTTGCAGATACGCCCGCGAGGCGTCGCTCAGCAGGGAGTCGTTCCCGAACACCTGCTGGAGCAGGCCGAGCTGATCGGCGGCCGTGGTCTGTGTCAGACCCCACAGCCCCCCGTCGCCGCCCGCGGTGTCCGTCAGACCGAAGCGCTTGTTCGCACGGTCCAGCCCGTCCGCCGCCCCGATCGCGGTCCACAGCGCCGACGCGGAGGCGTTGTCGCTGTCCTCGATCATCGCGGTGGCGTACGACTTCTCCCGCGCCGTCAGCCGCCGGTCGGCGTCCTGCGCCTGGAGCAGCAGCGCCGCGAGGATGTCGACCTTCACGATGCTCGCCGTGTCGAAGGCGCCGTCCCCGTAGGTGGCGCTTTCACCGGAGTCCAGGTCGAACACCGCCACCGCCACGTCCGCGCCGTGCTCCACGGACACGGGTTCCATGGCCTTCGCCAGCAGCGCGTCCCGGTCCGCCGAGGGCTGCTGTGACGCTGAGTCCACCGATGCCTCCTGGCCCGCGCTCGCCGACTCCGGCGCCGAGGGCGCCGTGGACGACCGCGACGATACGGCCCCCGCGCCGGGGCGCGCCCGGTCCTTCACGTACGCCGTTCCGGCGCTGGTGCCGCCGACGATGACGGCCGACACCAGCACCGTACAGAGGAACGGGCGGCGGCGGACGCACCGGATACGGCGGCGACGGGCTCTGTGGGACGCCATGGCCGCGATCCTCGGGACCGCCTCTGTGCGTGCCGTTGGAGGGCCATGAGATCCGTGTCAGGAGAGCCTGAGAAACGCATGACAGCGGCGACCGCCGTGTCCGAGGGGTGGCACCAGGGTGGCGGAGAACCCCCGATAGGGTCGGTGACCGTGGCGAACAAGAACATTCCCGACTCCCCCTTCACGAACGACGACGGCAGCGCCGACCCGCGGCTGAGCGCGGCGCTGGCCGCGTGGGCGGCGGACCGCACCGCCGTCGGGCCCGTTCTGGAGGCGCTGAAGGGCGCGCGGCTGCTCGTCCCGGTGGTGGCGATCCTCGGAGAGGCGGAGGAGGACGAGAAGGGCCTGCGCCGCGAGAAGTCCAGCGAGATGGCCGTACCGACCCTGAAGGCAGGCGGCCGTACCGCGCTGCCCGTCTTCACGTCCACCGAGGCGCTGGCCCGCTGGGACCCGGCGGCCCGCCCCGTCGCGGTCCCGCTGCACCAGGCACTGCAGGCCGCCGTGCACGAGAAGGCCGACACGATCGTGCTGGACATGTCCGGGCCGGTGCCGTTCGAACTGACGGGCCCTGCCCTGCTCGCCCTCGCGGAGGGCCGCACGACCGCGGATCCGCTGGCCGACCCGGCCGTGACCGGAGCCGTGCGCGCCGCCGTGGCCGCCGAGCCCGCGGTGCTGCGCGCCCATCTCGGCCCGGGGCGGGCCGACGGCATCCTGGCGCTCGTCCTCGACCCGGCCGCGGTCCCCGGCGAGGCCGTACGCGCGGTGGCCGGGCGCCTGGCCGCCGACGACACACTGAGGGCCCGCCTGGTGCGCGGCCTCGACCTGGCAGTACTGCCGACCGGGACGACCCCACCGGGCGAGCCCCTTTTCGAACGCGATTGACCGGGCCGGACCAGGGCCTCTCGCTCGGATCGGACCCTAGCCGTACAAGGGACCGGTGTACTTCTCGCCCGGTCCCTGGCCCGGCTCGTCCGGGACGATCGAGGCCTCGCGGAACGCCAGCTGGAGCGACTTCAGACCGTCGCGCAGCGGGGCCGCGTGGAAGGAGCTGATTTCCGTCGTGCTCGCGTCGAGCAGACCGGCGAGGGCGTGCACCAGCTTGCGGGCCTCGTCCAGGTCCTTGTACTTGTCGCCCTCCTCGGTCAGACCGAGCTTCACCGCGGCGGCGCTCATCAGGTTGACGGCGACCGTCACGATCACCTCGACCGCGGGGACCTCCGCGATGTCACGGGTCATGGCGTCGAAGTCGGTGTTCTCGGCGGAAGCCGGGGCTTCCTCGGGGGAGGTGTCACTCATGCCCCACACGATAGGCCCCGCCTCCTGTTCTCCTGTGCACGGGAGGGGCGGGCGGGAACCGGCGGGAGGGGGCGCGCGGCGGCCCGGGTGCACGCTGGTTCGCGCCTCCTCCCGGGAGCTGCTAGCCTTGTGTGACGACCGGCCGGACATGGTAGTGCCCGGCCCACAAGTGGAGGCTCCGATCTCCCACCTGACCGTCCTCCGGGACGGCGGGTCACCGGTCAGGCGGCCACCACCGTTCCGTACGGACGGTGGAGTCGCCCGAAAGTGCGCCCCGCGGTTCACCGCGGCGGTGCTCCGGAAAGTTCGGAGTTCCGCCTGTGTACCGTCCGGGGCATTTTTCATGCGCTGTGATGCGTTGGTCCTGATGTCAACCAGACATGCACGGCTGTCCGCCAGGCGGCCGTATGGTGCTACCGAGGAGGATCCATCAGCACCGAGCCCCGCATCAACGACCGGATTCGCGTTCCCGAGGTGCGACTTGTCGGTCCCAGCGGCGAGCAGGTCGGCATTGTGCCGCTTGCCAAGGCGCTGGAGCTTGCGCAGGAATACGACCTGGACCTGGTCGAGGTCGCGGCGAACGCACGTCCGCCCGTATGCAAGCTCATGGACTACGGGAAGTTCAAGTACGAGTCGGCCATGAAGGCCCGTGAAGCGCGCAAGAACCAGGCGCACACGGTCATCAAGGAGATGAAGCTCCGGCCGAAGATCGACCCGCACGACTATGACACCAAGAAGGGTCACGTCGTCCGGTTCCTCAAGCAGGGCGACAAGGTCAAGATCACGATCATGTTCCGTGGTCGCGAGCAGTCCCGGCCCGAGCTGGGCTACCGACTGCTGCAGCGTCTCGCGGAGGACGTCCAGGACCTCGGTTTCGTCGAGTCGAACCCGAAGCAGGACGGCCGGAACATGATCATGGTTCTCGGTCCGCACAAGAAGAAGACCGAGGCGATGGCCGAGGCTCGCCAGGCGCAGGAGGCCCGCAAGGCGGAAGCGAAGGCCAACCCGGGCCGTTCGCAGAACGCCGCTGACGCCGAGGCTGCCGACGCCGAGGCCGAGGCCCCCGCCGAGGCCTGATCCCGGGGCCGCAGGTCCCCGGGGGAACGCCGGACGTACGGACGTACGACCGCCGCACGGTGGACGTACGGACCCCGGAAAACCCGGGACGACAGTTCCAGGACGCAACCGATACAAGAGCGACGCTCTCACGTGCCCGGTTTCACGACCGGGCACGAGAGCGCCACCGACGAGGAGAGAACGGCGCTATGCCGAAGAACAAGTCGCACAGCGGTACCAGCAAGCGCTTCAAGGTCACCGGCTCCGGCAAGGTGCTGCGCGAGCGTGCCGGCAAGCGCCACCTGCTCGAGCACAAGTCGTCCCGTCTGACGCGTCGCCTCACCGGCAACGCCGAGATGGCCCCGGGCGACGCCAAGAAGATCAAGAAGCTTCTCGGCAAGTGACGTGGCGGCGCGCGAGCGCCGTACGTCTGGACCGGGACCCAATCGATTCCGGGCCGCGTGAGTACCACCGCGGCCCCGCTACAAGGAGTTAACAAGTGGCACGCGTCAAGCGGGCAGTCAACGCCCACAAGAAGCGCCGGGCGATCCTCGAGCAGGCCTCCGGCTACCGCGGTCAGCGTTCGCGCCTGTACCGCAAGGCCAAGGAGCAGGTCACCCACTCGCTGGTCTACAACTACAACGACCGCAAGAAGCGCAAGGGCGACTTCCGTCAGCTCTGGATCCAGCGCATCAACGCCGCTGCCCGGGCCAACGGCATCACGTACAACCGCTTCATCCAGGGCCTGAAGGCCGCCAACGTCGAGGTCGACCGCAAGATCCTCGCCGAGCTGGCCGTCAACGACGCGGGCGCGTTCGCCGCGCTCGTCGAGGTCGCGCAGAAGGCGCTTCCGGCGGACGTCAACGCCCCCAAGGCGGCCTGACCCTGCACCGGCCTTGAGCCGAGGTGACTGAACGGACCCGTGGGCCTCGCGGCCTGCGGGTCCGTTGCGTTTGTCCGGTAATGAACCGCCGTACGTACTCCCGAAGGTGAAGAGCATGCCCCCGGCCACCCCCGACCTCATCTCTCCCCGCTCCGTGCGTGTGGCCGCCGCCCGGCGGCTGGCCAAGCGGAACTTCCGGGGCAAGGACCGGCTGTTCCTGGCGGAAGGGCCGCAGGCCGTACGGGAAGCGGCGGCGCACCGGGCCGACGGGCGGCCGACGCTCGTGGAACTCTTCACCACCACGGACGCCGCGGAACGGTACGCCGACATCATCGGCGAGGCGCACGACGCCGGTGCGCGCGTCCACCTCGCGGCCGAGGAAGTGATCGCGGAGATCTCCACGACGGTCACCCCGCAGGGCCTGGTCGGTGTCTGCCGGTTCCTGGACACCCCCTTCGAGGACGTGCTCGCCGCCCGCCCGAAGCTCGTCGCCGTACTCGCGCACGTGCGCGACCCCGGCAACGCCGGGACCGTGCTGCGGTGCGCCGACGCCGCCGGTGCCGACGCCGTGGTCCTCACCGACGCGTCCGTCGACCTCTACAACCCCAAGGCGGTGCGCGCCTCCGTCGGGTCCCTGTTCCATCTTCCCGTCGCCGTCGGCGTACCCGTGGAGCGCGCCGTGGGCGGCCTCAAGGAGGCAGGCGTGCGGATCCTGGCCGCCGACGGCGCCGGCGACCACGACCTTGACGACGAACTCGACCACGGCACCATGGGCGGCCCCACGGCCTGGGTCTTCGGCAACGAGGCATGGGGGCTCCCGGAGGAGACCCGCGCGCTGGCGGACGCGGTCGTGCGCGTGCCCATCCACGGAAAAGCCGAGAGCTTGAACCTCGCGACGGCCGCCGCCGTATGTCTCTATGCGTCCGCCCGTGCACAGCGCGCCGCCGGAGGGTGCCGTTCCGTGACCCCCGGCTAGTAGTGTGGCGGGCTCGGGGGCCCTCTCCCGGCCCTCGGCTCGTCCCCGCGCTCGCCGCGTCCGGGCCGGAGGCCCACGGGCGGGGAGGCACTCCCACAGTGGGATGAGAGGTGGGGTACGGGCATGATCGGCACGAGCAGGGCACCCGGAACACGCGACGCGCACCGCGCGCCCGTGTCCCTGCACGGTGATCTCGCCGAAGTCGGCATCGACCCGGACGACCTCCCCGACGGACTGGTGATCGCCGACGAGAACGGCCGGGTGATCTGCTTCAACGCCGCCGCCGCCCGTATCACCGCCGTCCCCGCCGTCGAGGCGCTCGGCCGGCCCCTGGAGCGGGCGCTGCCGCTGGAGGACCTGGAGGGGCGGCGCTGGTGGCAGCTGACCGACCCCTACGGCGGACTCGCGATCCGCGTACGGCAGCCGGAGCGCAATCTGCTGCTCCCCGGCGGGCGGGAGGTGCTCGTATCGGCTCGGTATCTGCGGATGAGCCCCACCGGACCCGTGCGCCGGGTCGTGGTCACCCTGCGCGACACCGAGGCGCGCCGCCGCACCGAGCGCAGCCACGCCGAACTGATCGCGACCGTCGCCCATGAGCTGCGCTCACCGCTCACCTCCGTCAAGGGCTTCACCGCCACCCTGCTCGCCAAGTGGGAGCGCTTCACCGACGACCAGAAGCGGCTGATGCTGGAGACCGTCGACGCCGACGCGAACCGGGTCACCCGGCTCATCGCCGAGCTGCTCGACATCTCCCGGATCGACTCCGGTCGGCTGGAGGTGCGGCGCCAGCCCGTCGACATAGGGGTGGCCGTGGGACGCCACATCCAGGCGTACGTAGCCGCGGGCCAGCCCGCCGACCGCTTCCTGCTGCGCAGGGAGCATCCCCTGCCCGCGCTCTGGGCCGACCCCGACAAGATCGACCAGGTGCTCAGCAACCTCCTCGAAAACGCAGTGCGCCACGGCGAGGGAACTGTCACGATCGACGTCACGCCCTCGGCGTCCCCGCGTGAAGGGGAGGACGCCGGTACGTCGGTCACGGTGAGCGACGAGGGGCCCGGCATCCCGGAGGAGTCCATGAACCGCGTCTTCACCCGCTTCTGGCGGGGCAGCAAGCGCGGCGGCACGGGTCTTGGGCTCTACATCGTCAAGGGCATCGTCGAGGCCCACGGCGGCACCATCACGGTCGGCCGCGCCCGCGGCGGTGGGGCCGAGTTCCGATTTACGTTGCCCGTGAGCGCACCGGCGTATCTGCAGTAACGCCACCGGCGCCCGCGGGCTCCTCCGCATTCCCCGAGGGGCGGGGCGGGTCCGCGGTGCGGACGCCCGGTCCGTCAGCCCCTCCCACCCCGTTAGACTCGGCCTTTGGCACCTTTGTGTCCCGAAGTCGGCCACGATTCGTCATCGGGTGAGTTTCGTCATCGGATGAGTGACGGGGACCTTCAGCCAGCCAATCGGAAGCACGGGAAGAGATGTCGGCACCCAATAAGTCGTACGACCCTGTCGAGGTCGAGGCCTTGAAACCGGAAGAGATCGAGCGCATGCGGGACGAGGCGCTCGCCGCCTTCGCCGCCGCGGACTCCCTCGACGCGCTCCACGAGGCCAAGGTCGCCCACACCGGCCCCGCCTCGCCGCTGGCCCTCGCCAACCGCGAGATCGGCGCGCTGCCCCCGCACGCGAAGGCCGACGCCGGCAAGCGCGTCGGCATGGCCCGCGGAGCCGTCAACAAGGCGCTCGCCGCGCGCCAGGCCGAGCTGGAGGCCGAGCGCGACGCCCGCGTGCTGGTCGAGGAGTCGGTCGACGTCACGCTGCCCTACGACCGCGTGACCGCCGGCGCCCGGCACCCGCTGACCACGTTCATGGAGCGGGTCGCGGACGTCTTCGTGTCCATGGGCTACGAGGTCGCCGAGGGCCCCGAGGTGGAGGCGGAGTGGTTCAACTTCGACGCCCTGAACTTCACCCCGGACCACCCGGCCCGGCAGATGCAGGACACGTTCTTCGTCGACGGCCCCAAGGCCGCCCACGGCGAGTCCGGTGTCGTGCTGCGCACGCACACCTCGCCGGTGCAGGCCCGCTCCCTGCTCGACCGTGAGCCCCCCGTCTACATCGTCTGCCCCGGCCGGGTCTACCGCACCGACGAGCTGGACGCGACGCACACCCCGGTCTTCCACCAGATCGAGCTGCTGGCCGTCGACGAGGGCCTGACGATGGCCGACCTCAAGGGCACGATGGACCACATGGTCCAGTCGCTGTTCGGCGCGGACATGAAGACCCGGCTGCGGCCGAACTACTTCCCCTTCACCGAGCCGTCCGCCGAGATGGACATGCTCTGCTACGTCTGCAAGGGCGCATCGGTCGGCAACCCGGACCGCCCGTGCCGCACCTGCTCGAGCGAGGGCTGGATCGAGCTCGGCGGCTGCGGCATGGTCAACCCGCGGGTCCTGGTCGCCTGTGGTGTCGATCCCCATAAGTACAGCGGATTCGCCTTCGGGTTCGGCATCGAGCGGATGCTGATGTTCCGCCACAACGTCGAGGACATGCGAGACAT
Organism: Streptomyces sp. NPDC047022; assembly: GCF_040644155.1. Lineage (NCBI taxonomy): Bacteria > Bacillati > Actinomycetota > Actinomycetes > Kitasatosporales > Streptomycetaceae > Streptomyces > Streptomyces sp. NPDC047022. Next base: position 16,750 of record NZ_JBEYVV010000041.1, on the reverse strand, counting down.
GGTCGAGGGTGACGTCCGGTTCACCCGGCCGTTCGGGATGGAGATCTGATGCGGGTCCCGCTTTCTTGGCTGCGGGAGTACGTCGACCTGCCGGCGACGGAGACCGGGCGCGACGTCCAGGCCAAGCTCATCGCGGTCGGTCTCGAGGTCGAGACCGTCGAACAGCTCGGTGCCGACCTCAAGGGGCCCCTGGTCGTCGGCCAGGTGCTCACCATCGAGGAGCTGGAGGGCTTCAAGAAGCCGATCCGGTTCTGCACGGTCGACGTCGGCCAGGCCAACGGCACCGGCGAGCCGCAGGAGATCGTCTGCGGAGCCCGTAACTTCGCCGTGGGCGACAAGGTCGTCGTGGTCCTGCCGGGCGCCGAGCTGCCCGGCGGCTTCGCGATCGCCGCGCGCAAGACCTACGGCAAGACCTCGCACGGCATGATCTGCTCCACCGACGAGCTGGGCATGGGCGACGACGGCACCAAGGGCATCATCGTCCTGCCGCCGGAGACCGAGGTCGGCGCCGACGCGATCAAGCTGCTCGAACTGGTCGACGAGGTGCTCGACATCGCCGTCACCCCCGACCGCGGCTACGCGCTGTCCCTGCGCGGCATCGCCCGCGAGGCGGGCATCGCCTACGGTCTGCCGCTGCGCGACCCGGCGCTGATCGACGTCCCGGCGCCGAACGCCTCCGGCTACCCGGTGCAGATCTCCGAGCCGCGCGGCTGCGACCGCTTCACCGCGCGCACGGTGACCGGGATCGACCCCGAGGTCCGCTCACCGATCTGGATGCAGCGCCGACTGCAGAAGGCGGGCATGCGCCCGGTCTCGCTGACCGTCGACATCACCAACTACGTGATGCTCGAACTGGGCCAGCCCCTGCACGCCTACGACCGCGCCAGCATCCAGGGCGCGATCGGCGTCCGCCGCGCCGAGCAGGGCGAGAAGCTCACCACCCTCGACGGCGTCACGCGCACCCTCGACCCCGAGGACCTGCTCATCACGGACGACCGGGGCCCCATCGGCCTCGCCGGTGTCATGGGCGGCGCGAACACGGAGATCGCCGACCACGAGCACGAGACCGGCGGCACCACGGACGTCGTCATCGAGGCCGCCCACTTCGACGCGATCTCCATCGCGCGCACGGCCCGCAGGCACAAGCTGTCCTCCGAGGCGTCCCGGCGCTTCGAGCGCGGCGTCGACCCGCTGGCGGCCCCCGCCGCCGCCCAGCGCACGGTCGACCTGCTGGTCCTTCTCGCGGGCGGCACCGCCGACCCCGGTGTCACCGAGGTCATCGCGCCCACCGCGCCGCGCACCATCAGCATCCCGGCCGACCACCCGGACAAGGTCGCGGGCGTCCACTACGGCCGTGAGACCGTCGTACGCCGCCTCCAGGAGGTCGGCTGCGACGTCTACGGGCAGGACGAGCTGATCGTCACCGTCCCGTCCTGGCGGCCCGACCTCACCGACCCGAACGACCTGGCCGAAGAGGTCATCCGCCTGGAGGGCTACGAGAACCTGCCCTCCACGCTGCCGAAGCCTCCGGCGGGCCGCGGCCTGACCGAGCGGCAGCGGCTGCACCGCCGCGTCGGCCGCGCGCTGGCGGGCGCGGGCTATGTCGAGGCGCCCAACTACCCGTTCATCGGCGAGCAGATCTTCGACCAGCTCGGCCTGGCCGCCGACGACCCGAACCGCACGGTCGTCAAGCTGCTCAACCCGCTCTCCGACGAGGAGCCCGCCCTCCGCACGACGCTGCTGCCGGGCCTGCTCGGCGCGCTGCGCCGCAACGACGGGCGCGGTTCGCACGACCTGGCGCTGTTCGAGACCGGGCTGGTCTTCCACCCGCGCGCGGAGCGGCGTGCCGCCGAGCGCCTGCGCGTCGACCTCCGCCCGACCGACGAGGAGATCGCCTCGCTCACCGCCGCGCTGCCCGAGCAGCCGCGGCACGCCGCGGTCGTCCTCACGGGCGCCCGCGAGCAGGTCGGCTGGTGGGGCAAGGGCCGCCCGTCCGACTGGGCGGACGCCATCGAGGCCGCGCGGATCATCGCCCGCGAGGCCGGGGCCGAACTCGTCGTGCGCAAGGGGCAGTACGGTCCCTGGCACCCCGGCCGCTGCGCCGAACTGGCCGTGGTGGCCGACGGCACCGAGCAGATCGTCGGGTACGCGGGCGAGCTGCACCCCGGTGTGCTGAAGACCCTGGGTCTGCCCGCCCGGACCTGCGCGATGGAGCTGAACCTGGACGTGCTGGAGCGGGCGGGTACCGGGCCGGTGAAGGGCCCCCGCATCTCCGCCTTCCCGGTCGCGACCCAGGACGTCGCGCTCGTGGTGGACCGGTCCGTGCCGCACGCCGCCGTCGAGGCCGCGCTGCGCGAGGGCGCCGGGGAACTGCTGGAGTCGATCCGGCTGTTCGACATCTACGAGAGCGAGCAGCTGGGCGAGGGCAGGAAGTCGCTGGCGTACGCGCTGCGCTTCCGTGCGGAGGATCGCACGCTGACCGTCGAGGAGGCCTCGGCGGCACGGGACGCGGCGGTGGCGCTGGCCGCCGAGCGCACGGGGGCGACACTGCGCAGCTAGGGTCTTTCGTTTGGATCAGGCCAGACCCCCGAGCCCGGTCTGATCCAAACGAGAGGCCCTGGTGCCGCGACAGGCGCCGTACTTGCGGGGCGCGGGATGGTGCGAACGCGCGGCGAAGCCGCGTGCGTGCCGCCCGCGCCCCGCGCCACTGTCGGCCGAGCCCGCTGCCACGCGGCCGAGCCGTATACCGACACCGGGTCGTTCGGATGTTCATGCCTGAGCCCGGTTCATGCCCCGCGTCGGCCGGATGTGGAACTGACGCGATACCGGTTGCTTCATCCATCGCCGGACCGGGCTTGGGCCAGGTGGCCGGTGAGCAGGGTACGCAGCGTGTCGCGGAGCGCCATGGTGAAGTCCAGGCGCAGAGAGGCGAGTTCTGGATCGGCGGCGTAGGCGCTGAGCATCGCCTCGGACGGACGCGAGTGGGTCCAGATGGCGCCGGTCAGCATCACGGCGGTGCCGGCGAACTGCCAGGAACCGGGCTCGTCGAGTTCGGGGACGCACGCGCGGACCAGACCCGCCAGTACTCCCACGTCGGCGACGGCCGCGCGCTTGAAGCGGGCGGCGATGTCCGGCGAGACGTTGTGCTCCAGGACCGCCGCCTGACTGGCGATCAGATCGCACAGCACCGGCCTGGCCGCCAGCGACTGGGCCAGCGCTTCCGCGAGGCGGGCGGTGCGCTCGGTGAGCGGGAGGCCGTCCGGCCAGTCCCGTAGCTGAGGGGTGAGGGCGGCGAGCCAGGCGTCGAAGGCTTCGGCGAGCAGATGGAGGAGGACGTCCTCGCGGGATTCGAAGTAACGCAGGACGTTGGACTTGGCCAGGCCCACGCGGCGGCTCAGCTCGTTGAGGGTGACCCGGCTCACGGGCGTGTCGGTCAGCATCGCGGCGGCCGTGTCCAGGATCGTCTTGCGGCGCAGCGCGCGCTGCTCCTCGCTGTGGGCGCGCTGGAACGGTGACGTCGTCATCCCCCGATCTTACAGACCCGCGGTCTCTTGTTGGCAGACCGTCGGTCTGTTACCTTCGAAGCGTACAGACCGGCGGTCTTTTAGTCGTCGGTTCGCGCTCGGAAGGAGAGATGGACATGAACGACACCGTGTGGCTGGTCACCGGAAGCGGCCGGGGGCTCGGGCGGGAGATCGCCCGGGCGGCGCTGGAGGCCGGGGACCGGGTGGTCGCCACCGCGCGGGACGTGCGGCAGCTCGATGACCTGGTCGGGGGCTTCGGGGATGCCGTCGTCCCGGTGCGGCTCGATGTCACCGACGCGGCGGGAGCCCGGCAGGCCGTCACGGCGGCCGTCGAGGTGTTCGGGCGGCTGGACGTGGTGGTGAACAACGCCGGGTACGCGACCCTCGCCTCCATCGAGGACACGACGGAGGAGGAGTTCCGCCGCCAGATCGACACCAACCTGTTCGGTGTCGTCAACGTGACCCGGGCGGCGCTGCCCGTTCTGCGCGAGCAGGGCAGCGGGCATGTCATCACCGTGTCGTCGGTGGGCGCGCGGACGGCGACCGCCGGGCTCGGCGCCTACCAGACGGCCAAGTGGGCGGTGAGCGGCTTCAGCGAGGTGCTGGCCCAGGAGGTCGCACCGCTCGGGATCAAGGTGACCGCCGTCGAACCCGGCGGGATGCGGACCCAGTGGGCCGGGGCGTCGATGGCCGTCCCGCCGGTCTCCGCGGCGTACGAGCCGACCGTCGGCATGGTCGCGAAGTTCCTGGAACCCGGCAACGACCGTTCGGCCGGGGATCCCGTCAAGGTCGCCCGGGCCATCCGCGCGGTGGCCGCCATGGACGAGCCCCCGGTCCGGCTGCTGCTCGGCTCGGACGCCCTGAACGTCGCAGGTGCCTCGGCCGCGGCACTGGCCGCGCGTGACGCCGCCTTCGCCGGCCTCACCCGTTCCACCGACCACGACGACGTCACCGCGGCCGAGCGCGATCCGCTCGGCGTCGGCGACTGAGGACCGTGCGATCTTTTACAACGCCCCGCGGGTCACAACGCGGCGTCAGCGGGAGTGTGCCGCCGTCCGCCCTGCCGCGGAGTGTCGGGCAGGCGGCCGGGCGGACGGCGCGGATCGGGCCGCCGCACTGTTCGAGGGGGAGCCGGCGGCCCGCGCCGGCCTCTTGCGAGGGGTTTCAGTCAACCGGCCGGAAACCCACCGCGACAGCGCACGCACAGCCCGGATGCGCGTACTCCGTTCACACCCCGTGTGAACCAGCACGCACTAACCTTGCGGCAGCGGCCACGGGGAGGGCACTCATGCAGCCCAACACACTGCTCGACGCGATCCTCGACGAGGCGGGTGTCTCCCACGCGGGACTCGCCGCGCACGTCAACCAGGCGGGCCGGGCGCGAGGTCTCGCACTCAGGTATGAACACACCGCGGTGGCCCGGTGGTTGAAGGGCCAGCGCCCGCGCGGCCAGGTGCCCGACCTGATCTGCGAGGTGCTCTCCGCACGGCTGCGCCGGCCGGTGACCCTGGACGACATCGGCCTCGGCGTACCCGGCGAACCGGCCGCCCCGCACGGCTCCAGCCTGTCCGGTTTCGTCGAACGGGCCACCGCCCTGTGGCGCTCCGACGAGCAGCAGCGCCCGCACGTCCTCGGTGCTCCCGCCGTCACGGGCACACCCGCCGTGATGCCCGTGTGGGAGTGGGAGAACCCGCCCGAGGACGTTGACGTCTCACGCGGCGGCCGGCACCGGGTCACCCCCGCCGACATCGACATGCTGCGTGCGGCCCGCGCCCATTACGAGCAGATGTACCGCAAGGCGGGCGGCATCGCGACCCGCAGCCGCGTCGTCGGCTTCCTCAGCGCGGAGACGGCGCCCCTGCTGCGCGGCAGCTACACCGACGCCATGGGCCGCCAACTGCACCGCGCCACCGGCGGCTTGGTGGCCATCGCCGGAATCTGCGCCTATGACTCGGACGCCCATGGCCTCGCCCAGCGCTACTTCCACCAGGCCCTGCGCCTGGCCAAGGCCAGCGGGGACCGCGGGCTCGGCGCCTATGTGATAGCCCTGCTGGTCAACCAGTCGCTGTTCATGAAGGAGTACCGGCAGGCCGTCGCCTTCGCCGAGGCCGCGCTGCGCGCAGCGGGCAGGCAGATCACCCCGGCGCTCGCCTCCGACCTCTACGCGATGCAGGCCAAGGCGTACGCGCACCTCGGCGATGCCACGAGCGCGCTGTCCTGCATCCGGCGTGCCGAGTCGGCCGCCGAGCACATCCGGCGCGGATACGAGCCGGACGAGACCGGATATGTCCAGCCGGGACTGGTCAATGTGCAGGTCGCCGAGGCGCTGCTGAGCCTCGGCGACCTGATCGCGGCGGGGGAGCACGCCGAGGCCGCCGTCGGCACGCCCGCCCATGACCGCGGCCGGGTGCACCGGCTCGCGATACTCAGCCAGATCGAGCTGCGCCAGGGCAACGCCGACAAGGCGGTGGCCACCGCGGTGGAGATGGCGGAGCAGGCGCGGGGAATGGAGTCCATGCGCCTGCGGGACAGACTGCGGACCGTGCGTGAGCACCTGGTGCGCAACGGCTGCGCCGGGGCGGCGGAGGCGGCCGAACTCATCGACGGGGCACTGCGCGTCCCGCTGTGACCCGGTCCCACCACGCCGTACGGCCGCCGCGTCCGCGAAACGCGGCCCACCGCGCCCGCCGTCGCGCAGGGCGTGCGCCGCCGTGAGTCTGCTGAGTGTGCGCTCCTGCTGCGATATTGCCCCTTACTCGGCGGAAGGTGGCAGAACCGTGCAGTGGACGAAACAGAACGAACAAACTGTGTATGCGAACCGCTGGTTCAGCGTCAATCTGGCTGATGTCGAGCTGCCGGACGGCCGGCATCTCGACCACTTCCTCATAAGGCTGCGGCCCGTCGCCGTGGCCACCGTGGTGAACGAGGCGGGCGAGGTACTGCTGCTGTGGCGGCACCGCTTCATCACGGACAGCTGGGGGTGGGAACTCGCGGCGGGCGTCGTGGAGGACGGCGAGGACATCGTCGTCGCGGCGGCCCGCGAACTCGAGGAGGAGACCGGTTGGCGGCCGGGACCCTTGCGCCATCTCATGAGCGTCGAGCCCTCCAATGGACTCACCGACGCCCGGCACCACATCTACTGGGCCGACGAGGCCGAGTACGTCGGGCATCCCGTGGACGACTTCGAGTCGGACCGCCGGGAATGGGTCCCCCTCAAGCTCGTCCCCGACATGGTCGCCCGTGGAGAGGTCCCGGCCGCCAACATGGCAGCCGCATTACTCCTGCTGCACCACCTCAGGCTCGGGCAGGACACATTGCCCTGAACCCTCGCCGCCGCCCTGGCGCGAGGAGACCCTCAACGCCCCAGGGCCTGCCAGATCGCCACGACGAGCGCGCCCACGGCGGTCAGCGCGGCGACCGCGGGCAGGGGCCAGCGCGTGTGCTCCAGAGCGACCACCCTCACGCTCAGGTCGTCCACGTCCTTGGCGGTCTGCTCGGCTCGATGACTGAGCAGGGCCAGGCCGCCCTCGACGCGGGCGTGTGCCACATCGAGACGGCGGCGTAACTCTGCGACTTCTCCATGGACCACGGGATGCTCGGGGTCGGCGGTCACGGTCCGCTCCTTTCCGTAGTCGTCACATCACATCCCTTGCCTGTGCAGCAGGAGTCAACTCGCCTGGTGGGCGCGTGGGGAGCGTGTGCGAGCGGCATATGCGGGTCCGGGGCGCACACGGTGTGTGAACGGCGCGGGCCCGGCACCACACCGGGGTGCCGGGCCCGCGCCCTGGGCGCCCGCAGTTCATCTCGCCCCGCAGATACGGGACGAAGCGCGCCACCCGGTCGGGGTCCTGCTTGGTCGCGGTCCGCACCAGTCGCGGAGGCGGGCGTCGCGGTCGCCCGCCTCGTCTTCAGAGAGAAGTAACCCTGAACTTCGCTTCGCGGCACGGGCAACGCGGCAGCGCCGTCTGTTCGGACGTCGAGTATTTTTCGCCGCTCGCCTGCTGTCGGACTGCCGGGCCAGCTATGCCGAGGGCCATCGCCCGGATCATGGACGATGGCCCTCAGTGCTGTACGGGTAGCCGGTATGCCGGGATGCCGGTAGGCGTCCGGGCCGGTCAGCCGTAGGTGTAGAAGCCGGAGCCGGTCTTCCGGCCGAGCCGGCCCGCCTCGACCATGCGCTGGAGCAGCGGGGGAGCGGCGTACAGGGGCTCCTTGTACTCCTCGTACATCGAATTGGCGATGGAGACGATGGTGTCCAGGCCGATCAGGTCGGCGAGCTTCAGCGGGCCCATCGGGTGGGCGCAGCCCAGCTCCATGCCGTTGTCGATGTCCTCGCGGCCCGCGATGCCCGACTCGAACATGCGGATGGCGGAGAGCAGATAGGGCACGAGCAGCGCGTTGACCACGAAGCCGGAGCGGTCCTGTGCGCGGACCGCGTGCTTGCCGAGGATCTTCTCGGCGAACAGCTGGGCCCGGCCGAGGGTGCCCTCGGAGGTGGTCAGCGCGGGGATCAGCTCGACCAGCTTCTGCACCGGCGCCGGGTTGAAGAAGTGGATACCCACCACGTGGTCGGGCCGCGAGGTGGCGACCGCGAGCTTCACCAGCGGGATCGAGGAGGTGTTGGAGGCGAGGATGGCGTCCGGGCGGGTCACCACCTGGTCGAGCACCTGGAAGATCTCCGTCTTCACCTGCTCGTTCTCGACGACCGCCTCGATCACGAGATCGCGGTCGGCGAACTCGCCGAGGTCGGTGGTGAAGGTGAGGCGGGACTGCGTCGAATCCCGCTCCTCCTCGGTGATCTTGCCGCGTTCGGCGGCCTTGGTGAGGGAGCTGAACAGGCGGGTCCGGCCGATCTCCAGGGCCTCGCCGGTGGTCTCGGCGACCTTGACGTCCAGTCCGGCACGGGCGCACACCTCGGCGATGCCCGCTCCCATCTGGCCGCAGCCGACCACTCCGACGCGTTCGATGTCGGTCACATCGTCCCTTTCGCTGTTGTACGGCTGTGGCAGGTCCGTTCGGGTACCGGTCGCCTGCTCCGTTCGTGCACGTTACTCCCAAGTATCGATGATCGATCGTCCGGGTGGGAGGATGCTGAGGCGCGGAGACGGACCGTGACGGCGCGGATCCGCAGGGTACGAGGGTGTGAAGTGATGAACCGTTTGTCGCGTCGGGCGTTCACGCTGGCCGCATTGTCGGCGATGTCGGCTCTCACCGCAGGTGCGGAAGCCGCCCCGCGGCACGGCGGCGCCCCCACCGCCGAGATGCGCGGAATGTGGCTCGCCACCGTGCTCAACCGTGACTGGCCCTCACGCCCGGGTCTGGCCCCCGCCGTGCAGCGCGCCCAGTTGCTCCAGCAGTTCGACACGGCGGTGAGGCACGGACTGAACGCGGTCTTCTTCCAGGTGCGCCCCTGCGCCGACGCGCTGTGGCCCTCGCCCTACGAGCCGTGGTCCGAGTACCTCACCGGGACCCAGGGCAAGAACCCCGGCTGGGACCCGCTGGGCACGGCGGTCCAGGAGGCGCACGCGCGGGGCCTGCAGCTGCACGCCTGGTTCAATCCCTACCGTGTGGCCGGCCACACGGACCTCTCGAGGCTCGCCGCCTCGCACCCCGCCCGCAAACACCCCGACTGGGTCGTGGCCTATGACGGGAAGCTCTTCTACAACCCCGGACTGCCCGAGGTGCGCGCCTTCGTCGAGAACGCGATCCTCGACGCCGTGGCCCGCTACCCCGTCGACGGCGTCCACTTCGACGACTACTTCTATCCGTATCCCGTCGCGGGCCAGACCTTCGACGACAGCGCGGCGTACGCGGCCTACGGCAAGGGCTTCGCGAACCGTGCGGCCTGGCGCCGCAACAACATCAACCTCCTGGTGCAGGAGAGCGCGGCCCGTGTCCGGCAGACCAGGCCCACGGCCCGCTTCGGGATCAGCCCCTTCGGGGTGTGGCGCAACGTCGCGACCGACGCGCACGGCTCGGCCACGCACGCCCTGCAGAGCTACGACGATCTGTACGCGGACACCAGAACCTGGGTGAAGTCCGGCTGGCTGGACTACATCTGCCCGCAGCTCTACTGGAACATCGGCTTCGCCCCGGCCGACTACGCGGAACTCGTCCGCTGGTGGGCGCAGGTCGCCCAGGGCACGCGTGTGCGCCTGTACGTAGGGGAGGCGCTGTACAAGGCCGGCGACCGCACGCAGCCCGCCGCCTGGCGGAACCCGGCGGAACTCTCCCAGCACCTGACCCTGGCCAAACGCTACCCACAGGTGGGGGGCCACGTCTTCTTCGCCGCCAAGGACGTCGCCACCGACCGGATCGGAGCCATGGCCCGAGTCCTGGCCGACCACTACACCCACCCGGCCCCGGCACCGCTCTAGGAACGGCGCGCGAAGGCCCCCCGACAAGGGGCGCGGGGGACTGCGCGAGAAACCACGACGCACCGCCACCCGGCAACGCACCACAACCCGCGCGGAGCGCTCCCGACAGGGGCGCGGGGAACTGCGCAGAACCCCGCATCGCGCCCGCACGCACCAACGCACAGCAACCCGCGCGGAGCGCTACCCTCCGATCGGCTGACCGATGTCCTTATGACGGATCTCGGTGTCGGGCCCCGGCGAGCACACACCTTCGTGCCCGTCCTGGAAGCGCACCCGATACGGGGGCGTCCCGTTCGTGCCCATCACTTCCACGATCTCGCCGATCTTGTCGTGCTGTCCGACGGTCCTGCCGTGCTGCACCAGCTTGTCGCCCACAGTTGCACGCATCTGTCGGGCCTCCTCGTCACACGCGGGAGTATCGGTCCGTGGCGCCGGTCCACCCCCTCCGCGCCCCGCCCGGTTCAGCCGCGCGTCCGCTGCGTGACCGCGATGCAGACCAGAACCGCGGCGGCCGTGAGCGGTGCGGCCAGGGTGAGGTGCTCGCCGAGGAGCAGTACCGACCACACCAGTGTGAGCAGCGGCTGTGCCAGCTGCAACTGGCTGGCCCTCGGTATTCCGATGGCGGCCATGCCCCGGTACCAGACGAACAGTCCGAGAAACTGCGATCCGGCCGCCACCCACAGCAGCCCGATCACCGCGTGCACGGTCGGACGGACGGGCTCGCAGGACAGCGCGGCCAGTGCGCCCGGCAGGGTGAGAGGCAGGCACAGCACCAGTGCCCAGCCGATGACCTGCCAGCCGGGCATGACACGGGCGAGCCGGCCACCCTCGGTGTAGCCGGCGGCGCAGATCAGGAGGGCACCGAAGAGATAGGCGTCCGCGCCGGTCAGCGCACCGCCGCTCTGCCGCACGGTGAACGTGATCACCGCGGCGGCGCCGGCGGCCGCGGCCAGCCAGAAGGTCCGAGATGGCCGGGTGCCCTCGCGCAGCGCCGAGAACAGGGCGGTGGTCAGCGGCAGGAGCCCGACGACGACGGCGGCGTGCGCGGTGGTCGAGGTCCCCAGGGCGAGCGTGCTCAGCAGCGGGAAGCCGAGCACGACCCCGGCCGCGACGACGGCGAGCCCCGCCCACTGCTCCTTCGCGGGCGGAGTGACGCGCAGTGCGAGCAGACAGCCGCCGGCGATGAAGGCGGCGAGCACGCTGCGCACCGCCACGAGGGACCAGGGGCCGAAACCCTCGAGCCCCCAGGCGGTGGCGGGAAACGTCAGCGAGAAGGCGACGACCCCGAGGGCGGCCAGCAGGGTGCCGCCCCGCCGTGACGGAGCCGCGGTTTCCGGGTCAACCGCTATTGCCGTATCAGCAGTAGCGCTATCCTGTGTCTTCATGCAAGAGCGTAGCAGTGTCGGTGAACTGGCGGAACGTCTCCGTTCGGAGCTGAATCGCTACTCTCCAGGCGAGAAACTGCCCTCCAGCCGCACGCTTGTCGAACGATTCCGGGTGAGCCCCGTGACCGTGTCCCGCGCGCTGGGGCAGCTGGCCGCCGAGGGCCTCGTGGTGACGCGGCCGGGAGCCGGGGCGTTCAGGGCGCAGCCCCGCGCCGAGTCCCCTGCCGCGGGGGACACGGCCTGGCAGGAGGTCGCGCTCAGCGCGGACGCGTCCGCGGAAGTGGTGCCGCGCAGCGTCGACGCCTCCGGAGTGCTGATCTCGCTGGCCGCGCCGCCCGCCGGTGTCGTCGAGTTCAACGGCGGTTATCTGCACCCCTCGCTGCAACCGGAGCGCGCGATGGGCGCGGCACTGTCACGGGCCGGGCGCAGGCCCGGAGTGTGGGCGCGTCCGCCCGTCGAAGGGGTCGCCGAGCTGCGCGAGTGGTTCGCGCGGGGCATCGGCGGCGCGATCACCGCGGCCGATGTGCTGATCACCGCGGGCGGCCAGTCCGCCCTCACCACCGCACTGCGGGCCCTCGCGCCTCCCGGCGCCCCGGTCCTGGTCGAGTCGCCCACATATCCCGGCATGCTGGCCATCGCCCGCGCCGCGGGCCTCAGACCCGTGCCCGTACCGGTGGACGCGGACGGGGTGAAACCGGCACTGCTGGCCGACGCGTTCCGGGCGAGCGGCGCCCGGGTGTTCGTCTGCCAGCCCCTGTTCCAGAATCCGACCGGTGCCGTACTCGCTCCCGGGCGCCGCCAGGAGGTGCTGCGCATCGCGCGCGCCGCCGGGGCGTTCGTGATCGAGGACGACTTCGTACGACGGCTGGCGCACGAGGACTCCGGCACGCTGCCCCCGCCCCTGGCCGCCCAGGACCCCGACGGCGTGGTGGTGCACGTGTGCTCGCTCACCAAGGCAACCTCGCCCAGCTTCCGGGTCGGGGCCCTGGCCGCCCGCGGCCCGGTCCTGGAACGCCTGCGCGCAATCCATGTCGTCGACACCTTCTTCGTGCCCCGCCCGCTGCAGGAAGCCGCGCTCGAACTCGTCGGCTCGCCCGCCTGGCCGCGCCATCTACGGGCGGTCGCCGCCGAGTTGAAGCAGCGCCGCGACACGATGACGGGCGCACTCGGTCTCACCCTGCCCGGTCTGGCCCTGCCGCACATCCCGTCCGGGGGGTACCACCTCTGGGTACGCCTGCCCGACGGAACCGACGAGTCCGCCGTCGTCGCGGGCGCCCTGCTGGCCGGAGTGGCCCTCACGCCCGGACGCCCCTACTTCAGCGCCGAGCCCCCCGCGGCTCATCTGCGGCTGAGCTTCGCGGCGGTCGCGGGTGCGGGAGAGATCGCGGAGGGCGTACGGCGGCTGCGCACGGTCTGTGACGAGCTGCTGTTGCTGCGTAACGGCTCTTGACCTGCACACTCGGGCGCCGCACGATCGCCGCATGCATCTTAGGGTGACGTTCGTTGCCGCCGCGCGCAGTTCCGCGCTGCTCGCCGAGCGATTCCAGGACAACCGGCCGCTGGACCAGGCGGGCTGGGACGAGGTGCAGCGTGCCGCCCATGACCTGGTGCCGCTCGCGGCGGCCGAGCTGCGCTACTGCTCACCGACCCCGCGCAGCCGGGCGACCGGAGACGCGCTCGGCTACGCGCCCCTGGTGCAGCTCGCGCTGCGGGACTGCGACATGGGCCGCTGGCGCGGGCTCACCCTGGGCGAGGCGATGGCCCGGGAACCCTCCGCCGTGGACGCCTGGCTCGCAGACCCCCGCTCCGCCCCGCACGGCGGAGAGCCGCTCATGTCGTTCATCTCCCGGGTGGGCGGCTGGCTCGACACCCGGCCCGTGGACGACGGCAGCCGCATCGTCGCCGTGGCGGAACCGTCGGTGGTGCGGGCCGCGCTGGTCTATGCGCTGAAGGCGCAGCCGTCGACCTACTGGAACATCGATGTCCGCCCACTGTCGACGATCACGCTCGTCGGTCACCACGGGCGCTGGAACCTCCGTCTGGAGGCCGCGTCACCCCTGAGCGCCTGACGGCCCGGGCTCGCGGGTGTAGTCGGTGGTCAGCACCAGGTCCTTCGCCGGTCCTCCCACTCGCCAGACCGTGCGCCAGTGGTCCTGGTCGAGGACCGTGAACTCGCCCCGGTAGAGGTCCGCGGAGCACGGATGACGGGCCACATGGCGGCCGGTCCTGAGATCGAGGTCGTGGAAGGGCCGGCCGTCGGCGAACCGAACGTCCGAGGTGCCGGCCGGCGTCCCGGGGAGGAAGCGCAGCTTCCGTTCGGCGGGCCGGGCAACGCCCCGCCAGACGAATGTGCCGGACTCGTCGTGCAGCAGCCCGCCACCGCCGTCCTCGATGGGGGAGAACACGGTCGTCCCGCTGAAGCGGCCTTCCTCGCCGCTCTTGAGATCCCGCACGGCGCGCTCGACGCGCCATCGGCCCTCGAGATGGGCCAGCACGTCCTTCACCGGCCAGAACTCGCCCATCCGTATCCCTTCGACTCCCCACATCGCCCAGGACGCGGCACGACCCATGGCCGCACCCCCCGCATCCTCCCCCCAGTCTCTCCCGCCGGCCGGCCTCTCCCGTCCACGTGGAAATTCAGCGTCCGCTCGGCCATGGTCCGGACAGGATGTCCTCCCGTGAACCATGTACTGTGCGGGCTGGCCGAGAATACGGCCCTTCTCCCCGAGCTGGCCGACCAGTTGATCGCGATCGCGGACGCGGACATCGCCGAGAGCCTTGCCCGTCGCATTGACCTCAGCCATGAGCAGGCCCTCGCCCTGGCGTCGCGGATCGGGGAGAGCGCGGTGCGGCTCGCGTACGAGGGAGTGCTGACCGCTGCCGACGTCGACCCCGTCGCGCAGCCGGAGGCCGCGCTCGCCTTGCTCGACCAGGGGTCCGGTGACCATCGGTGGGCGCGGCTGTTCGCCGTGGATCCGGATGCCGGGCGCCGGGAGACGCTGGCGGCGTGCCCCGGACTTCCCCCCGATGTGGTGGAGACGCTCGCCGCCGACCCGGATGTGCGGGTCGTCGCGGAGCTCGCGTTGTGGACGACGGCGGACCTGGCCGCCCGGCTCGCGCGGCATCCGCATGCCGAGGTCCGTCGCGCGGCGGCGGCGAACGAGGCGACGCCACCGGACGTGCTGGCGATGCTGATCACGGGCGAGGGCCTGCCTCCGGCACAGCGGTGCCTGGTCTGCGACGCCGAGGAGACACCCTTCACGCACGATCCGGAGTGTCCTCGGCTCGACTGCGATCTGCGGTCCGGCGCCTATTGCGAGGGATCCCACGAGTCCACCGTCCACGAAATGACGGCGCTGGCGCTCGGGAACCCGAGCACGCCCGCGGAAGCCGTCATCCGGTTCGCCGACCACCCCTCAGCGTGGTTGCGCCAGCCACTCGCTGCCCGCCAGGACCTGCCGCCGGAGATACAGGGACGGCTCGCCGGTGACCCGATGCCCGGTGTCCGGGCCGACCTCGCAGGGAACGCGGCGATCGACGGCGCGCTGTCGCGCACGCTTGCCGTCGACGACAGCCAGGACGTGCGGCGCACACTCGCGCACAACCCTCATGTGCCGCTCGATGTGCTCTCCGGTCTGGCCGGCTCGGTCAGGATCGGGCCGACCCTGCTGCCGCGGATCGCCGCCGCTTCTCCCGCCGAGATCGAGGAACTGGCGGCGTCGTCGCATCCGGCGGTGCGGATGCTCCTGGCCGAGCGGCGCGACCTGTCGGCCGGGATCCGCGACGCGCTGGCCGCCGACCCGGACGCCAAGGTGGTCAAGTCCATCGCGCCGCACCCGGGTCTCTCGGAGACTCCGCTGCGCACCATGGTCGAACGGCACGGGGTCCAGGTCGCCGCGAGGGTGGCGGCCAACCCGGACGCGCCCTCGGCGCTGCTGGAGGACCTCGTGAGACGTGCGCCGAAGGCGCACAAGGCGTTCCGCGAGGTCGCCCGGCACCGCAACGCGACGGCCCCGGCGCTGCTCGCCTGCCTGGCGGACCGGAAGGCACGGCCCAGGGTCGCGGGGCACCCGGCCCTGCCGCCGCCGGTCATCGTCGAACTGCTCGCCGATGACGACTGGCAAGTGGTGAAAGCGGCTGCCGCCAACCCCTCGCTGCCACCGGACGTGATGGCGGAGCTGGTGCGGGGGGCGGTCAAGGCCGTACCGGGACCGGCTGTCCGGCAGGTGCCGTTCGGGGCTGGAACGTGAAGGAGATCGCTTCCATGAGGCGGTTGTGCCTGGTCTTCTGCACGGCGGCGATGCGCCAGGTGCCGCCCGCGTCGCGGACGAGGGTGTAGGTGGCGCGTTTGCCCAGGCGCTTGGGGGACTTCTTGGCGACCTCGCCGCGGGTGACGACGACGGCGGTGTCCGGGGTGAGGAGTCGGGTCTCCATGACTTCCAGGTGGAGGCGGGTGCCTTTGAGGAAGCTGTCGAAGAGTGCCTGGTGGGCACGGCCGATGTCGTCGGCGCCGCGGTAGACGGTGCCGACGAAGGTGACGTCGGTGGCGTCGGGGGTGAAGCAGGCGCCGTAGGCGGCGCCGTCGCCGTGGTTCCAGGCGTCCTGGCTGCGGCGCAGAACAGCGGTGATCTCGGTGGCGGTGGTGTCCGCCAGGTCATGGATGGCCATGGGATTGCCCTTCCTCTAAACTCTTCCCGAGAGAGCTTTCTTCGTTAAGGAAGTCTCTTCCTTGTAGAAGAGATTAGGGAGTGGGTGACAGGATGTCAACGCCTGCGGAGGCGACGCGCGTCTACCGGCGGTATCTGAGCGCGGTGATGCTGCACGGCCATGCCGGCGCAAAGGCCTGCGGGCTCGGCGCGACGGACCTGTACGCGCTCAACACCCTCGAACTGGACGGGCCCATGACCCCCGGCGAGCTCGGCGCCCGCACCGGGCTGACCACCGGGCCCACCACCCGGCTGATCGACAGGCTCGAACAGGCCGGCTATGTCCGCCGTACCGCCGACCCGCTGGACCGCCGCAAGGTGATCGTCGAGCCCATCGGCAAACCGGCCGGGCTCGATGAGGCTCTGGCCCCCGCCCGCGAGGAGATCGCCGAGATCCTCCGCGGATACACCCCCGACCAGCAAAAGGCCCTGTTCGACTACTTCGCTCGCGCGGCCGACGCCTACCGGCGCGCAGCCGAACAGCTGCCCGGTGCCGGCCGCTGAATCCGCAGCCGGTGACACCGGCGGTCGGCCTCGGCCGCCTTCACTGTGATCGGATGTGACTGAGCGCTTCATCTGGCGGGGATCGCCAACTGAAGCGCTCAGTGTCGTGCGGCCTGGACAGGGCTGTGCGGCTGGTCGGGCACGCGGTGGCGAGCCGTTCTAGTAGGGCTTTGTCAGGTGCCTTGTAGGGTCGGTGGCCTGGTGCTTCCCTGCGGGTATGCGGGCGGATGAACTCTCTGCGTGTCGTGGCCGGT
>NZ_JBEYVV010000040.1:0-48611 GCF_040644155.1 Streptomyces sp. NPDC047022 | reverse complement strand
GAGACTCTCTCAGGCTTTCCTCCGGGCGCTTCCCTTCGGTGTTTCCGACTCTATCAGATCTTTCCGATCCGATTTCCTCGGCGCTTTCCAGGTCAACGCTTCCGCGCCTTTCCTTTCCGGCGGTTCCGACTTTATCAGAGAATCTGAGTCGGAATTTCCACCCCGCTGGGGTTGCTACCTGGCGCTCGGTGGCACCGGGTTCCCCCGCTGGCGGAGCCGTAAACGTACTGGAGCGAGGCGCCTCGACGCAAATCGAGGCGCCTCGCTCCCGGTTCACTCCGCCGGGAGTCTGACGAGACGTCAGACCTCGACCACCACAGGCAGGATCATCGGCCTGCGCCGGTAGGAGTCCGAAACCCACTTGCCGAGGGTCCGCCGCATCAGCTGTTGCAGCTGGTGGGGCTCCGCGATTCCGTCCTGGGCCGAACGCTCCAGCACCTCGGTGATCTTCGGGATCACCTCGTCGAAGGCCGCGTCCTCGATGCCCGAACCCCTGGCCTGGATATGAGGTCCACCCGTGATCTTGCCGGTGGAGGAGTCCACCACCACGAAGATCGAGATGATGCCCTCGTCACCGAGGATCTTGCGGTCCTTCAGCGCCGGCTCGCCGACATCGCCGACCGAGAGGCCGTCGACGTACACATAGCCGGCCTGGACCTTGCCGGAGATCCTCGCCTTGCCCCCGACGAGGTCCACGACCACGCCGTCCTCGGCGATGACGATGCGGTCGTGCGGGACTCCGGTGAGCGCTCCCAGTTCGGCGTTGGCCCGGAGGTGGCGCCATTCGCCGTGGACCGGCATCAGGTTCTTCGGACGGCAGATGTTGTAGAAGTACAGCAGCTCGCCGGCCGACGCGTGGCCCGAGACGTGAACCTTGGCGTTGCCCTTGTGGACGACGTTCGCGCCCCAGCGGGTCAGGCCGTTGATGACGCGGTACACGGCGTTCTCGTTGCCGGGGATCAGTGACGACGCGAGGATCACCGTGTCACCGTCCACGATGCGGATCTGGTGGTCCCGGTTGGCCATGCGCGACAGGGCCGCCATGGGCTCGCCCTGCGAGCCCGTGCACACCAGCACGACCTCGTCGTCGGGCAGGTCGTCCAGCGTCTTGACGTCCACCACGAGGCCCGGGGGGACCTTCAGGTAGCCGAGGTCCCTGGCGATGCCCATGTTGCGGACCATGGAACGGCCCACGAAGGCGACGCGCCGCCCGTACTCGTACGCCGCGTCCAGGATCTGCTGGATCCGGTGGACGTGGCTGGCGAAGCTCGCCACGATGATCCGCTTGCGGGCGCTCGCGAAGACCTGGCGCAGGACATTGGAGATGTCGCGCTCGTGCGGGGTGAACCCGGGGACCTCGGCGTTCGTGGAGTCGCTGAGGAGTAGGTCGATGCCTTCCTCACTCAACCGTGCGAACGCATGGAGGTCGGTCAGCCGGTTGTCCAGCGGCAGCTGGTCCATCTTGAAGTCGCCCGTGTGGACCACCATGCCGGCGGGGGTACGGATGGCGACCGCGAGAGCGTCCGGGATCGAGTGGTTGACGGCGACGAACTCGCAGTCGAAGGGGCCGACACGCTCCCGCTGGCCTTCGGCCACCTCGAGCGTGTACGGGCGGATGCGGTGCTCCTGGAGCTTCGCCTCGATCAGGGCGAGGGTCAGCTTGGAGCCGATCAGCGGGATGTCGGGCTTCTCCCTCAGCAGGAAGGGAACGCCCCCGATGTGGTCCTCATGGCCGTGCGTGAGCACGATCCCGACGACATCGTCGAGGCGGTCCCGGATCGATGAGAAGTCCGGCAGGATCAGGTCGATTCCGGGCTGCTCCTCCTCGGGGAAGAGCACTCCGCAGTCGACGATCAGCAGACGGCCGCCGTATTCGAAGACCGTCATATTGCGGCCGATCTCGCCGAGGCCACCGAGCGGGGTGACCCGCAGACCGCCTTCTTGGAGCGGCGGGGGCGAGCCGAGTTCGGGATGAGGATGACTCAAAAGACTCTCCTGACCATGCGCGCCACGTACCTGGGGCACGTGGCGCGCATGACGTTCGTGCAAATGCAGTTGTCGATGTGTGGTGCAGGCACCTGGGTCCTGCCTATTCAGTTATGAAGTCTTTGTCAGAGCTGTACCCCGCCGGCAGCAAGATCGATCTTGAGCTGAGCGGTTTCTTCGGGTGACAGTTCGACCATGGGCGGGCGCAGCGGTCCGGCGGGCAGGCCCTGGAGCGCGAGCGCGGCCTTGGTGGTCATGACGCCCTGAGTGCGGAACATGCCGGTGAAGACCGGAAGCAGCTTCTGGTGGATCTCCAGCGCCTTGTGGATGTCTCCGCCGGTGTATGCCTCGGCCATGGCGCGCAGCTCGGGCGTGACGACATGGCCGACGACGGACACGAAGCCGACCGCGCCCACGGAGAGCAGCGGCAGGTTGAGCATGTCGTCACCGGAGTACCAGGCGAGGCCGGACCGGGCGATGGCCCAGCTGGCGCGGCCGAGGTCGCCCTTGGCGTCCTTGTTGGCGACGATCCTCGGATGCTCGGCCAGCCGGACGATGGTCTCCGTGTTGATCGGCACTCCACTGCGGCCCGGAATGTCGTACAGCATCACCGGCAGGTCGGTGGCGTCGGCGATGGCCTTGAAGTGCCGGTACAGGCCCTCTTGCGGGGGCTTGTTGTAGTACGGGGTGACGGTCAGGAGACCGTGTGCGCCGACGCCGTGCGCCGCGCGCGCCAGTTCGATGCTGTGGTGGGTGTCGTTCGTGCCCACTCCGGCGACGACGTGGGCGCGATCGCCGACCGCCTCCACGACGGCTCGCACGAGATCCGATTTCTCCGCATCGCTGGTGGTGGGCGACTCGCCGGTGGTGCCGTTGATGATCAGGCCGTCGTTGCCTGCGTCCACCAGGTGGGTGGCGAGCCGCTGAGCGCCGTCGAGGTCGAGTGCGCCGTCCGCCGTGAACGGCGTGACCATGGCGGTGAGGATCCGCCCGAAGGGGATCTGCGGAGTGGAGGTCGGAGCCATGGGTTACACGCTACTCGCTGCTCCAAGGGCGGTCTGCCCTTGGGGGGCCGGGAAAGTCCTGACATGAGTGGAACCCGGCACTGCCTGCTCGGGGGTTCAAGCAGTGCCGGGTCCGTTTGATCAGGCTAGATGAACTTCTCGAAATGCCGCAATACGGACACTTCGCTCGGCTGACCCGTACATCTGTACTCGAGCCGTAACCTGGCGCGTATTACGGGGCCACGCGCCCGTTGGCATTGAAGGCGGCGTGCGTGAGCGGCATCAGCCGGGCCCACTCCGCCTCCATCCTCTCGCCGACCATCTCGATCTCCCGCTGCGGGAAGGAAGGCACCTTGGCCAGCTCGTGCTGGGTGCGCAGGCCGAGGAAGTGCATCAGGGAGCGGGCGTTGCAGGTCGCGTACATCGAGGAGAAAAGTCCGACCGGCAGGACCGAGCGGGCGACCTCGCGGGCGACTCCGGCGGCGAGCATCTCCTGGTACGCCTCGTACGCGTGTACGTACGAGTCCTCCATGACACGGCCGACGAGCTCCTGCTGCATCCGGGTGCCCTCGACGAACTGGTACTTGCCGGGGCGCCCCTCCTGGACGAGCTTGCGGGACTCGTCGGGGACGTAGAAGACCGGCTCGAGCTCGCGGTAGCGCCCGCTCTCCTCGTTGTAGGACCAGCCCACCCGGTGCCGCATGAACTCGCGGAAGACGAAGATCGGGGCGCTGATGAAGAAGGTCATCGAGTTGTGCTCGAAGGGGCTGCCGTGCCGGTCCCGCATCAGGTAGTTGATCAGGCCCGTGGAACGCTCCGGGTCCTTCTTCAGCTCGTCGAGGGACTGCTCGCCGGCGGTCGAGACGCGGGCGGCCCACAGCACGTCCGAGTCGGCCGCGCTGTGCTTGACCAGCTCGACGCTGACGTCGCTGCGGAAGCTGGGCTTGAGGTCGTCGGCGGGGGTGTCGGTCACGGTGCGGAAGATCCTTCCCATCACAGGCTTTGAGCGGCGCCCACTCTACGGCCCGGCACTGTCAACGGGGCGTTCGGTACCGGGTCGCGACATTCTTCGGCGAACTTCAGCGAAATCGGTGAAAGAGGGCACCATTCGTGCCTCTCGTGCGTCTGTGTTGGTGACGACGATGCGTTCGGGACACCCGGACGTCATCGAGTCCCGGTCCTCCGGGGCGCACGAGCCCAAGAAACGATCCCCAAGAGGAGAAAGAGCCCCATGTTCCGTCGGCGCGAGCCCGTACCGTTCGCCTTCCTCGCCGAAGCCGACTCCTTCCGCAGCAATGTCACTCCCCCGCCCCGGCAGCGGGCCTCCACCGGCCAGATGGCCGGGCGCTGGCTGATGGGACTGACCATCGTCGCCGGGCTCGTGGGCGCCCTGGTGATAGGGACGCCGTCCATGGAGCACCAGTCGCCCGCCGCGACACAGCACTCCGAAGCGTCCAACGGGCGCTGACGGCGCCTGCGCCGCCGCTCGCCCCATGGGCGCGGCGGCGCACCCGCCCGGCCCCCCAGGGGTGGTGAGCGGGGGCACGGCTCGATAGCCTCACCGGGCACAGCCCATGCAACGAATGAGGATCCGTCGTGCCCCTGTCCTTTCTGACGGCCGACCGTGTTTCCGACCCAGCGGTGGACCACTCCCCACTGCCGTACGACGATCGCGATCTCTGGCGCCGCCCCTACCGTCCCGGCCCCTGGCGGGTGGGCTCGGCGGCGCTCCTGCTGCTGCTCGCCGCGTTCGTGCTCCTCGCCTCCGTCGCCATCGCGCTGACCGGCACGCCTTCGGGCGCGGGCACCGTCATCGGTTTCGCCCTGATCGTCATCGCCGGAGCCCTGCGGCTGCTGCGGATGGGCGTCTGGGTGAGCGCGCGGGGACTGCGCCGCGTGGGCTTCTTCTACACGAGCACGTCTCCCTGGAAGCGAATCGTCTCGGTGCGGACGGTGCAGCAGCCTGTGCGCTGGCTCGGGCTGCCGAGGACGGTGCAGGGGCAGGCGCTGGTGCTCGTGGAGGCGGGCCGTGGACCCGAGGACATGCAGCCGCTGCTGACCACGCACGGCGCCGACTTCCTGGCCCGTCCGGAGGCCTTCGACCGGGCGGCGGACATGGTCGAGGCATGGGCGGCGGAGTACCGCCGGCGCTGAGACGACCGTCTGCGAGGAGGGGGCCGGCCCGCGCGATGCGGGCCGGCCCCCTCCTCGTAGACGTGGAACGTGCACGAGAACGTCCCGGGGAATCGAACCCCGGGCAGGGGTCAGGCCTCCGTCGTCCTGCCCTCGCGCAGCGCGATCGCCCGCTGCATCGCCTTGCGGGCACGCGGGGTGTCACGGGCGTCGTGATAGGCGACGGCGAGCCGGAACCAGCTGCGCCAGTCCTCCGGGGCGTCCTCCGTCTCCGCCTTGCGCCGGGCGAAGACCTCGTCGGCCGAGTCGCGGTCGATCCGGCCTTCCGGGGTACGCCTCAGCTCGTCGACGGGCAGTCCGCCCTCGGCGTCCAGCTCGGCGGCGAGCCGATTGGCCTTGCGGACGAACTGCGTGTTCTTCCACAGGAACCACACGCCGATGACCGGCAGGATCAGCACCGCGACACCGAAGGTGACGGTGACGGGGGTGCCGTTCTGGATGAGGAGCACACCGCGGCTGCCGACCAGGACGAAGTAGAAGACCAGGACGGCGGCCGTGACGATGTAGGTGATCTTGGCGCGCATGGAGGGCCGCTTCGCTACTTCAGGTCGAGGAAGTGCTCAAGGCCGAAGGTCAGGCCCGGAGTGGTCACGACTCGGCGGACGCCGAGCAGGATGCCCGGCATGAAGCTGCTGTGGTGCAGCGAGTCATGCCGGATGGTGAGGGTCTCGCCCTCACCGCCGAGCAGTACCTCCTGGTGGGCGAGCAGACCGCGCAGACGGACCGAGTGCACCGGGATGCCGTCGACGTCCGCCCCGCGGGCGCCGTCCAGGGCGGTCACCGTGGCGTCGGGCTGCGGGGCGCTGCCCGCCTCGCCGCGCGCCGCAGCGATGAGCTGGGCGGTACGCGTGGCGGTGCCGCTGGGGGCATCCGCCTTGTTCGGGTGGTGGAGCTCGATGACCTCGACGGACTCGAAGTACGGCGCTGCCACCTCGGCGAACTTCATGGTCAGCACGGCGCCGATGGAGAAGTTCGGGGCGATGAGGACACCCGTCTGCGGGGACTGGTCCAGCCAGCCCTTCAGCTGCGCCAGGCGCTCCTCGGTCCAGCCCGTCGTGCCGACCACCGCGTGGATGCCGTGCCGTACGCAGAAGTCGAGGTTGCCCATCACCGACGCCGGGGTGGTCAGCTCGACCACCGCCTCGGCTCCGGCGTCCACGAGGGTCTCCAGCTTGTCGCCCCTGCCGAGAGCGGCGACCAGTTCCATGTCCTCGGCGGCCTCGACGGCCCGTACCGCCTCCGCACCGATCCGGCCCTTGGCACCGAGGACCGCCACGCGCAGCTTGCTCATGTTCCTGATTCCTTGGTCGAAGGGGACCTGCGTCCCTGGGGGGGCGACGCCGCGAAGATCCAAAAGAGACCCCTAAGCCACGGCGTCGTGCAGACGGGACGCCTGCTTGTCCTTGAGCGGACCGATCACCGACAGCGAGGGCCGCTGTCCCAGGATCTCCCTGGCCACGGACCGGACGTCGTCCGGGGTGACCGCCGCTATCCGGGACAGCATGTCGTCGACGGACATCTGGTCGCCCCAGCACAGCTCGCTCTTGCCGATACGGTTCATCAGCGCGCCCGTGTCCTCGAGCCCGAGCACCGTTGAACCCCTCAGCTGGCCGATGGCGCGTGCGATCTCGTCGTCGGACAGGCCGTGCTCGGCGACATGGTCCAGCTCGTCGCGGCAGATCTTGAGCACATCGTGCACCTGGCTCGGGCGGCAGCCCGCGTACACGCCGAAGAGGCCACAGTCGGCGAAACCCGAGGTGTACGAGTACACGCTGTACGCGAGGCCCCGCTTCTCCCGGACCTCCTGGAACAGCCGGGAGGACATGCCGCCGCCGAGAGCGGTGTTCAGCACACCGAGGGCCCAGCGGCGGTCGTCGGTGCGGGCCAGGCCGGGCATGCCGAGGACGACATGTGCCTGCTCGGTCTTGCGGCCCAGCAGCTCGACACGGCCGGTCGTGCGGATCACGCGACGGCCGTCGCGCGGGGCGACGGGGGTGGCGGCCGTGCGCGACAGGGCGTCGGCCTTCTCGAAGGCGGCCCGCACCTGGCGTACCACCTTGTTGTGGTCGATGTTGCCCGCGCACGCGACCACCAGGTGGGTGGGGTCGTAGTGCTTCTTGTAGAAGCGCCGGATGCGGTCCGCGGTCAGGGCGTTGACGGTGTCGACGGTGCCGAGGACCGGGCGGCCCAGGGGGTTGTCGCCGAACATGGTGTGCGCGAACAGGTCGTGCACACAGTCGCCCGGGTCGTCCTCCGTCATCGCGATCTCCTCGAGGATCGCGCCCCGCTCGACGTTGACGTCCTCTTCCAGGATCAGCGAGCCGGTGAGCATGTCGCAGACGACGTCTATGGCGAGCGGCAGGTCGGTGTCGAGCACGCGCGCGTAGTAGCACGTGTACTCCTTGGCGGTGAACGCGTTCATCTCGCCGCCGACCGCGTCGATCGCGGCGGAGATGTCGAGGGCGCTCCTGCGCTGCGTGCCCTTGAAGAGCAGGTGTTCGAGGTAGTGCGTGGCACCGTTCAGCGCGGGCGTCTCGTCGCGTGAGCCGACATGTGCCCAGATGCCGAAGGTGGCGGAGCGCACGGAGGGCAGTGTCTCCGTCACGATGCGCAGACCACCCGGAAGGGTGGTCTTGCGGACGGTGCCGATGCCGCCTGCGCCCTTGATCAGGGTTTGGGTAC
Organism: Streptomyces sp. NPDC047022; assembly: GCF_040644155.1. Classification (NCBI taxonomy): domain Bacteria; kingdom Bacillati; phylum Actinomycetota; class Actinomycetes; order Kitasatosporales; family Streptomycetaceae; genus Streptomyces; species Streptomyces sp. NPDC047022. The sequence continues at coordinate 40,746 of NZ_JBEYVV010000040.1, read as the reverse complement.
GGGCGACGGCCCGCGCCTCCGAAGAGGTGCGGGCCGTCACCTTGAAGCCTTGGGACGTCACTTGTCCGTGTCGTCCTTCGCGTCGGCCTCCTCGGCCTCACCCTCGACCACGGGGATGAGGGAGAGCTTGCCTCGGGAGTCGATCTCGGCGATCTCGACCTGGACCTTCTGGCCCACGGCCACGACGTCCTCGACGTTCTCCACGCGCTTGCCGCCGGCGAGCTTGCGGATCTGCGAGATGTGCAGCAGGCCGTCCTTGCCCGGGAGCAGCGAGACGAACGCGCCGAACGTGGTCGTCTTGACGACCGTGCCCAGGTAGCGCTCGCCGACCTCCGGCATGGTCGGGTTGGCGATGCCGTTGATCGTGGCGCGGGCGGCCTCGGCGGACGGGCCGTCGGCGGCACCGATGTAGATCGTGCCGTCGTCCTCGATCGTGATCTCGGCGCCGGTGTCCTCCTGGATCTGGTTGATCATCTTGCCCTTGGGGCCGATGACCTCACCGATCTTGTCGACCGGGATCTTGACGGTGATGATCCGCGGAGCGTGCGGGGACATCTCGTCGGGCCGGTCGATGGCCTCCATCATCACGTCGAGGATGTGGAGACGGGCGTCGCGGGCCTGCTTGAGGGCCGCGGCCAGGACGGAGGCCGGGATGCCGTCCAGCTTGGTGTCCAGCTGGAGGGCGGTCACGAACTCCTTGGTGCCGGCGACCTTGAAGTCCATGTCGCCGAACGCGTCCTCGGCGCCGAGGATGTCGGTCAGCGTCACGTAGTGCGTCTCACCGTCGATCTCCTGCGAGATCAGACCCATGGCGATACCGGCGACCGGGGCCTTCAGCGGCACACCGGCGTTCAGCAGCGACATGGTGGAGGCGCAGACCGAGCCCATGGACGTCGAGCCGTTGGATCCGAGGGCCTCGGAGACCTGACGGATCGCGTACGGGAACTCCTCGCGCGTGGGCAGGACCGGGAAGAGGGCGCGCTCGGCGAGGGCGCCGTGACCGATCTCGCGGCGCTTGGGGGAGCCGACACGGCCGGTCTCACCGGTGGAGTACGGCGGGAAGTTGTAGTTGTGCATGTAGCGCTTGCGCGTCACCGGGGAGAGGGTGTCGAGCTGCTGCTCCATGCGCAGCATGTTCAGGGTGGTGACGCCCAGGATCTGGGTCTCGCCACGCTCGAACAGGGCCGAGCCGTGCACCCGCGGGATGGCCTCGACCTCGGCGGCCAGGGTGCGGATGTCGGTGACACCGCGGCCGTCGATGCGCTTCTTCTCCTTGATGACGCGCTCACGGACCAGGGTCTTGGTCAGCGAGCGGTACGCGGCGGAGATCTCCTTCTCGCGGCCCTCGAACTGCGGCAGGAGCTTCTCGGCGGCGAGCTGCTTGACGCGGTCCAGCTCGGACTCGCGCTCCTGCTTGCCGGCGATGGTGAGCGCCTGGGACAGCTCGGGGCGGACGGCGGCGGTCAGCGCCTCCAGGACGTCGTCCTCGTAGTCGAGGAAGATCGGGAACTCGGCGGTCGGCTTGGCAGCCTTGGCGGCGAGGTCCGACTGGGCGCGGCACAGCACCTTGATGAAGGGCTTCGCGGCCTCGAGACCGGCGGCGACGACCTCCTCGGTCGGCGCCTCGGCGCCGCCCTTGACCAGCTGGATGGTCTTGTCGGTGGCCTCGGCCTCGACCATCATGATCGCGACGTCGCCGTCCTCCAGGGCGCGGCCCGCGACCACCATGTCGAAGACGGCGTCCTCGAGCTCGGTGTGCGTCGGGAAGGCGACCCACTGGCCGTTGATCAGGGCGACGCGGACGCCGCCGATCGGGCCGGAGAAGGGCAGGCCGGCCAGCTGCGTGGACGCGGACGCGGCGTTGATCGCCACGACGTCGTACAGGTGGTCGGGGTTGAGGGCCATGATCGTGGCGACGACCTGGATCTCGTTGCGCAGGCCCTTCTTGAAGGACGGGCGCAGCGGGCGGTCGATCAGGCGGCAGGTGAGGACGGCGTCCTCGGAGGGGCGGCCCTCACGGCGGAAGAAGGAACCGGGGATCTTCCCGGCCGAGTACATCCGCTCCTCGACGTCGACCGTCAGGGGGAAGAAGTCGAGCTGGTCCTTGGGGTTCTTGGACGCGGTGGTGGCCGACAGCACCATGGTGTCGTCGTCCAGGTACGCGACGGCGGAGCCGGCGGCCTGCTTGGCCAGGCGGCCCGTCTCGAAGCGGATCGTGCGGGTGCCGAAGGAGCCGTTGTCGATGACGGCCTCGGCGTAGTGGGTCTCGTTCTCCACTAGCGTTTTCTCCTCGTCTTCGTCCCTCACTGCCCGTGTGACAGGGGGACGGTGGCGAAGAAGCGCTCCTTCTGATGCGGGCCGGTCTTCGATCGAAGCACCCGGGGCTCGCTTTCCCCCGGGGGCCACTACCGAGGACCGGCGGCGGCGAGGTGCGCTTCTCCTCGTTCGGTGTGTGCAGGGGGTACCCGGGTCGTCCGGGTGGTCCTCACACTGCGTCGTGCGTATGGCGTTGTGCTACCACACTACAAAGGGGTAGTGACAGTCCGCACGTACAGCAAAAGGAGCGGCTCCCTTGTCGTGGGAACCGCTCCCTTCACGGCGTCTTACTTGGCGCCCGCCGCACCGCGGCGGATGCCCAGGCGGTCGACCAGCGTACGGAAGCGCTGGATGTCCTTCTTGGCCAGGTACTGCAGCAGGCGGCGACGCTGACCGACCAGGATCAGCAGACCACGGCGGGAGTGGTGGTCGTGCTTGTGGGTCTTGAGGTGCTCGGTCAGGTCCGAGATGCGGCGGGACAGCATGGCGACCTGGACCTCGGGGGAGCCGGTGTCGCCCTCCTTGGTGCCGAACTCGGTGATGATCTGCTTCTTCGTGGCGGCGTCGAGCGACACGTGTACTCCTCGTAGTCTTTTCTGAGTGCCACCGAGCGCCCCTGGTCTTCTCCTCAGGGGAACTTCCGTGACTCGCGTGGCGGGGATCCGCTGGGCGCGGCCTCCGGATCCGTGGGCGGCCTCCTGAGGGGCCTGGACGGGGTCCGGCGGCGCGTACACGAACGGCCGTCACACAGGGTACCAGGAGGCGGCGGCGCTCTTCGCCGCGGTTTCCGAACCGCCGGGCCGGTGCCCGTGCGGCCAGTAGGGTGAGCGGCCGGATCATCACCACGTCGGGAAGGGGTCGCTTCGTCATGGCGGATGAAGTGGACGAGGACGTCAAGGCACGCAAGGAGCGGGAGCGGGACGAGCTGTACGCCCTGGACATCTCGGGCGTGGAGTGGCACTGCGCCCCGGGCACGGAGGACCAGGAGGAGCGGGTCGAGATCGCCTACCTGCCCGAGGGTGCCGTGGCCATGAGGTCGTCGCTCGACCCCGACACGGTGCTGCGGTACACGGAGGCGGAGTGGCGGGCCTTCGTGCTGGGAGCCCGCGACGGGGAGTTCGATCTCGAACCGACGGTGCGCAACGGCGGACTTGCCGCGGAGTGACTCGGGCGCGGAACGGGGAAGGGGGGCGTGGATACGCCCCCCTTCCGCATTCCGTGCCGTCTGTCAGCTGCTCGTCATGGCCCTGACCGCGTGGTACACGTCGAAGACGGCGAGCGTCAGGGGCACCAGGGTCAGGAGCACGAAGCCTTCGGCGATCTCCATGAAGCGGCCCCAGAACGGGCTGAGACCGCGGCGCGGCACGACGAGGCCGAGGGTGGTGACGAGGGCCGCCGCCGCCGCGATCGCGGCGATGAGCCAGATCGTGCGGATGTCGAGAGCGGTGCGGTCCCCCGTGAGGGCGTCGCGCAGCAACGACTGCGGCGGGTTGAGCGCCAGCCCGAGGCCGAGGAGGACGAGGGAGCCGAGGCCGGCGGCCAGGAGGGCGGCCACCTGGCCCGTGTAGCGGAAGAGCTGGGCGCGCATCAGCAGCCCGGTGCCCGTGGCGAGGGCGAGGAGCTGGGCCCAGAGTCCGTCGGAGAAGCCGAGCACCGCCGACGACGCGACGGCGACCAGGGCGCTTCCGCCCACCAGGCCGACGAGAAGCTCATGGCCGCGGCGCGCCTGGACCTCGATCCGCTCGGCGTCGACCGGCGGCTCCTGCGCGGCCGAGTCGGTGCCGTACGTGGTGGGCGAGGGCGCGTTCGGGGGGTCGAAGCCGACGGGGATACGGGCGAAGCGCATGGACAGTCCGGGCAGGAAGGCCAGGCCGCCCACCGCGATGGGCGCGCACAGCGCGGCCGTCCGGGTCGGGGTCCAGTGAGCGAGTATCGCCACGAACACCGTGATCAGCCCGACCGCGGAGGCGAAGACGAACGCGACGAAGGGCCCGTCCCCGCGCGGTGCGCACAGGGTGAGGATCACCGAGGCGATCAGTACCGCGGTGCAGGCGAGCAGGAACTGGAGCTTGCCCGGCCCCTGGCCGTGGGCGAGGGTGAGGAGTCCGGAGCCGGCAACGCCGGCGTTCGGGAAGGCGCCGAGCCCCAGGGCGATGGCCGAGGCCCGGTCGTCGTAGACGCGTGCGCGTACCGCGGCGAGCGCGATCAGGAGCACACCGGTGACGCCGGCGAGGATGCCCGGCAGGCTGTGCATGTCGTGCCGGGGATCGGCGGTCCAGGCGACGAACGCCAGCAGGGCCGGAAGCACGCCCCCGCCGACGAGGCCCGCCGCGCGTGTCAGGTCGCCGTGCCACAGGGTGCGGTCACGGGTCACCGCCGAGGCGACCGCGTCGGAGACATCGTCGAAGACGGCGGGCGGCAGCGATTCGGAGAAGGGACGCAGGGTGAGCAGTTCGCCGTCGAGAATGCGCTGGGCGGCGAAGGAGCGGGAGCTGTCGAGGACGGTCCCGTCCCTGCGTACGAGGTGATAGCCGACCGGAGCGCCTTCGCCCGGGCGCTGCCGGGAGAGCCGCAGGACCTCCGGGTAGATGTCGGCGACCGGGATGTCGTCGGGCAGGGCCACGTCGATCCGGCTGTCGGGGGCGACGATCGTGACCCGGCAGAAACCGAACCCCGTTTCCGCTCCCGGGGCGGATGCCGCCGCCCCCGCGGCGGCAGTGGAGGCCGTCGTGCTCACCTTGTGCTCCCCCTCGATGATGGCTGTGTGTCAGTGGTGGTTCTGCGTCTGTGCCGCAGAAGTCCCGTGTGCCCGTGCGTGCGTGTGCCGCTGTCCCTCTGTCCTTGGGCGGTGTCGCCGGGACGGCGCGGACGGCGCCGTATGCCCCGCGCACGTCCCTGTCCGTGGGCCGTGGCACGACATCCGGCGCGAATCGCCCACCGCACAGGCTCGTTCAAGTGTGCTCACGCGAACAACCGGCACCCTACCGCTCACCCGTCACTGGTGAGGTCAGTAGGATCACGCGGCGGCCTGCGTCCGCCTTACACGGGGTGGCGGACGTAACTTCCTCGGCCCGCAGGGGATTTGGTGAGCAGTGAGCCACATCGTCGTGAAGCGTCCGGCTAGGGCGCTGCCGTCCGAAGTGCCCACGGGTGATGTCGTTCTTCAGCCTCCGCCCGAGTTGCCACGCGGGCATCAGGAGAGCGTCCTCATGCAGTTGCTGCCGACGCTCGGCATGGGCGGCTCGGTGGTCTTCTTCTTCACGAGCGGGCAACCGTTCATGAAGATCATGGGCATGGTGATGATCGCCTCGACGGTGGGCATGTCCATCGCGATGGTGGTCCGCTTCCGCCGCGGGTCGCAGGGCCAACTGGCCGATATGCGGCGCGACTATCTGCGCTATCTCGAACAGACCCGCAGCACGGCGCTGAGCACCGCGAAGGCGCAGCGCGACGCGCAGTACTACCTCCACCCATCCCCCGAGCAGTTGTGGGCGCTTGTCGCCGAGGGCAGCCGCGTGTGGGAACGCAGGCCTGGAGACGAGGACTTCGCCCAAGTGCGCATCGGACTCGGCCCGCAGACGCTGGCCACACAGCTCTCCGCCGCCGAGACGGGTCCCGTGGAGCAGTTGGAGCCGCTGACGGCCGGAGCGATGCAGCGTTTCCTCGCCGTCCACAGCACGCTGGACGATCTGCCGATGGCGGTGTCCCTGCGCGCCTTCTACCACGTCACGATCAGCGGCGACCCGGAGTCCGTACGGTCGTCCGCGCGCGCCCTCGCCGGTTCGCTGGCCTCCCTGCACTCCCCCGAGGACCTGGTCCTCGCGGTCGCGGCGGGACAGGACTGCCTGCCGCACTGGGAGTGGGTCAAGTGGCTGCCCCACGCGCAGGCGGCGGACGCCCTGGACGGCACGGGATCCCGCCGGCTGATGAGCGATGACGCCCGCGACCTGGAAATCCTGCTGGCCACTCGTCTGACCGGCCGCCCCCGCTTCCATCCCGACGCGGCTCCACTTCCCGAGCAACCGCATGTCGTCATCGTCCTCGACGGTGTCTCCCTGCCGCCCGACTCCGTCCTGGCCGGCCCCGAGGGACTGCAGGGAGTCACCATTGTCGAGATCGTCCCGGGAACGCTCACGGGCACGCGAGGCGATCTGGCGATCGTCGTACAACCTCACTCGCTGCGCCTGGAGTCGTCGGCCGGCCTCGTCTACGAGGGGACTCCGGACACGCTCTCGTACGAGTCCGCCGAGGCGCTCGCCCGGCAGCTGGCCCCGCTGCGGGTCGCCTCGGGAGGTGACGACGGCGAACCGCTGCTGGCGAACCTGGAGTTCACCGATCTGCTGAGCCTCGGGGACGCGGCGTCCGTCGACACCAAGCGGACCTGGCGCCCGCGCGGGATGTCCGAGCGGCTCCGAGTGCCCATCGGCGTCGGCGAGGACGGCCGGCCCGTTCTGCTCGACCTCAAGGAGGCGGCGCAGGAGGGCATGGGCCCGCACGGCCTGTGCGTGGGCGCCACCGGTTCCGGAAAGTCGGAGCTGCTGCGCACCCTGGTGCTGGGCCTCGCGGTGACGCACTCCTCCGAGACCCTGAACTTCGTCCTCGCGGACTTCAAGGGTGGCGCCACTTTCGCCGGCATGGCGCAGATGCCCCATGTGGCGGCCGTGATCACCAACCTGGCGGACGACCTCACGCTGGTCGACCGCATGGGCGACTCCATCCGCGGTGAGCTCAACCGCCGCCAGGAGATGCTGCGTGACGCGGGCAACTACGCCAACATCCACGACTACGAGAAGGCGCGAGCGGCCGGCGCCCCGCTGCAGCCGATCCCCTCCCTCGTGCTCGTCATCGACGAGTTCAGCGAACTACTGACGGCGAAGCCCGATTTCATCGAGATGTTCGTGCAGATCGGCCGCATCGGGCGGTCCCTGGGCGTCCATCTGCTGCTGGCCTCGCAGCGCCTGGAGGAAGGGCGTCTGCGCGGCCTGGAGACCTACCTTTCGTACCGCATCGGTCTGCGCACCTTCTCGGCGGCCGAGTCGCGCGCGGCGCTCGGCGTGCCGGACGCGTACGAACTGCCCAACGTCCCCGGCTCCGGCTTCCTCAAGTTCGGCACGGACGAAATGGTGCGCTTCAAGGCGGCCTACGTCTCCGGTGTGTACCGCTCCGGCTCGCAGCGGGCTGCACTGAACAGCGGGCCGCTGCCCCTGGACCGCAGGCCGGTGCTGTTCACGGCGGCCGAGGTGCCCGTCCGGTACCTTCCGGTGCCGCAGCAGCGCACCCAGGCGCCGGACGTCGAGGAGGCGCTCGCGGACACCGTCCTCGATGTGATCGTGCGCCGCCTGGAGGCGCAGGGCCCGGCGGCCCACCAGGTGTGGCTGCCGCCGCTGGACAGCCCGCCGTCGCTGGACGGGCTGCTGCCCGGGCTCACGGCGGTCGAAGGACGTGGGCTCACCCAGCCCCGGTACGAGGGCGCGGGCCGGCTGGTCGTTCCCCTCGGTCTGGTCGACAAGCCGTACGAACAGCGCCGTGACCCGCTGTGGGCCGACTTCTCGGGCGCGGCGGGCCATATGCAGGTCCTCGGCGGCCCGCAGTCCGGGAAGTCGACGCTGCTGCGGTCGCTGGTCTGCTCCTTCGCGCTCACGCACACCCCGTACGAGGTGCAGTTCTACGGCCTCGACTTCGGTGGTGGCGGCATGGCGTCGCTGTCGGGGCTGCCGCACGTGGGCGGTGTCGCGTCGCGTCTGGACCCGGAGCAGGTGCGGCGCACGGTGTCCGAGGTGTACGGCGTGCTGACGCGTCGCGAGGAGTACTTCCGCTCCTCGGGCATCCCGTCGATCGCGGACTTCCGCACCCGGCGGGCACGCGGCGACATCTCGGTCACCGACCAGCCATGGGGTGATGTGTTCCTGGTGATCGACGGCTGGGGCAACTTCCGTACGGAGTACGACAACCTGGAACCGGCGGTCCTGGAGATCGCTGCGCGAGGTCTTGGCTACGGCATCCATCTGGTCCTGACGGCGTCGCGGTCGATGGAGGTCCGGGCGAACATGAAGGACCATCTGATGAACCGCCTCGAACTGAGGCTCGGCGACACGATGGACTCCGAGATCGACCGCAAGGTCGCGGCGAACGTTCCCGCAGGCGTGCCAGGACGCGGTGTGTCACCGCAGAAGCTGCACTTCATGGCGGCCGTACCGCGGATCGACGGCCTGACGTCCGACACGGACCTGGCGGACGCGACAACGGCTCTGGCCGCGGAGGTCTCCCGGCACTGGCAGGCGCCCGGGGCTCCAAAGGTCCGGCTGCTCCCCCGCGAGCTCCCCGCGCAGGAGCTGCCGGCAGGAGGCAGCCTTCCACGGCAGGGGGTGGCCTTCGGCCTCGACGAGCAGAACCTCGAACCGGTCTTCGTCGACTTCGAGCAGGACCCCTTCTTCATCGTCTACGGCGAGAGCGAGTCGGGTAAGTCGAACCTGCTGCGGCTGCTCATCACTCAGCTCGCGGACCGGTATTCGGGCGACGAGGCCAAGTTCTTCGTCGTCGACAACCGCCGGTCCCTGCTGGATGTGACCCCGGCCTCGCATCTGGCGGAATACATCCCGATGTCCAACGCGATGGACCATCACATGGTCGCTCTGGCCAACCTCATGGAGCGGCGCACGCCCACGGCCGACGTCACGGCCCAGCAACTGCGGGAACGCAGTTGGTGGTCCGGTCCGACGGTGTACGTCGTGGTGGACGACTACGACCTGGTGTCGACCTCCAGCGGGAATCCGCTGAGCGGGCTCACGGAGCTGCTGCCGTTCGCCCGTGACGTCGGAGTCCGGTTCATCCTCGCCCGCTCGACGGCGGGCGCGTCGCGAGCCTCGTACGAGCCGTTCCTCCAGCGGATGACCGAACTGGGCTCACAGGGCGTGGTGCTGGCCGGAGACCCGGGCGAAGGGGACCTCCTCGGCGGAGTCCGGCCGCGGCCCATGCCGGCGGGACGGGGTGTCTTCGCCTCACGGCGGCGGGGCAAGTCGCTGGTGCAGACGGGGCTCATGCCGGAGAAGAGCTACTGACAGCGCGTGGGGCCGCGTCGGATGTGATCAGCGGACGCGGCCTCAGGGTGGCGGCGGTTAAGGTCGGTGGCCGCCAGGCAGTGCCGGATGGTGTGGACCGAGGGCCGCCGGGTGCGGAGGGTTCGGCGTACGCCGGGGTGCGCGAGCCGGTCAACTGGGCGGCGGCGCTGACGGGTTGGGCAACCGGCCCGGCTCGCGCTCAGCGGCGTCCGTGGCGGCGCTCGGCCCGGTTGCGGGGCGGGAGCGGCCGGGCGGCCTCGGCCCGCTCCTCCTGCTCGCGCACCCTGCGCTCGTAGTCCTCTCGGGCGCCGATCTCGGCGGCGGTGCGGCGCGCGAGCGCCGGGGCGGCCCAGGTGCCGATCGCCCAGGCGACGATGGCGGGCAGGACGGGCGCGAGGAGCAGCAGCGTCCAGCGGCCACCGACGGCCGAGGCGGCGTTCCTGCGCTGCCGGGAACGGTGCTCCCGCCATGCCTGTTCGGGGGTGGGTATCTCCACCGGTGCGCGCCGGGTGCGCACGAAACCCGCGACGAGGCTGAGCAGGCAGGCGACCGCCGTCACCGCGTACACCGCGGTACGTGCGGAGCGGGGCACACCCACCGCTTTCCACAACCCCGCGTAGAAGGCGGTCGCGACAAGCCCTGCGAACAGCAGCAGGGCGAGCTGCAAGCAGCCATGTGCGATCCGGCGCAGCCAGTACCCGGCGCCCCGGTCGAACCAGGTGGTGCCCAGGCGCGGAATCGCCGACGGCTCCACCTGCTCCCCGGGGACGCCGTCCGCCGTACTTTTCATGTCGTCCCCACCAACATCAGAAGATCTTGTGCCACAGCGCCTTGGACTTGTCGCCGATCCAGTGGCCGGTGCCGGTCACCATACCCTCGCCCGTGTGCCACGCCTGGGCCCCGGAGTGGCCGATGCCGTACAGCGTGCCCACGACCGCGCCGTGGTCGTCCCAGTCCTCGCTCCAGTGCTCGTGGAACAGCTTGTCGGCGAAGGTTCCCACTCCGACGACGACAGCGCCGCCGACCGCGGCCGTGGCGACCACCCCGTCCACCGGGATCGAGGCCGCGAGACCGACACCGGCACCCAGGGCCACCAGGCCGCCGCCCACGTCGACGAGCACCGAGTGGCCCCAGGACCAGCCCTCGTCGTGGTCCTGCTTGGCCTCCAGACCGCCGACGGCCACCGTGGCCGCGACGTCGATGACCGGGATCTCCTTGAGGAACCGGGGAGCGCCCTCGGCGAGTTCACTGCCGCGCAGGACGTCCGCCATCTTGTAATTGAGGAACCGGTCGTACGGCATATGGGAGCTGCCGTTCTCCAGCCCGGCCAGCCGCCCTTCCAGGCTGTCGAGTTGGTCGGCGGCGGCCTGCCACTCCCCGCGCAGCTTGAACGCCTTGGGGAGGTTCGCGTCCGCCGTCCGGAACTTGGCCTCCTCGTCCTTCAGCGCGGACAGCGCCTTGTCGTGCTCCTCCTGGGCGTGCTTGATGTCGTCGGCCATGTCCAGGCCGAGCGCCCGGTCGCCCTCCGCCCCAGCGGTCCACAGGCCGCGCAGGTAGTCGGCGACCACGATCTTGTCGCCCTTCTGCATCGGCTCGCTGGGGTCGATCTCGGCGTAGAGCTGGCCGATGCGCTTGGCGGCGAGGAGCCGGGCACGCTGGGCCTGGTGCATCAGCTCCGCGTAGAGGGTGGCGTAGTCGTTGTTGTCCTTTGCTGCCTGCTGCTCCTGCCCGGAGGGCGGGTTGTTCGTCGCGAGGGGGATGGGCTCCCCCTTCGGCCCCGTGGACACGCCCTTCTTCTGGGCGACATGGGCGGCGTTCTGCAGTGCCGTGTTCGCCGAGGACAGGTTGGTGGACAGGTCGGTGAGCTCCTTACCCACCGCGTACACCAGTTCGGCGAAGCCGCCGGCGGTGATCGCGTCCTTGGTCCAGGCGGCCTCGAACTTCTCGGCGGCCTCGCCCTGCCAGCCCGCGTCCTTGACGAGCTTGTCAACTCCCTCGCTGAGCGGTTTGACGATGTCGTCCAGGTGCTCCTTGGCACCGGTGAGGGCGGTGCCCATGGCGGCCAGACCGTCGATGTCGCCGCCCACCCAGGAATCCGTCACAGCTTGTGTCCCCCGTCTCGCTATCCCATCAGGTCTTCGAAAAGCCCGTGCACGTCGATGTCGCCGTGCGTCAAGTGTTTGACCGCGGCGTCAAGGAGATCCCCGTGCTCCTCGATCCGGCCGGCGAGTCTGGCATGCAGACCGGAGATCGCGTCCATCATCGACCGGATCGTGTGGTCAAGACCGTCATCGCCCGACTTTGCGACGGCGGGGCTCACGGAGGTGTGGAGTTTCGCGTAGGACTTGGCCTCCGTGTGAAACGTGGACGCCATTTTTGTCACGTCCGACGTCACGACTTTCAGGTCGGTCACTGAACTGCCTCCGTGTAGGTTCTGACGTCCTCGTCGCTCCAGACCCGTACACCGGGCGGGAGTTGCGGGTCCACGCGAACCGGGCCGAGCCCGTTGTCGTGCATCGCCCGGGCGAACCATCCGACGGGCACCGCCACCCACGGCTGCGCGTCGCCGAGCGCGGCGACCAGCTTCGCGGGGCTGGTGAACGCCACCGCCACCGGGTTTCCGTCGGCCCCCTGGAGGAGTTCGAAACCTATCGCGGGGCGGCGCCCTGGATCCGCGGCGTACCGCGGGTGTGCCGGGACGAGTACCTCCGCGTCCGGTTCGATCGGTGCTTTCGGACGCTCGGCGGGCGGTGTCAGATTCCGGTCGTAGCCATCGAACGGAGAGGAATATGAAGTAGACATGCGCACCTGGGATCGACATCGGCCGTCGGTGTGATTACGGAATTCCGACGGCGCCTTGTCACTGTACGCACGGTCGAACGCCAAGGGAACGCGAGAAGGAGCGACTACCCATCAAAGTTTACTAAAAAGAGCGAGTTGACGGCGTCCTTTTACGCAGACAAGTCCATCCGTGCCATTTTTCCCACCGGCAGGCAATCGGCCGGAAAGAGCGTGAATCGCATTTTTTGCCCTGCTGAAGCAGGTACTTCGGCCGGAGATCTTGTGACGGAGCCTGCGTGATGGCGTTGACCGGGCATGATGCTGGGTGTGACGGTACTTGTTCAACCGGCCGGAGCCTCCGGCGGTGTTCGCGCAGTTCATTGAGGGGCTGCCGGCGGAGCTGCCGAAGAAGAACGGCTGGACGCTGCCGGAACGTGCCGGGCATGTGACCGCGGACGGGATGCAGTGGCTGCTGAATGGATCGGTGTGGGACGCCGACCGGCTGCGTGACGCGGTCCGCGACTACGTCATCACACACCTGGGCTGCGCGGACGCCTCACTCGTCATCGATGACACCCAGGCGCAACGGCAGCCAACCCAACCGCTGCGGACTTGCTCAAGAATGACGGCCCTTCCGGAATATGGTGATGACACACCGCGGGGTGGGTACCTCCCGTGCGTACCCACCCCGCGGTGTCAGCCTGCCTCGCTCGGCCTGGCTCGATTCACTGATCCGGCTTACTGGAAGTAGCTGGCCGCCTTGAGGTCGTGGCCGTGGTAGTCACCGTGAGCCGCATGGACCTTGTGGCCGATGTCCACCAGTGCGGCGTGGATCGCGTTGGCGTGCTTGTCCCACTGCGCCGACTTCGCCTGGAAGGCGTTGTAGGCCTCGCCGCTCCAGCCCTCGGCGACATGGAGGATGGCCTTCTTGAGATCGGCGATGTCCTGCTCAAGGATCGCTGCCTGGGCACCGAGGGCCGTGGCGGCGGCGTCCAGGGTGCCGTAGTGGACTGCGAGCTCTCCAGGGTCTGACTGGCTCATTTCTTCCTCTCCTTGGATGGCTGAGAACGGACCTCACAGTCGGGAGGTCCGGGTACCGCTCGGTGCTGTCAGTAGCCTTGGAGCGCCGACTGCACTTCGATCTTTCCGATCGTCGAGTGGATTTCGCTCTCGAGCTCCTGCTTGTCCTTCTTGGTCAGCTGAACGTTCTCGACGAAGTCCATGAGCATCTTGCCGATCGCGCCCATGTGCTCGTTGATCTCGACCTGCTTGTTGTTGAACGCGTTCGCGCCGATTCCCTTCCAGTTGCCCTCGAGCGAGTCGATGATCCCCTGGAGCTTGCTGAGCTGCGACTTGATGGACTCGAATTTGCCCACCACCTCCGTCTGCAGCTTTTGGGCATGCGCATCACTAAACTTGCGGCTATCAGCCATCGTGCACTCCTTTTCGCAAGACGCTGGTTTGATTCGGTGTGCATGCGCCGCCCAGTGACGGCGCATACGGTTGTGGTCAGGGGCGGGTCTTCATGCGCGTCGCCGCGAACGAACGACCACGAAGGCAACGCCGCCGATCACCAGCACGGCCGCGGCGGCTCCAACAGCCACCCACGTCGTCGAGCTGCCGGAGGACTTCGCACTTGATCCTGCCGCTGAAGTCCCGCCGTCTGCAGTGGTTTTCGAGGGCTGTGACGTGGCTGAAGCAGAGGTGGAGGGTGAACCCTCCGGGTCCAGCGCGTCTTCCTTGGCGAGCGGGTCGGTGCCGGCAGGGCCGGGGTTGTAGCTGCCGTTCTGCAGCACCATGCGGGGCCGGACCAGGCCATAGCCGAGGTAATTGCTGGGATGGTCCTTGGGCCAGGAACGCCCGGCGGTGTCGATCAGGCTGCGGAGGACCTGGTTGGCCGTCCAGTCGGGGTGCGCGGACCAGATTAGAGCGGCGGAGGCGGAGGCGATGGCGGTAGCGGAACTGGTTCCCTGCGTATGGGGGCAATACGAGGTGAACTTTGCGTCGCACCAGGTGGGCAAGTCGAGGCCGGGGGCTGCCAGATCGACCGCGCTGCCGTACTGAGAGAACTTACCGACGGTGCCTGTCTTGTCCGATGCGGCCACGCCGACCACGTAGGGGTATGCCGCAGGATAGAGGACGGTCTGCTTTTCGGTCGCCGCATCATTGCCGGTAGCGGCAAACATCAGCTTCCCCTTGGAGTGTGCGTACTTGACCGCCGCCTCCTCCTCAGGAGAGCTGCTTTCGCTGCCGATGGACATGCTGATGATCTTGGCGTCTGTGTCAGCGGCCGCCCTGATAATCGCGGCCAAACTGGGAGTCTTCTTTTCCTCGGCCTTGCTCAGACCCTTCGTCGTGCCCCGAAAAGGCACGATCTTCGCCCCCGGGGCCAGGCCCTTCAGTCCGCCGTCGGCGCCTGTGCCAGCGATCATCTCCGACATGCTTGTTCCATGGCCGACGTAGTCCTTCGTCGCTGCGTACGAGACTGAACTCGGCACGTCGCTGGTTAGCACCTGCCCTTTCAGGGACGGTGTCGAAGGATTTACACCTGTGTCGATGACGGCTACCTTCACGCCTTCGCCAGTGCTCACCTTCCACATCTGGTCTGCCTTCATCGCCGACAGATACCACTGCTGCGACTGAACATCATCGGCCGATGCAGTCGGGGGCAGGCCCACCGACAGAGCCACCATGGCGCCGAGCGCCGAAAGCGCGGTGGCCATCAGTCTCCTGCTCCCTGACAACATGCTTCTTCTACGTCCTTGGTTTGTTCGGTCAGTCGGTCGGCGACTGTTCGTCGCGCTGTTCCTTGTGGGATGTCTTCTTCTTGCTTTGAGCCGATCGCCCGGCGCGGGACTGCCCCATGCTTTCGGTCCGTGCAGAGCCCCGATTGCCGATGAGTCCAGGTTCGGGGCTGGTCTCGGCTCCGGTGAGCCCACGGTCCCTGATTCCGAACGCCTTGCCCTTGGGCGCACCGACCACGCCGTCCTCGGCTCTTGCGGGTCGGCCCAAAGTCTCTGCTGTGCCCGCTTTCGCCTCCGCGCGTGCACCGATCACGCGTCCCTGGCCGAGCCGTGCACCCGTCCTGGGAGAACCAGGCATGGCGCTTTGACCACCGATCACACGTCCCTGGCCGAGCCGTGCACCCGTCCTGGGAGAGCCTGGCACGACCTCCTCGCCGCCGACCACGGTGCCTCGGGGAATCCTGGAACCGGTCGCGCCCTCCGTCGCGGCTCCCACAGACGGCCTCCCGCCCACCACACCACCAGTGCGCGCGGCGCCCGTCACGCCTCTTCCGCCGATGGGCTCAATCGGTTCCCCGGCAGCCCTCGGAATTCCGCCCGTCACGCTACGTCCCACAGGCGGCTTGCCCATCGTCGAGGCGGGTCCGCGGACGTTCTCCGAGCCTGGCGAAACAGTCCGTCCGACCGGCCCCACGGGTCCGCGTCCGGCAGGCCCGCGCCCGACAGGCTCTTCCGGCAGCTCACCGGGAGGAGTTGAGGCACGCCCGGAGACCGGGGTTCTGAGACCTCGCGCGCTGCCGTCTCCCGAGGTACGCCCGAAGGGCGCGCCCACCGTGGGAGGCACCGGGCCCGTCGTGAAGGGAGGTACCGTCTGAACCGGGCCGCCGCCAGGGTTGGTCGAGGTCGGCGGTGTGACGATGGTCGTCGGCTTCGTAGCCGCAGGCGGGAGAGTGCCGACACCGTCGATGTGCGTACCGACGTGCTGGTTCGGAGGCGTACCGGTGTCGTGCAGGTGCTTCGAAGGCTCCAGAGTCTCCTCTGGATGCCCGCCTCCTGCGGTGTCCGCGGACTGATGAAGCGTGGTTCCCGCTTCGCGTGCGATCGAGCTGGAAGCCGGGAGATGGCTGCGCCCAGTTGTCCCGTTCGGAGGCTCCTGCCTCCCGTCGACCTTCGGCGCCGGCACCCCCACATTCGGCAACGTGTCGAACGTAGGCGCCTGCTGCGTGGCGAGCCCTCCCTCCGACACCGCGTAGTACGACGACAACCGGATCATCTGGTTGATCGCCTCTTGCCGGTGTGCCTCTACCTTGGACGCCGCCTGGTATTCGGTGTTGGTCGCGACCCGCTCCACCACCGGAAAGTCGTTCACACCCTTGGCGAAGAGCCTGTCGTCGCGTGGCGGCATCGACTTGCGGACCGATGCGAGGCCGGCGCCCGCGGCCATGATGTGCGTGCCCACGTTGTCGGCGTAGGTCGCGAGGCTGTGCGCGGTGTCGACGAGGTTCTTGCCCCAGTCACGGAACGAATTGGCCGACTCGCCTTGCCAGTCGACGTTCCCTATGTGGCCATGGAGCGTGGTGGCGGCCGTGGTGATGGCGTCCCGGGCGGCCCACATGGCACTGGCCGCGCTTTCCAGATGATCAGGTTGCGCCGACTCGACCATGTCGATCATGTCGTTCAGGCGATGATTCTCGAAAGAGGTCTTGCCGAAACCCACGCCTCGACCGCAGATCCCGATCACGGGTGCGCCGGTCATGAGTATGACAGCGTCGCTGAGGGCGACCTCTTGGTCGGCCTTGCCCAACTCTGCCTCGTGCGGGTCCTGCGGCTGACCCTTCTCGCCCATTTAGTACCCCGCCTTGGACTGCTTGTCGTCGGAACGCGTCTTGTCGGCGTGCTGTTTCAGCTCCGAGCCGATCTCGTAGAACCGCCGCCGGAGTTCCTCGTCAAGGTTGTCGAAGCCGATGTCGGCGCCGTGCACGGCGATCTGGAGCGCCTCGATCTGCAGCCCCAGCGTCTGGGAGAGAGACGTGACCTGCGCATGCGCCCGCTCGTACGCCGTGTGGAGACCGGCCGCCTCGGCGAAGGCCCCCGCACCGCTGAACGACGCTCTGGCAATGGTGTGGTCGGCGACCTTGGACGAGCTGCCAGGCGAACCCTCGAACGTCGAAAGCACGTCCTCCACCTGCGACTTGAAGGTCTTGAGCGCCTCCAGGCCGCGCCTCAGGTCCTCAGGCACCATGTGTATCCCCCGCTCCCCGTTCGTGTCGCTCGCTCGGGGCGGCTGCGCGCCCTCGAACGTTCATCTTTGCAACAGCACCACTGTAGTCACTCGCACTGACAGCCCCAACTCCCTTATGGGACAACTGTGCTACGGCTTAATCAAATCTTGGCAGTCGTGCACCGCATATGGTGGCGCGAGCCAGCCCGCCACACACCGCTACCCCGCCCCGGTGACCCGCCTCCCCCTGCGGCGGGCGTCGCGGATCGCCACCGCCGTTCCGCCGAGGGTCGCCACGAGCACCGCGGCGCCCACGGCGACATACGTGGCGAGGCGGGCGTTGCGTTCATCGGCGGTCTCGCCGAGCTGGAGCTTGGCGGGAGTGGGGGCCTCTGCCTGAGTGAGGCCCTCGTGCGGGTCGGGCGCTTCGATCGGATGGTCGTCGTCCGTGAGGGCGCGGACGGGATCGACGACGCCCCACCCGACGAGGCGGTCGTGGCCGGCGACGGAGCGTTCCGCGGTCTGCTCGATCTGGGCGACGATTTCCTGCGGGGTCCACGTAGGGTGCTTCGCCTTGATCAGTGTCGCGACCCCGGCGACGTACGGCGCCGAGAAGCTCGTACCGTTGTCGGAGCAGTGGCCGCCCAGGGGAACGGTGGAGATCATGTCGACGCCCGGAGCCGCGACCCCCACCCACTCGCCGGACTGGGAGAAGGACGCGCGCTCGTTGTTCCGGTCCGAGGCGGCGACCGCCAGGACCCCCTTGTACGAGGCCGGGTAGGTCGGCTTGTCGTTGCCGTCGAGGCCGTCGTTGCCCGCCGACGCGACCACCACGATCTTGTGCAGCAGCGCCTCGTCGATCGCCTGCTCCAGTGACGTGTCCGGAGGAAGTGCGTTCGCGGTGTCCTGGGAGATGTTGATGACGCCGGCCCCGGCACCGATCGCGTGACGGATCGCCTTGGCCAGGGAGTCCGCGGTGCCGTCGCCGTCCGCGTCGTTCTGTTTGATGGGAATGATCGTCGCCTCGGGCGCCAGGCCGACGAAGCCCGTTCCCGCGGCCGGGCGGGCGGCGATGATGCCGGCCACCCGGGTGCCATGACCGACCGTGTCCGTCGTGGGACGGCCGTCGAGCTTCTCGCCCTTGTGGTTCTTCGGCGGGAGGAAGTTGGCCCCGGCCGCTGCGTCGACCGCGTGCTTGAGCTGCGGGTTCTTGGTGTCCACTCCGGTGTCGATGACGGCCACCTTCACGCCCTTGCCCTTGGACTGGCTCCACAGTTCGTCCAGGAGGACACGTTGCAGGGCCCAAGGGCGGCCCGGGTACTTCTTGTTGGGAAAGGTGCACTGGTCGGAGAAGGAGTCCCCGGAGTCCGCCGCGGCGGATGGCGCGAGCGCGACCGAGGCCGTGACGGTGATCAGGCCCGCGGCCGTCATCGCCGCGCCGCGGAGTATGTGGGACGAAGGCGCGTACGGCATTCCGTTCCCCCTAGGAACCCTGCGGCTGGCTCGCCGCCGTGGTCGACAGCCGGGGGCCGGTCGGCAGGAACGTGGACCAGGCCGCCGGGATCGGGCTGGGGTCCACCTGGGCGTACCCCAAGCGCCTCTGCGCCAGTTGGGCCTCCTGCCGGAGTTCCTTGCGCTTCGTGGCCGTCATGCCGACGCCCGCTCCGGTGGAGTCGCTGTCGGCGTTGGACTGCATGGCGTAGCGCAGGCCGGTGTCGGTGACCAGGAACTCCCCGCCCACCGTTGTCTCCTTGCCCTGGAACTGACGGTAGAGCTCGCCCGAGCCGGGGGTGACGTAGGCACTGGAGGAGCCGGTGGGGAGCGTCGCGGGGAAGTCGGTGCCCGCCCAGGTGCTCAGCGTGGTGGAGCCGTCCTTCGCGTTGACGCCGCGCAGGACGTTGCAGACGGTGTTGCGGCTGCCCGCGGTGATGGCCGCGTCGTTCACGGCCTTCGGCATGAGGGTGGGCCACTTGCGGTCCCCGTAGAAGACCGTCGCGCTGGGCTCGAACGCGCCTGCGCTCACGTCGAGTGCCTTTCCTGCCTGGCCGAGGCCGACCATGCCCTTGCTGTTGAGGAGCAGCTTGGCGGTGAAGTCCGAGACAGGGGCGACCTTGCCCTTCTCCACGATGTAGTACTGCTCGCCGTCCCCGTTGGGAGCCCTGAGGACCATGCCGATCTTGTCGGCCCCGGCGGGCAGACTGCCGGGCACCGCGGCGTCGGATCCGATCTGCCCGTCCACCTCCGGGAAGGCGATGCGATCACCCGAGTGGAGGGTGTCCAGCCATTGCTGGGACACCGTCTGCGGCTGCCGTCCCGCGCCGACGAGGGTGCGCAGCAGCAGTTCGTCCTGCTTGTCGACTCCGTACGCGGTGCCCTGCGCGTCCACGATGTACCGCTGCTTGTCGTCCGTGGTGGAGACGTACATCAGGTCGCCGTCGTGCAGCTTCTGGGCGCCCTCTGCCTTGTCCATGTCGCGGGAGGCGAGGACGAACGCCGCCTTCTGAATGGCCCTGCCTCCCGGGCTCGGACGCTCGCAGACGGCCCAGCGCTTCGCGCCGCCGGCCTCCTTGTCGGAGGGAAGCCGGTCCGGGGCGTACGGGATGCCGATGGTGACCCCGTGCGGGATCTTGCCGCTGTCGAGGATCGACTCGTCGACGGTGACCACGTCGCCCTTGCCGTCGTCAAGAAGCAGTTTGGCCGACGCCATGTTGAGGACCGGGTGCAACTCGGCCTTGCCATCGGTCTTCAGGATGACGTAGCGGGTGGTGGACTTGCTGGCGATGATCACCTTCTCGCCGGGAGCGTCCCACCCCTGCGGCGCCGTCGGCCGGAACATGCCCCATGCTCCGAACACGGCCATCACGACCACCCCGACGACCGCGCTCGGCAGCACCGCGCGCAGCGGCCGGGGCGCTCCCTCCTCCGATCCGTCGGGGGACGACTGGACGAACGCCGCGAGCATGCGGCGCTTCGCGAAGGTGTAGGCGTTGAGCTGATCCCGCCGAGATGCCATCTG
The DNA here is from genome assembly GCF_040644155.1 of Streptomyces sp. NPDC047022. Taxonomy (NCBI): domain Bacteria; kingdom Bacillati; phylum Actinomycetota; class Actinomycetes; order Kitasatosporales; family Streptomycetaceae; genus Streptomyces; species Streptomyces sp. NPDC047022. Next base: position 20,610 of record NZ_JBEYVV010000040.1, on the reverse strand, counting down.
TGCGTGTCTCTCCCCGTAATTCACCCAGCGGTCCCGGGGCGGCCCGGACGTCCCCGCTCCCGTTGTCAGACCGGCCCCCTACTATGCCTGGTATCCGCACCGATCATGGGAGCGGGTAGGGTGTCCCGGCCTTCAAAGGCCCCGTTCAGTGCGGGAATTCGGGAAAGACGTGGGCATATCGGGGGGTTGGAGTGATGGCTTCCGCAACGCGGTCCCGCAACCGGGACCGGCATCGAGTCCAGGGCACCGCCCGTCCGGAGCCAGGAGCCGCTCAGTCGCGCTCCGGCGGCTCTCAGCCGCCGGATGCCCTGCACCTCCGGGCGAGCGGTGGACGTACCGGGACGTTCCGGCTGCAACGGCTTGTGCTGCTGGAACTCGCCGTGGCCGTCGTGCTCGTGGGATGGGTCATCTCCCCCATGGCCCTGGTGCCGGCGGGCGTCGTCGCGTTCGCGCTCGTCCTGCTCGCCTTTGTGCGCCGTCGCGGTCGCTTCCTTCCCGAATGGCTGGGTACGGCCCGGGCGTTGCGCGCGCGGAACAAGCAGGTCGCCGCCGCGCCACCCGGCACCGAACCGGGGTTCGCGCCCGCCGTGGAGTGCGATCCGTCGCTGCGGACATACGAGTACGGCGGGCAGGAACGCCGGCCCGTCGGGATCGTGGGGGACGGCACCTTCGTGACGGCCGTACTGCATGTCGAGGCCGATGCGACGGCGTTGCGGGGTGAGCGGAACCGGCAGCCGCTCCCCCTGAGGCTGGTGCGCGACGCACTCGAGGTGGACGGGATCCTGCTGGAGTCGGCGCAGATCGTGCTGCACACCCAGCCCTCCCCCGCGATACATCTGCCCCAGCAGTCGGTGGCCGTCAGCAACTACGCGCCGCTGCAGGCCGAGACGGGTGCGCCCGCGGTGCGGATCACCTGGATCGCGCTCAAGCTGGACCCGGAGCGGTGCTCCGAGGCCGTGGCCGCGCGCGGAGGCGGACTCGTCGGTGCGCAGAAGTGCGTCGTGCGCGTCGCCGACCATCTGGCCAGCCGGCTCACCGGAGCCGGATTCCGTGCCACCGTGCTCAACGAGGAGGAGCTGATCGCCGCCGTCTCCACCTCCGCCTGCGCGAATCCCCTGATCACCGCCGAGGCGGCCCGAGCCGAGGTACCGCCGCGGCGGACCCAGGAGTCCAGCAGAAGCTGGCGCTGCGACAACCGCCGGCATACGACGTACTGGATACGCCGGTGGCCGCAACTCTCAGGGGCCACCGGCTCACTGCATCAACTGATCGCGCGTCTGACGGCCGTGCCCGCGCTGGCCAGCACGTTCTGCCTCACCCTGCGCACCGGGGAACGGCGGCAGGTGTCGCTCACCGGTCATCTGCGGGTGACGGGGCGCAGCGATGACGAACTGGTCGCCGCACGGCACGCCTTGGAGCACGCGGCGCGGCAGGAGGGCGCGGGGCTGGCCCGGCTCGACCGCGAACAGCTGCCCGGCATGCTCGCCACTCTGCCTCTCGGGGGTGCCCGTTGACCGTCAACACCACGATTCCCGCCCAGGGGGCGTACGGCTCCCCCGGCGTGCCTGGTCAGAACGACGGACCGGGTCCCTCCGCCGGCGAGCGGTTGCGCGGGCGTCTGCGCAGCGGCTTCGGCCTGGCGGGCCCTCGGCACGGACGGCACACTCTGCCGGTCGAACAACTGGACGCGCTCACACTGCCGATCGGGGACGACGGCGTCGTCATCGGCGTGGACGGCGAGGGCCGGCATGCCGTACTCGGGCTGACCCGGCCCACCCCGTACGACGTCGTGCTGATCGGCGGCCTGTGGACCACTCAGGTCATCGCGCTGCGCGCGGCGGCGACCGGGGCACGCGTCGCCGTGGAGACGGGGCGGTCCCAGCACTGGATGCAGCTGGTGCACGCCATGGGTGGCGGCCAGAACGGCATGTCGGTGTACGACGTGGGGCGTGTGCCGCCCCAGGGCGCGTCGGCGGGCCAGCCGGTTCTGGTGGTGCGCGACTGCGGTATGCGTCCGCCTCGTGGGCGCGTGGTCTCGGGTCCGTGGCAGACGGTGCTGACGCTGCTGCCGTACCTCAGTCCGGTCGCGCCGCGCCTCATGCGGCAGGCGCGGCTCGTCGGCATCCAGCGGGTGTCTCCGGACGAGGCAGCGGAGATAGGCCGCGCGGTGGCACTGCCGCGGGGGGACGTCGAGACGCTGCCCACCCTGCACGACGGAGTGACGCTGTGGTGCGGCGACCGCGACCGTCAGTATGTGGCGACGCGACCGACGGACGCCGAGAGCGGACTGTTGGGTATGCCACGGCGGATGGACTGACGGCGTATGGACTGAACTCCGGCCGTCGTCGGCCGGGCGGTCACAACAGCGGTCTGGCATGCAACGGTTGCGACCGGTTCGCACCACACTTTCGTACGCTCAGATTGCAACTTGTGGTCGGTTTGTGAACGGGACTCACCTGTATGTGCGTCATCCCTGTGCAGGATGCGACGCTATGGGGAGCGTGGAGCCGCGGGCGGGCCTGCCGAGGGAGTGCTCGCGGTGACTAGGCTGGTACCGGGCGCCCCACCAGAACCTGTGGCGGGCCGTCGGCGCCCCAGGGGGATCGCCGGGTGGAATCGGACGGCGCCGGACGGAATTCGGCGCATGGGTACCGCGAGAGCGATCGCCTCAGCACGACACGAGGGTGCTCAACCACACCAGGAGGAATTGTGAACAGCGATCGGAGCGGGTTCCGCGGGGGCTGGGCTTCACCCGACGATGACCAGTCCGACGCCGAGTCCGCCATCGAGGTGACGGGCGAGTTCACCATCGACTACGCGCCACCCGCCTGGTACACGCAGAACGCGTCGGGGACGCCGTCGGATGCGTCACCGGAGCCGTCCGCGAACCCGTCACCGGAGCCCGCGCCTCAGCCGCCCGCTCCTGCCGCTCAGGTTCCGCCAGTGCCTCCGGCGCCCGACAGCGGCTTTCCCGCGTGGACACCGTCGGTCGCCGCGTCGCCGTCCTCCGCTTCCTCGTCTTCCGTGCCTTCCCCGCCTTCCGAGCCCATGAACGGGGACGTGGACAGCGGGGCCACCATGAGGTTCTCACCGGCCGCGCTCAAGCGTGAGTTCGCGAAGATCGCAGCCACGGAGACGGCCGGCAAGGACATCGAGGCGGGTACGGCCACCGCCGCGGCCGACGGCGAAGCCGACGGGGACGACGGCGACTTCGAGCTGAACGCGCCCGCGACGGCCGCCGCAGCGTCGATTCCGGGCGAGGTCCCGGTGAACGGCGGCTCGGAGACGGGGACGCATCGGGGCGACGCGAGCGGACAGGAACTGGAACAGGCACAGGAGCCGGCAGCCGCCGACAACGACGCCGAGGCGCCCGGTTCCACCGACGAGGCGACGGGCGAGGACTCCGCACCGACGGCCCCGGCCGACGTCCCGGCCTCGTCCGATGCCGATGCCCTCGGCGCTTCGGACTCCCCCGCCCCCGCCGCGGAATCGGCTGGAGCGCCTGGACCGGACGGCGAGGACGAGGTCGGAGGCGGCACCGCGCCGCAGGACGCCGTACCCGCCGATGCCGCGCCTGCCGACGCCGTACCCGCCGATGCCGTGCCCCCTGTGGTCACCGGGGACGCCGATCTCGTCGTGGCGCCGTTCGCCGCGCCCGGGGTTCCCGCGCCTGAGCAGGCTCCACAGGGCTGGACCCCGCCGCCGGTGCCCCAGAGCACGGTCCCGCCGCTGCCGGCCGCCTACCAGCCCGCCGCAGCCGCTCCTGCCGCCCAGCCGCCGGCGATGCCCGAGCCCGCCGACGCGGTGCCGTCCGTACCCGAGCCCGCTGACGCGGTGCCGCCCGTACCGGCGCCCGCCGACGCCCCGGTGCAGCCGTTCCCGCCGCAGGCACCACAGCCGGTGCCCGCCGCCTGGGCCCAGGGCGCCCCGGGCACGCCCGTCGACCAGCGACCCGCCGTACCCACGCCCCCGGCGCCCGAAGTCCCCGCGCAGCGTGCCGGTTACGGATTCCCGCCGCCGTCGACCGCGCCGGTGCAGCCGCCCAGCGCGTACGGATTCCCCCAGCAGCACACCCCGGAACCGGGTCCGGCCCCGAGCGCCCAGGTCCCCGCTCCGGACGGCCCCGCCGCACCGCAGCCCGGCTACGGATTCCCGCACCCCGGCGTCCCCACTCCCCCTGCCCAGCCGGGCGGTTACGGCTTCCCTCCGGAGTCCGCGCGGCCGCAGCCGCCCGTCGACCCGCGCATGGGCACCTCCTGGCCGCAGCCCGTGCGGCACGACCAGCGTCAGCCGGTCAACCCCGGTGCCGCGCCCCTGGGGTACACCGCGGCGGTGGAGCTGTCCTCCGACCGGTTGCTCAACAACAAGAGGCAGAAGGCGAAGAGCAGTCGCCCGGCCGGTGGCGGTGGCCTGTTCAAGCTCGGCGGCAAGAAGGAAGAGGCCGAGCGCCAGCGGAAGCTGAACCTGATCCGCACCCCGGTCCTGTCGTGCTACCGGATCGCCGTCATCAGCCTCAAGGGCGGTGTCGGCAAGACGACCACGACCACCGCGCTCGGCGCGACGCTCGCCACCGAGCGGCAGGACAAGATCCTCGCAATCGACGCCAACCCGGACGCGGGTACGCTCGGCCGCCGGGTGCGGCGCGAGACCGGAGCGACCATCCGCGACCTGGTCCAGGCGATCCCGTACCTCAACTCGTACATGGACATCAGGCGGTTCACGTCGCAGGCGCCCTCCGGCCTGGAGATCATCGCCAACGACGTCGACCCGGCCGTCTCCACGACGTTCAACGACGAGGACTACCGGCGCGCCATCGACGTGCTCGGCAAGCAGTACCCGATCATCCTGACCGACTCGGGTACGGGTCTGCTGTACAGCGCGATGCGCGGTGTGCTGGACCTCGCCGATCAGCTGATCATCATCTCGACCCCGTCGGTCGACGGCGCGAGCAGTGCGAGCACGACGCTGGACTGGCTGTCGGCGCACGGATACGCGGACTTGGTCGCCCGGTCCATCACGGTCATCTCCGGGGTCCGCGAGACCGGCAAGATGATCAAGGTGGAGGACATCGTCTCCCACTTCGAGACGCGATGCCGCGGCGTGGTGGTCGTACCGTTCGACGAACACCTGTCGGCGGGTGCGGAGGTCGACCTCGACATGATGCGGCCGAAGGTGCGCGAGGCGTACTTCACGCTGGCCGCGATGGTGGCCGAGGACATCGCACGCCATCAGCAGTCGCACGGGTTGTGGACGTCGGACGGCAACCCGCCTCCGGTGGCCGCCCCGCCGCTGCCGGGCCAGTTCCCGGGCCAGCAGATTCCCGGGCAGCCCGGTCCGGGACAGTTCCAGGGCCAGTTCCCCGGTCAGCCCGTTCCCGGTCAGGCCATCCCGGGCCAGCAGGCACCCGGGGCGGTACCGGGCCAGCAGGGGCCCGGGCAGCCGATTCCCGGTCAGTACGCCCACGGGCAGCCGGCGCCGGGACAGCAGGCACCCGGGCAGGCCGTTCCGGGCCAGTACACCCCCGGCCAGCCGATGCCGGGGCAGTACGCCCCCGGTCAGGCAGTACCCGGGCAGCCTGTCCCGGGTCAGCACGCACCGGGACAGCCGGTGCCCGGACAGCCCCTCCCGGGGCAGTACCCTCCGGGGCAGGCAGTCCCCGGCCGGCCGATCCCTGGTCAGTACGCTCCCGGCCAGCCGGTGCCCGGGCAGCCGCCCGTCCCCGGGCAGGTTCCGCCGCCGGGGGCCGTCCAGGGGTACCCGCAGCCTGGACAGCCGCCGTACCCGCAGCCCGTTGCCCAGCCGCAGCCGCAGCCGCAGCCGGGGCACCCTGGGGACACCCCGCCTCCGCCGCGGCAGCAGTAGCGGCCCGGGCGCGCCGGAAAGCATCAGTGACGGCACGCAAGACGGGGGGCGGCCCGCGCCTGATGGCGCGGGCCGCCCCCCGTCTTCTTCGTCCGTCCTCGGCCGTCCCGGCCTCAGTCCGCGTCGTACTCCGCGACGAGCGCCCTGCAGCGCTTCACGTCCTCCGCCATCTGGTCCAGCAGCGCTTCCAGCGTCTCGAACCGCGCCTGTCCCCGGACGAACGCCAGGAAGTCCACGGCGACGTGCAGCCCGTACAGATCGAGCCCCACACGGTCGATGGCGTACGCCTCCACGGTCCGCTCGGTGCCGTCGAACTGCGGGTTGGTGCCGACGGAGATCGCCGCCGGCATCGCCTCGCCGTCCACGTGCAGCCAGCCGGCGTAGACGCCGTCCGCCGGGATCGCGGTGTGCGGGAGAGTCTCGACGTTGGCCGTCGGGAAGCCGAGGTCGCGGCCACGCTGGGCACCGCGCACCACGATGCCCTCCACCCGGTGCGGACGCCCGAGGATCTCGCGCGCGCCCTCGACATCGCCCTCGGCGATCAGGCGCCGGGTCAGGGTGGAGGAGAACGGTTCGCCGCCGCCCGCCTCGCCCCGCACATAGAGGTCCACGACCTCTACCTCGTAGTCGTAGGTCTTGCCCTGCTCGACCAGGAACTCCACGTTCCCGGTGGCCTTGTGGCCGAACCGGAAGTTGGGGCCCTCGACCACGGCCCTCGCGTGCAGCTTGTCCACCAGGACCTTGACCACGAAGTCGGCGGGCGAGAGCCGCGAGAACTCGGTGGTGAACGGGAGGATGAGCACCGCGTCCACACCCAGGTCGGCCATCAGTTCGGCACGGCGGTGGTGCGCGGCGAGCAGCGGTGGGTGGCTGCCGGGGCGCACGACCTCGCTGGGGTGCGGGTCGAAGGTGACGACGACCGCGGGAACGCCCAGCTCACGGGCGCGGTCGACCGCATGCCGGATGATCAGCTGGTGTCCGCGGTGGACTCCGTCGTACGACCCGATGGTGACGACGCTGCGCCCCCAGTCCTGGGGAATGTCCTCCAAGCCACGCCAGCGCTGCACTGTGACCGCTCCTCGTCGAACCCGTGTCCGTGTCTGCCTCGTTACGCAGGTCTAAGGGTGCCATGCCCGATGCCCTCGTCCCGCATCGGCATGGGCGGCTGTGACGGGCGGCACGTAGGGACATCGGTTCGCCGCCCCTGGATTCGACGGCAAGGCGACGAAGATCGGCACAACGGGGTCCCACGGCGAACGCGCCCCCTTCCACTCCCTCGGTTCACTCCGAGCGCCTGCCCGATGGAGTGAGTGGACGAGAGGGGATGGATACACCTCTGTGAGGGGGAACCGAGGGGGACCGTGGAGCGGCGGGCCCGGACACCGTGTCCGCCGCTCCACGGGCAGAACTCAGCCGAAGACGGCCAGGCTCTTCGCCTTGCCCTTGTGCTCCTCCGTCAGCGCCAGGAACCGGCCCTCGGGGTCGAAGACGGCCACCGGGCCGGCGCCCGCGTACTCGTCCGGCATCTCCAGACGTACGCCGTTGATGAGCAGGCGGCCCCGCTTGGCGTCGACGTCCCAGCGCGGGAAGGCCGCCGCGGCGGCCTCGGCGACGGGCATCACGGTCAGGTTCTCCTGGAGCTGGTCCAGGGTGCGGGCGGACTCGAGCTTGTACGGGCCCACGCGGGTGCGCCGCAGCGCCGTGAGGTGACCGCCGACGCCCAGGTCCGCTCCCAGGTCGCGGGCCAGGGCCCGGATGTAGGTGCCGGAGGAGCAGACGACGGAGACCACCAGGTCGAGCACGGGGGTGCCGTCCTCGGCGACGGCGTCCCGGACGTCGTACACCGCGAACGAGGAGACGGTCACCGGCCGGGCCGGGATGTCGAACTCCTCGCCCTCCCGCGCCCGCTTGTAGGACCGCACACCGTTGATCTTGATGGCGCTGACCTTGGACGGCACCTGGAGGATGTCACCGCTGAGCTTGGCGATCCCGGCGTCGATGGCGTCGCGCGTGACCTTGGAGGCGTCGGTGGAGGAGGTGATGTCCCCCTCGGCGTCGTCGGTGACCGTGTTCTGCCCGAGCCGGATGGTCCCGAGGTACTCCTTCTCCGTCAGGGCGAGATGCCCGAGGAGCTTGGTGGCCTTCTCCACGCCGAGAACGAGGACCCCGGTCGCCATCGGGTCCAGCGTCCCCGCGTGTCCGACCCGTCGTGTCCGCGCGATCCCGCGCATCTTGGCCACGACGTCGTGCGAAGTGAAGCCCGACGGCTTGTCGACGATGACAAGGCCGTCGGGCGTGGTGTGCTGCTGGGTCATTCGGCGCTGTCGTCCGTCTCGTCGGTGGAGCCGGGCTTCTTGTACGGGTCCGCTTCACCGGCGTACGCGGCGCCCGTCGCCGTCTCGCGCACCTTCTCGTCGGAGGCACGCGCCTTGTCGAGGAGGTCCTCGATGGTCCTCGCGGTGTCCGGGAGGGCGTCCGCGACGAAGGTGAGGGTCGGCGTGAACTTCACACCGGCGGCCCGCCCGACCTCGGAGCGCAGGATGCCCTTGGCGCTCTCCAGGCCCGCGGCTGCGGCCTTCCGCTCCTCGTCGTCCCCGTACACCGTGTAGAAGACGGTCGCCTCCCGCAGATCACCCGTCACCCGGGTGTCCGTGATGGTGACGTGCGTGCCGAGCCGCGGGTCCTTGATCCCGCGCTGCAGCTTCTGGGCCACCACCTCTCGGATGAGGTCCGCCAGCCTCTTCGCCCGCGCGTTGTCGGCCACTGGTCCGTCTCCCGTTCTTTCCTGTCTTCGTTCTTCGAGCTTCAAGTGTCAGTCGTCGTCGCCGTGGAAACGCCGTCTGACGGACAGCAGCTCCACCTCGGGGCGCCCGGCCACAAGCCGCTCGCACCGGTCCAGCACATCGGTCACGTGCCCCGCGTCACCGGAAACCACCGCGAGGCCGATGAGGGCCCGTCGATGGAGGTCCATATGGTCCACCTCGGCCGCGCTCACCGCGTACTTCCGCTGGAGCTCGGCGACGATCGGGCGGACGACGGAGCGCTTCTCCTTCAGCGACCGTACGTCGCCGAGGAGGAGGTCGAAGGACAGAGTCCCCACGTACATGTATGTTCCGGATGACCCGCCGGTACGGGATCGGTGGCCCCGCCGTCGGTATGGGCAGGGACACGAAAACCGTACAACGAACGCCGGGGCGGCTCGACGGGATTGTTTTCGCCCCCGCCGTCCTTACCCGTCCCGTGCTGAAGGGGCGCTGCCCCTTCGCCCCCGTCCAGGGGGCACTGCCCCTGGACCCGGGCGGGGGGCCGCGTCCCCTGCGCCCCTTACGGGGCTCCGCACGGGACCCCGGTCCTCAAACGCCGGAGGGGCTGGTTTTCGCCTGGCGGCGTCAACCAGCCCGTCTGGGGGTCCCCCCTGCTCGAAGAGCTTGGGGGAGCTTGAGAACGAGGCCGTTCAGGCCGGAGTGGGGTCCGGGGGCGGCAGCCCCCGGCACGGCAGCGGGCGGCCGACGGGGACGAGGTCCCCGCCGGCCGGCCAGAAGCCGCCGCTATGCGCGCGGCTTCTCGCGCATCTCGTACGTCGCGATGACGTCGTCCACCTTGATGTCGTTGAAGTTGCCGAGGTTGATACCGCCCTCGAACCCTTCGCGGATCTCGGTGACGTCGTCCTTGAAGCGACGCAGGCCATCGATGTTGAGGTTCTCCGCGACCACCTTGCCGTCGCGGATGAGGCGGGCCTTGGTGTTCCGCTTGACCTCGCCGGAGCGGATGAGGACACCGGCGATGTTGCCCAGCTTGGACGACTTGAAGACCTCGCGGATCTCCGCCGTACCGAGCTCGACCTCCTCGAACTCCGGCTTCAGCATGCCCTTCAGGGCCGCCTCGATCTCCTCGATCGCCTGGTAGATGACCGAGTAGTACCGGACGTCCACGCCCTCGCGCTCGGCCATCTGCGCCGCGCGGCCGGCCGCGCGGACGTTGAAGCCGATCACGATGGCGTCGGAGCCCATCGCCAGGTCGATGTCCGACTCCGTGACCGCACCGACGCCGCGGTGCAGGACGCGGATGTCGACCTCTTCGCCGACGTCCAGCTGGAGCAGGGAGGACTCGAGAGCCTCGACCGAACCAGAAGCGTCACCCTTGATGATCAGGTTCAGCTGCTGGACCTCGCCGGCCTTCAGCACCTTGTCCAAGTCCTCGAGGGACACACGGCGCGTGCGCTTGGCGAACGCGGCGTTCCGCTCGCGGGCGGCACGCTTCTCCGCGATCTGGCGGGCCGTACGGTCCTCCTCGACCACGATGAAGTTGTCGCCGGCGCCCGGGACGTTGGTCAGACCCAGGACCTGGACCGGCGTCGACGGGCCGGCCTCGGCCACGTTGTTGCCGTTGTCGTCGAGCATCGCGCGGACACGGCCGTGGGCGTCGCCGACCACCATCGTGTCGCCGACCCGCAGCGTGCCTCGCTGCACGAGGACCGTCGCCACGGCACCACGGCCGCGGTCGAGACGGGACTCGATCGAGATGCCCTGCGCGTCCTGGTCCGGGTTGGCCCGAAGGTCCAGCGCCGCGTCGGCCGTCAGGACGACCGCCTCGAGGAGGCTGTCGATGTGCAGACCCTGCTTGGCGGAGATGTCGACGAACATCGTGTCGCCGCCGTACTCCTCGGCCACCAGGCCGTACTCGGTCAGCTGACCGCGCACCTTGGTCGGGTCCGCGCCCTCGACGTCGATCTTGTTGACCGCGACCACGATCGGCACGTCGGCCGCCTTGGCGTGGTTCAGGGCCTCGACCGTCTGGGGCATCACACCGTCGTTGGCCGCCACCACGAGGATCGCGATGTCGGTCGACTTCGCACCACGGGCACGCATGGCGGTGAACGCCTCGTGACCCGGGGTGTCGATGAAGGTGATCTTCCGGTCGTCGCCGTTGACCTCGGTCGCGACCTGGTAGGCACCGATGTGCTGGGTGATGCCACCGGCCTCGCCCGCGATGACGTTCGTCTTGCGGATGGCGTCCAGCAGCCGGGTCTTACCGTGGTCGACGTGACCCATGACGGTCACGACCGGCGGACGGACGACCAGGTCCTCCTCGGAGCCCTCGTCCTCACCGAACTCCAGGTCGAAGGACTCGAGAAGCTCGCGGTCCTCCTCCTCGGGGCTGACGATCTGAATCGTGTAGTTCATCTCGCCGGCGAGGAGCAGCAGCGTCTCGTCGGAGACGGACTGCGTGGCCGTGACCATCTCGCCGAGGTTCATCATGACCGCGACGAGGGACGCCGGGTTGGCGTTGATCTTCTCCGCGAAGTCGGTGAGCGACGCACCGCGCGACAGGCGAATGCTCTCGCCGTTGCCGCGAGGCAGCATCACACCGCCGACCGACGGGGCCTGCATGGCCTCGTACTCCTGACGGCGCTGCCGCTTCGACTTGCGGCCACGACGCGCGGGACCGCCGGGACGGCCGAACGCGCCCTGCGTGCCACCACGGCCGCCCGGACCACCGGGACGTCCGCCGAAGCCGGGACGGCCACCGCCGCCACCGCCGAAGCCGCCACCGCCACCGGCACCACCGGGACCGCCGCCACCGGGACGACCGGCGAAACCGCCGCCGCCACCCGGGCGACCGCCGCCGCCACCGGGACGACCGGCGAAGCCGCCGCCACCGGGACGACCGCCGCCGCCGCCGGGACGACCGGCACCGGCCGGACCACGGCCGCCGCCGGGGCCACCGCCGGGACGCGGGCCGGCAGCCGGACGCTGCGGCATCATGCCGGGGTTCGGACGCGGACCGGCGGGGCCGCCGCCGGGACGCGGGCCGCCCTGCGGGCGGGGCATGCCGCCCGGGGTCGGCCGGGCGCCGCCGGGAGCCTGCGGACGGGGACCGCCGGGACCACCCTGCGGACGGGGACCGCCGGGACCGCCCTGGCCCGCACCCTGCGGACGCGGAGCGCCGGGGGCACCGGGGCCGCCGGGACGCGGGGCACCACCCGGACGGGGCGCCTGCGGGCGCGCCATGCCGGTGGAGCCACCAGAGGTGAAGGGGTTGTTACCCGGGCGGGGACCCGCCTGACGGCCACCCGGACGCTGACCGCCGGAAGCCGCGGGACGAGGGGCGCCGGGACGCGCGGCACCGCCACCGGGACGGGCGTCGCCCTGGCCGGGCGCGGCCGGACGGCCGCCACCGGGCTTCGGGGCACCGCCACCGGGACGGGCACCCGGGCGCGGGGCCGCGGGACGCTCGGCGGCCGGAGGCGCCGGCGGGGCCGTGAACTCGGGCGCACCGGGAGCCGGGGACGCCGGGGCGGGCCGCGGCGCGGGCCTCGGGCCCGGCGTCGGACGCGGACCCGGGGCGGGAGCCGCCGCGGGACGCTCGGCGGGAGCCTCGGGCCGCTCGGCGGCCGGAGGCTTGGGTGCCGCCGGGCGCGGGGCAGCCGGACGGGCGGCCTGCGCCGGGGAGGGCGCGGCCGGCTTCGCCGGGGAGGCCTTGCGGGCGGCGGGCTTGGCGCCACCGCTGCCCTGCTGCAAGGCGTCAGTCAGCTTGCGTACTACGGGCGCCTCGATCGTCGAGGACGCCGAACGGACGAATTCACCGAGTTCCTGGAGCTTGGCCATGACGACCTTGCTCTCTACACCGAACTCCTTGGCGAGTTCGTATACCCGGACCTTAGCCACTTCGCTCCTTTTAGGTCCGGGTTGCGTCCGGACCGTCGCTACTTCATGGGCGTACTCATCGCGTACTCATCGAGTGCTCATCGCAATCTCGACCTACTTCCGACTCGCGAGGTACCAGGGCCGCACGGGGTTCCGCGCGACGCTTCTTACGGTGTTGCCTGCTCAGCACTGCCCGGCATTGCCCGGCACCGCTCAGCAAGATGCTGCTGTTCAGCAACCCTCTGTCTGCTCGACGTGCTGACGCAACGCCTTTACGTCGAGCGGACCCGGGACGCGGAGCGCCCTCGGGAACGCCCGGCGGCGTACCGCCAGGTCGAGACAGGCCGACACGGGGTGCACATAGGCACCCCGGCCGGGCAGCGTACCGCGAGGATCGGGAACGCATGCGTCCTCGATCGCCACGATGCGCAGCAGTTCGATCTTGGCCGCTCGCTCCCGGCACCCCACGCAGGTGCGCTCAGGGCATGCGCGGGCATGCGTCCAGCCAGACACGGCTAAGTCTACCTCCCCGCGCCGACCTCACCCCTTTGGGGCAAGAATCGAACACTTGCTGCGCAAGAATCTGTCGTGATCTAACTGGCGGACGGCTCAGTCCTGCCGCTCCGCGGGCTGCTCGGTGTCGGGCCGGATGTCGATGCGCCAGCCGGTCAGCCGGGCGGCGAGACGGGCGTTCTGCCCCTCCTTGCCGATCGCCAGGGACAGCTGGTAGTCGGGGACCGTCACCCGCGCCGAGCGGGCGGCGAGGTCCACCACCTCCACCTTGGAGACCCGGGCCGGGGAGAGCGCGTTCGCGACCATCTCGGCCGGGTCGTCCGACCAGTCCACGATGTCGATCTTCTCGCCGTTGAGCTCGCCCATGACGTTGCGCACCCGGCCGCCCATCGGGCCGATGCAGGCGCCCTTGGCGTTCAGACCCGATCGGGTGGAGCGCACCGCGATCTTCGTACGGTGGCCGGCCTCACGGGCGATGGCGGCGATCTCGACGGAGCCGTCGGCGATCTCCGGCACCTCCAGCGCGAAGAGTTTCTTCACCAGATTGGGGTGGGTGCGCGAAAGAGTGACGGACGGACCGCGCACACCCTTCGCCACCCGAACGACGTACGAGCGGATCCGCTTTCCGTGTTCGTACGCCTCACCCGGCACCTGCTCCTGCACCGGCAGGATGGCCTCCAGCTTGCCGATGTCCACGAGCACGTTCTTCGGGTCGCGGCCCTGCTGGACCACGCCGGTGACGATGTCGCCCTCGCGGCCGGCGTACTCGCCGAGCGTCGCGTCGTCCTCGGCGTCACGCAGACGCTGCAGGATGACCTGCTTGGCGGTGGTGGCGGCGATCCGGCCGAAGCCCGACGGGGTGTCGTCGAACTCGCGCGGTTCCTGCCCCTCCTCCAGGTCCTCGGGGTCCTCCTTCGCCCACACGGTCACATGGCCGGTCTCCCGGTTGAGCTCCACGCGCGCGTGTCGGCGGCTTCCCTCGGTGCGGTGGTAGGCGATGAGGAGGGCCGCCTCGATCGCCTCGACCAGCAGGTCGAAGGAGATCTCCTTTTCCCGCACCAAGCCCCGCAGGGCACTCATGTCGATGTCCATGGCTACGCCTCCTCCTCTTCCTTCATGTCGTTGTTGTCCTTGCGGCCGAACTCGACCTGGACACGCGCCTTGGCGATGTCCGGGAAGCCGAGTCTGCGCGCGGTGGCCTTGCGGCCCTTGACGCCCGGCACCTCCAGGTCGACGCCCTCGTCATCGACCTCCAGGATCCTGGCGACCAGTTCGTCGCCCCCGGCAAGCTGGAACCTCACCAGTCGGCCCGCGGCCCGCAGGTAGTGCCGGTGTTCCGTGAGGAGGCGCTCCGCGCCCGGGGTTCCGACCTCGAGGGTGTACTCGCCCTCGCCCATCGCATCCGTCTCGTCGAGCGTCGCCGAGAGCGCGCGGCTCACATCGGCGATCTGGTCCAGATCGGCACCCGTGTCGGAGTCCACGACGACGCGCAGCACGCGCTTGCGTCCGACCGAGTCCACCGCGACCTCTTCGAGATCGAGTCCCTGGGAGGTGACGAGCGGTTCCAGCAGCTCTCGCAGCCTCTCGCTCTGGGTGGTGCTCATCCGGGTGACTCCTCGGCCGCGTGTGCTGTTGTGGGATGGGTCGTGCGTCCGGTCAAAGGGTATCCGGTCCCGAAGGGTGTTGCCGTCCACCTGAGCCGTCCGCCTGAGCGGCACGGGGGTTCCTGGGCGGTTCGGTCGAGCCGGTGGCGAGTGCCGGAGCGGGGCGCGGGTACGGTGATCACGGGCGAGTCGCCCATCCGTTCGTCACCTGGCCTTTCGAGGACGTCTGCCGTGTCGTTCCCCCCGCACCCACGCTCCCCCCTGCCCAGAAGGAGCGTGCTCGCCTCGGCCGCGGGCGCCGCCCTGCTCGCGGGCTGCTCCGGCGGCTCGGACCCGGCCGTGAGGAACAGCGGCCCCACCGCCGAGGACCGGGCACGCGCGCGTGCGGCCCGCGACAGCGAGGCGCTGGCCGAGCGGTACGCGGCCGTGGTCGCCGCGCATCCTCCGCTGGCGGCACGTCTGGAGCCGCTGCGCGCGGAAGTCGTCCAGCACGCTCAGGCGTTCGGCAGCGGCACCTCTGGATCGCATCCCTCCTCCTCCGCCTCCCCGTCCGGCTCGCCGTCGGTCTCCCCCGGTGTGTCCGCCGGTGCCTCTCCCGTCCCCGCGGACCCCAAGTCGGCGCTCGCGGGCCTGGCAGCCGCCGAGCGGGCCCTGTCCGACCAGCGGGCCAAGGCGCTGCTGGACCTGCCGGGCGAACTCGCACGGCTGATGGCCTCCGTGGCGGC
This sequence comes from Streptomyces sp. NPDC047022, assembly GCF_040644155.1. Classification (NCBI taxonomy): domain Bacteria; kingdom Bacillati; phylum Actinomycetota; class Actinomycetes; order Kitasatosporales; family Streptomycetaceae; genus Streptomyces; species Streptomyces sp. NPDC047022. Next base: position 5,259 of record NZ_JBEYVV010000040.1, on the reverse strand, counting down.
GGCCGGCGCCGCACACGGGTATCTGCTGACGGAGGGCGGGACGTGAGAACGACAAGGACGACGGAGACGACGAGGACGACAGGGGCGTCCAGGGCTGCGACCGCTCCGAAGGCCGAGAGCGCCGAGCTCATGGCGCTGCAGGCCGCCCTGCGTGCCGAGCACGCCGCGGTGTACGGGTACGGTGTGGTCGGCGGGCGGATCCAGCAGAGCCTGCGCAACGAGGCGCGGGCCGCCTACGACGCCCACCGTGCGCGGCGGGACGAACTGACCCGGTCGGTACGGGACCTGGGCGGCAACCCGGACTCCGCCGCACCGGGGTACGCGCTGCCCTTCCCGGTCCCGGACTCCGCAGCCGCCGTGCTGCTCGCCGCCGAGCTGGAGGAACGGGTGGCCGACGTGTACTCCGATCTCGTACGGGCCTGCACGGGCACCAGGCGGGGTTCCGCCGCCGCGGCGCTGCGGGAGGCGGCGGTGCGGGCGGTGCGCTGGCGCGGCGGGAGCGTAGCCTTCCCGGGTCTCGCCGAGCGGGCGGCGACCGTCCCCACCGGGTCGGCCGAACCGCGGAACTGAGGCGTGCGCGCGGGCCGTACACGCGCGATGCCGATCCGGACATCTGGAAGGGAACACCTCACGCATGGCTTTCGAACCGCCGCGGCGTCTTGTGCGGTCACTCGGCGAGACGCAGCCGGACGGTGGCGCCGAGTGGCTGGACAAGCTCGCCGGGCTGGCCCGACAAGCCGTGGATCTGCGTGAGTTGACCGTGGAGCGGGTACAGGCGCCGGGCGGCCGCAGCAGTCTGGTGGTACTGGTGCGGCAGGCGGACGGCACGCCCGCCGTACTGAAGCTGGCCCCGCCGAGGGCACGCCCGGAGGGCGAGTGCGCCGCTCTCACCCACTGGGGCGGATCCGGTGCCGTACGCCTCCTGGACTCCGATCCCGGGCAGGGTGTGATGTTGCTGGAGCGGCTTCACCCGGAGATGTCCGTGCGGTCGCTGCCCGAGGCGAAGGCCCTCCTGGAGGCTGCGGGGACGCTGCGCCGGCTGTGGGTGGAGCCTCCCGCCGGTCACCGCTTCGAGACGGTGGCGGAGCGGACGGAGCGGCAGGCACGGGCGATGCGGGCGGGCGCCCAGGCGCTTCCCGAGGTGGCACCGCTGGTCGAGGCGGCCCTCGCGGCCCGCGAGGAGCTGCTGGCCGCACCGCCCGGCGAACGGCTGCTGCACGGCACCTTCCGGCAGAGCAAGGTGCTCGCCGGGGAGCGGATGCCCTGGCTGGCGGTGGGCCCGGACCCCGTGGTCGGCGAGTGTGCCTTCGACCTGGCACGGCTGGTGCGGGACCGGGTGGAGGACCTGATCGCCACGCCCTCCGGTGCGGCGATCACCAGACGCCGGGTGAAGCGGCTCGCGGAGTCGCTGGACCTGGACCAGGAGCGGCTGCGTGGATGGACCCTGTTCCGGGCCGTCGAGTCGGGGGTGCGGGCGCACCGGGTGGGCCGGGAACAGGACGCGGAACTGCTGCTGGAGTTCGCGAGCTGGCTGTAGCCGGGCCGCACCGACGGGCAGGCGGTGAAAAGCCGACGGCCGCCGGTCCCCGGGGGACAGGCGGCCGTCGGCGTGCCGGACGGTGCGGACCGTCAGGCCGTGAGGCGGGCGATCGCCTCGTCCACCGTCAGTTCCTCGCGCCGGCCCGTCTTGCGGTCCTTCAGCTCCAGGACGCCCTCGCCGGAGCGGCGGCCCGCCACCAGGATCTGCGGCACGCCGATCAGCTCGGCGTCCGTGAACTTCACGCCCGGCGAGACCCCGGCCCGGTCGTCCACCAGGACGCGCACACCCGCGGCGGCCAGCTTCTGGGCGACGTCGAGGGCCACCTCGGTCTGGAGCGCCTTGCCGGCGGCCACGACGTGCACATCGGCCGGTGCGACCTCCTCGGGCCAGCACAGGCCCTGCTCGTCGGCCGTCTGCTCGGCCAGCGCGGCGACCGCGCGGGAGACGCCGATGCCGTAGGAGCCCATGGTCACGCGGACCGGCTTGCCGTTCTGGCCGAGGACGTCGAGCTTGAGGGCGTCGGCGTACTTGCGGCCGAGCTGGAAGATGTGGCCGATCTCGATGGCGCGGTCCAGCTTGAGCCCGGTGCCGCACTTGGGACAGGGGTCGCCCTCCTGCACCACCACGACGTCCACGTACTCCTCGGGCTCGAAGTCGCGGCCCGCGACCACGTTCTTCGCGTGCATGCCCTCCTTGTTGGCACCGGTGATCCAGGAGGTGCCGGGGGCCACGCGCGGGTCGGCGATGTAACGGACCTTCTCCAGACCCTGCGGGCCGACATAGCCGCGGACCAGGTCGGGCCGGTTGATGAAGTCGTCGACGGTGACCAGCTCCACGGTGGCCGGGGCGAAGTGCGCCTCGACCTTGCCCATGTCGACCTCGCGGTCGCCGGGCACGCCGACGGCGACGATCTCGCCGGCCACCTTGACCAGCAGGTTCTTCAGGGTGGCGGAGGCCGGGACACCGAGCGAGGCCGCGAGGGTCTCGATGGTGGGGGTGTCGGGTGTCGGGATCTCCTCCAGCGCGGGCACGTCCGACGCGTCGACGGGCTTCAGCTCGTAGGCGATCGCCTCGGTGTTGGCCGCGAAGTCGCAGTTCGGGCAGTCGGCGAAGGTGTCCTCGCCGGCACCGGCCGGGGCGAGGAACTCCTCGGACTTGGAGCCGCCCATCGCACCGGCGGTCGCCGCGCAGATCCGGTAGTCGAGGCCGAGGCGCTCGAAGACGCGCTGGTAGGCCTGGCGGTGCAGGGCGTAGGACTGGGCGAGGCCCTCGTCGTCCAGGTCGAAGGAGTACGAGTCCTTCATCAGGAACTCCCGCCCGCGCAGGATGCCCGCGCGGGGCCGGGCCTCGTCCCGGAACTTCGTCTGGATCTGGTAGAGGATCACGGGCAGGTCCTTGTACGAGGACGCCTGGTCCTTCACCAGCAGCGTGAAGATCTCCTCGTGGGTCGGGCCGAGCAGATAGTCGCCGCCCCTGCGGTCCTTGAGGCGGAACAGCTCGGCGCCGTACTCGTCCCAGCGGCCCGTCGCCTCATAGGGCTCGCGCGGCAGCAGGGCGGGCAGCAGCACCTCCTGGGCGCCGATCGCGTCCATCTCCTCGCGGACGATCCGCTCCACATTGGCGAGGACCTTCTTGCCGAGCGGCAGCCAGGTCCACACCCCGGCGGCGGTCCGGCGGACGTACCCGGCGCGGACCAGTAGCTTGTGGCTGAGGACCTCCGCGTCCGCCGGGTCGTCGCGCAGCGTCTTCGCCATCAACTGGGACATGCGCTGGACCGGTGCGTTGGCCATGATTTCTCGACTCCTGCTGCTGGGGGTCCCCCCATTCGAGCGCGTCTAGAGCAGGGGGAGGTGCTGGCTAGGAGGTTAGCCGGGCTGCCTGTGCGGGCGGTAATCGGTTATCACCCGTCATCGCAGCAGCGGCAGCGGGGCGCCCATCACGGCGTACGGCTTCGGGGCGCTGGGGAACAGGACCCGTCGTGCCAGGTCCGTGTAGCCCAGCGACCGGTACAGGCCCCGGGCCGGGCTCTCGGTGTCGATCGCCGACAGGATGGAGCGCGGCTGCGCGGCGCCGTCGGTGATGGTGGTGATGAGCGCGCGGCCGATGCCCCGGTTCTGGTACTGCGGGTGGACATGCAGCTCGGTGATCACGAAGGCGTCGTCCAGCCAGGCGTCGTTGCCCTGGAGGCGCAGATACGGCTGGACGACGGTGGACCACCAGTGCGTACGGTCGTTCGGCATGCCGTAGACGAATCCGACGAGCCGCCCGTCGCCCGTGGTGGCCCCGAAGGCACAGGCTCCCGGGTAGTTCATGTGCCGGAGCACGATCTGCCGGCGTACCGCGATCTCGTCCACGCCCAGCCCGAACGCCAGGGCCTGTACGTTGAGCGCCTCGTCCACATGGGCGGGCAGGTCCAGAGGGCCGATCACTACGTCGTCGGGGTTGCGGTGACCGTGACCGGGAAAACGCAGCATGTCCGGAGCCTACAGCGGGTCGTGCCGCCTGGCCCGGGTGCTTCTAGAACAGCACGCTCATGAACGCGCCGACCTCTTGGAAGCCCACCCTCCGGTACGTCCGGCGCGCGGCCATGTTGAAGTCGTTGACGTACAGGCTGACGACCGGGGCCACGTCGGCGAGCGCGTAGCGCAGCACCGCCGCCATGCCGGGGGCGGCGAGGCCCTGGCCGCGGTACTCGGGGGCGACCCAGACGCCCTGGATCTGGCAGGCCTGCGAGGTCGCCGCCCCGATCTCCGCCTTGAAGACGACCTTGCCGTCCTGGTCGACGCGGGCGAAGGAGCGTCCCGAGCCGACGAGTTCGGCGACGCGGGCCTGGTAGAGCAGCCCGCCGTCGCCGGCCATCGGGGAGACGCCGACCTCCTCGGTGAACATCGCCACGCACGCGGGCATGATCGTGTCCATCTCGTCCTTGCGGACGCGGCGGACGTACGGGTCCGGGGCTATGTCGGCGGGCATGCGGTCGGTGATCATGAGCGGCTGATGGGCGCGGACCTCGCGGGCCGGGCCCCAGTTCGGCTCCAGCAGCCGCCACAGCTGAGCGGTGGCCTCGGCGGGGCCGACGATTGAGGAGCAGCGGCGGCCCCCGCGCCGGGCACGGTCGGCGAACGCCCGAACCGCGCGAGGACTCGCACAGATCGGGACGAGGTTGGCCCCCGCGTAGCACAGCGAGGTGAGCGCTCCGTCCTCGTACCAGCCCCACATCTCGCCGCCGAGGCGCCAGGGGTCGAGGCCCGCGACCCGGACCCGGGACGTCACGAAGGCGTTCACGACCGGCTCGCGGTCGAGGACGGCGAGCGCGGCGTCCAGGTCACTCGGTTCGAGCACCCTGGTGGTGGTCTGCGTCAACAAATGCGGGAGCCTCACCCTGGGGTCTGCTGATCTCCGCACTGTACCTGGCGTGCCTTTGCGGCGCCGACCCGTGGCATCCGGTGAGCAGCCCGTCACCGGGCGGCTCCCGGAGGCGTGGCAGGACCGGGGGGAACGAGAGCGCGCGGGCCCCGTCCCCGCCCACGACGAAGTCCCGCCACCGACGGGACGGTGACGGGACTCGTGCGGAAGTGGGCGCGGGGTCAGTCCGCGACCGAGACGGACGGCTCGCCGGAGGCCACGCCGTCCTTCTCCATCTGTTCGGCGATCTTCATCGCCTCCTCGATGAGGGTCTCCACGATCTTCGACTCGGGCACCGTCTTGATGACCTCGCC
>NZ_JBEYVV010000039.1:0-49077 GCF_040644155.1 Streptomyces sp. NPDC047022 | reverse complement strand
TCTCGACCAGTAGCACCGACCCGGCCTGCGAGACCGCCCCACGGCCGCCGCCCTCGACACGGACACGCGGGTACGACCCGCTACGCTTCTTCACCTGGAGAGTGCTTCTTTCCGTGCAGCTGACAGGACCCTCGACAAGTCCAATCGTTGCAGGTCAGCAGCACTCTCCACTTATTTGATCAAGACCCGGACGGCCCCACTCGCGAAAGCGCGAGGTTAAGGTGGGCAGGGTCGGCGAACGTCGGATGGGGAAGACACTACGAGTCGGCGTGATCAGGGCAAAGGCCTGCTTGCCCTGCCTGGCACCAGGCAGGGCGCGGCGTTTGCGGCACGCGCGCGGTCCACACCTCGGTGGCGAACTTCGTGTGCACCAGTTCCTTGCCGCTGTTCCTACCTGCCGCGTCGTGCTCGCCATAGCCGACGTGATCAGTGATCTCGCCCTCCAGGGCGGACTCCAGCACTAGCTTGATCTTTAACCTGTGCGGCATCGACTCATCACGACCACAACGGCCGGAGGGGAATTCTTCAACCACGCGAAGCGGGCGGCCTAAGATCCGGGCGAAGGGTCGACCCTTCAGGGACGCCGCTTCTCCTTCAGTCCCTGACGGATGACGCCGCCAGCGGAGACGAAAGCAAGAATGAATCCAGAGATGAACTCACCATCCAGACCACCAGTTGAGTAAAGGTACGCTCCGCATGCCACCAGGACAGCAGTCAGTACCCAACCGGTTACGATCAACCGTCGGGCGCGGCGGTGCCCTTGGGTCCTGGATTGAGCGGATCGATCCTGGCGCTGCGGGCTGTCGTACTTGCTTGACACTGGTACTCACATTCTTCTGGGTTCGGAGATACGGCTGGACGCGGAGCTGCGACCAACGAATTCGAGCCCCGCCTCCGGGAACTCCCCACCTCATTCCGGAAGCCAGCTCCCAGGGACTCGACCCCGGCAAGTCAGTGATCCGGCATCGGTTCCTCGAAGACGCTCGTCAAATACACGACTGGAGCCCTTCGGAAGGTTCAAACCGACCGTCCAGAGGCCACCCTGCCGGGCGTCACCGCGCCTCAGCCGCCGTCGTGTATGGCCGCGCCGGTCTGTGAGCCGACGGTGCGGACCCATGGGGCATGGGGCAAGATCGTGAGACGCACCACCATTGGCCTCAACGCCTACAGCCGGCGCCACGGGCCCGAGCGGAGCCGCTGTCCGGACTGTGGGGACTTCGCCGTGGACGGTGCCGATCCGCAAGCGTTCAGCGTTCGCGAGCCAGCTGCTCCAGCGGCACTGTCACGATAACTGACGGCGTGGGATGATCTCCGGGTTGACCTGCTGGAGGGGATCGCCTGTGGAGAGCGTGTCGCTGTCGGACAAGGGGCACCCGGTACCCGGTGGAGATCATCGCGCACTGTGAGTGGCTGTACTTCCGGTTCCCGCTCAGCTTCCGTGGGGTCGAGGAGCTGATGCTGGAGCGCGGCGTCATCGTGTCGTACGAGACGATCCGCCGGTGGTGCCTAAAGTTCGGGCAGGCCTGCCCAACTCCCTGCGCCGCAGACGTCCCCGGCCCGGCGACAAATGGCACCTCGACGAGGTCTTCATCAAGATCAACGGCGGGCTGAGGTACCTGTGGCGGGCCGTCGACGCCGACGGCAACATCCTCGACATCCTGGTCCAAAACCGCCGCGACAAGGCGGCGGCCAGGCGTTTGCTACGCCGCCTCCTCAAACGCACCGGCTCTGTACCGTGGGTGGTCGTCACCGACAAGCTCCGCTCCTGTGGAGCCGCCCACCGCGAGGTGCTGCCCTCGGTCGAGCACCGCTCCCATAAGGGCCTGAACAACCGGGCTGAGAACTTCGTCGCGTTGCAGCGCTGGCGCGACAGCGCGCGCTATCGGGGGCCAGCGGTGTTCTACACCGGCAGGATCACCCCGAACCGCGTCGAGAAGAGCAACCAGCTCGGCGCGCAGATCACCACCTCCAGCACGGAGTTGACCCGGATGACCGACGCCCTCTTGAGGCCAGCTCTGGATGCCCGCGTGGTTGATCAAGCACGGCACCGGACGGCACACGTCCCAGTGCGTAGACGGTACAAGGACGCCCGAAGTCCCCCCAACGCCGCGGACCACAGCGAGAGTTCCACCGCAAGGGACAAGGCCTGCGTCGGCTCAGTCGCGCAGCGAGGTGTCCAGGAGGGTCATTGCCAGAGCACCGGCGCTGACGGCGATGAGAATCCAGGCTGCGGTATGCAGGCCGTGGTCGGAGACGCCGTGGGCGTAAACGGTGCTGATGACGGCGGAGGATGCGATGGATCCCAGGGCCGTGAATGTACGGAACAGGCCGGAGACGGTGCCGAGTTCGCTGCGGGGGGCCTGCCTGGTCAGTGCGGTCTGGTTGGCGCTGGTAGCCGCGCCGACGGTGACGCCGAAGGCGAGCGAAATGGTGAGCACGGGCCAAATGCTGCTGGAGGCGGTGAGACGGAGGGTGACGGCGGAGGCTGCCGCCATGGCCAGGGCCGCCGCTGTGAGCGGGCGCCGGACGCGGCCACGGGCGGCGACGGGGCCGTTGATGAGGGCCGCGAGCATACCCATGGGCAAGATGAGGAGCCCGGCGGCCTGGGCCGAGTACCCGGCTGCTGACTGCAGCCACGGGGTCAGCCCGTACAGCACGGTGTAGACACCGAGGAGGGTGAGTGCGGTCCGTAGGTAGGTGCGCGTGAGCGCGGTGTGGGCGGCGAGCTGGCGGACGTCGAAGAAGGGGGTGCGGGCGCGTCGTTCCCATGCGATGAGGAGGCAGGCCAGGGCAAGGGCCGCACCGGCTATTGAGGGGTCGGCGTGCGGGATCTGCTGAAGGTAGATGACGAGCGCGCAGGCGGTGGCCCCGAACAGCAGCATGCCAGGAAGGTCGAGACGGGACAGAACGGCGCTGGCGGACGGGCGCTCGCGAGCGGGCGGATCGCGGTCGATCCAGGCGAGGGCGCAGGCGGCGGCGAGCAGGGCGCAGGGCACGTTGATGAGAAAGGTGCTGCGCCAGCCGAAGACGGTGACGAGGAGGCCGCCGACGGCTGGGCCGACCGCGACGGTCGCGTTGCCGATCATGGAGATGCGGCCCAGCACCGGTCCGGGCAGTGCCTTGCCGGGCGAACGCTGGCTGACCAGGGCCATGGCGGAGGGATAGCCGGCGGAGGTGCCGGTGCCGATGAGCAGGCGGGCAGTGGTCAGGGCACGCAGGTCATGCGCGAAGGCTCCCGCCAGTCCGCCGACGGTGACCAGCACACAGCCAGCCAGGAACACCCGGCGGGCTCCCAGGACGTCGGCGGCCCTTCCCGCGGCAGGCTGCATCACGGCGGTCGCCAGATATAGAGCGGAGACCAGGATGGTGACGCGGCCGGCGGACACGCTCAGATCGCGGGCGATGGGAACGAGCGCGGTGGCGATGAGGGAGGAGTTGATGGGGTTGAGCGCCGCCCCGATCAGCAGCGGGGCCATGAACCGGCTCGAGAAGGCGGCCTCGCTGTCGACGGTGGGTGCGGCGGCTGCCCGTTTCGGTGAGGGCACGGTGATGGCCTGCTCCACGAGTGGGCGCTCCTGGCCCTGGTCGGTCAGGAGGCGGGGTTGGCGGTGAGGTAGCGGTTGTAGAAGTCGGCGGTGCGCTTCATGTACTCAGCCCGGTGCTGAAAGAACGATTCACCGTGCCCAGCACCCGGAACGAAACCGTTTGGGAGAAGAAGTGACGGCGGCGCAGATCTTCTTGCCCATCCAGGTGGGGTTGTAGGTGTCGGCGTCACCGTGGACGACAAAGACGGGCAGTTTGGTCTTCTCGGCGGCAGCAAGTGCGTCGGCGTCGCCGAACCAGTAACCGGCAGTCAGCTTGGTCTCCAGGCTGGCGACGGCGACGGCTGGGATGAAGGCGGGCACATGGGCCACGTTATGGACCTGATAGGAGATCTCGTCGTTGACGGAGGTATAGCCACAGTTGTCGATGACGGCCCTGACCTGGGAGGGCAGGGGATCGTTGGCGCTGAGCATGAGCGCGGTCGAACTGCCCATGGAGATGCCGTGGAGCAGATTCTGTGCGTCGTCCCCGACAGCGGTGACGATGCGGTTGAGCCGGCCGATGTAGTCGTCCCGGTCCTTGAAGCCCATGCCGACGTAGTCGCCGCCGCTCATCCCATGCCCGCGCGCATCGGCCATGAACACGTTGAAGCTGCGCTCGCGGGTAGGCGGCGCCTAGTACTGCGCGGGGAACCTGTAGCCGACGGTGTCCACACCGTCCGCGCGCTGCGTCCAGCGCCGATGAGGCGTCGCAGTGATCCACTTCCAGCCCTCTGTACGGGCGCCTGCCATGGTCAGTGACATCGTGTCTGCCCCCTTGGGGGCGTAAGTGCCGAGCGGGGCGGCTCGCTGGATCGCGGCGTGGAAGAGGAACGTGCCCACGCCGACGGAGGCGACGGCCCACAAGGCGACCAGCGCGATGGCCGACCTGACGAGCCATCTGCGGCGCCTGGATGGGCATGTCTGCTCGCCCTCCTGCGTCGCTCGCTGGTGGATGGCGGCGGGGTGATGACGGGCTGTGCACTCATGGCGATGGTTCCTCGGGGCCTGGGCAGGCGCGGGTCAGGGGGGTGAAGGTGATGGCGAGGGCGACGCCGGGGTGGGCGGCACGTGGGATGAGGCGGGTGAACCAGTCGGTCAGGCGGACGATAAGGTACCGGCGGGCGAGGACGCGGCGGGCGGCCCGGCTGGCGTCGGTGTCGAGGATCTGCGCCTGCGCCTCGTAGCGAGTCGCGCCGACGGAAACACGTCCGCGTCCGTCGCTGATGGTGACGGTGACCCGGGGGGTGTGGCGGAGTCGTTTGATCTTGCCGCTGCCCGGGTCGGTCCACACCACCAGGCGGTCGCCGTCGGGGGCCAGCCAGACCGGGGTTGAGACCGGGGCGCCGTTCATGCGGTAGGTGGTCAGGCTGATGTGCCGCGAGGCGGCCACGTCCGAGGGGATGCTCATACGATTGGTCCTTGGTACCGGGCGGCCGAGGGGCGGTCCGAACAACAGGGAGAGTAGGGTCGGGCAGGCTCCGTCGGCCTGCCCGACCCCGCAAACGGTGCGTGCGCGCCGCTGAGGGCTACTGGTTGTTCGCGGTGGGAAGAAGGCCGAGCCTGAGAAGGCTCTCGGCGGTGGTGGCGACGGAGTCGTCGCTGCTGCGCGGGCTCCAGCCCAGCAGGGTGCGGGCCTTGTCGTTGCTGACGTGCCGGATCTTGCCGAGGTTCGGCAGCATGCCCTTGAGCGCGGGGTTGGCCTCGGCGGCCTGGCGGATCACCTCATCCGGCAGCTCGACGGCCGGCACCTGACTGGCGGCGTCGCCGAGCCGCTCGCGTACGGCGAGCGCGATCTGGTGCAACGACACCGCATCGCCGGCGGCGGCGATGAAACGCTCCCCGGCGGCCTCGGGCGCGGTCATGGCCCTCAGGTGCAGCTCAGCGGCGTCCCGTACGTCGACCACTGCGAAATACAGCCGTGGGGTGCCGGGCAGGCCGCCACTGAACAGGCCAGTGATCATGTTGATGGAGGAGGAGTGATCGGCGCCGATGACCGGGCCGAAGATACCCACCGGGTTGACGACCGCCAGTTCCATGGCGTTGCCCTCCTGCTCGACGAAGTCCCAAGCGGCTCGCTCCGCCAGTGTCTTGGACTTGATGTAGGCGGGGATGTCGCTGTCGGTGTCGGTCCAGTCGTCCTCGGTAAAGGCCCGTTCGGTGGCGGGGCGGCCGTAGCCGACGGCGGCGAACGAGGAGGTGACCACGGTGCGTGCGACGCCGGCGTCTCGGGCCGCCCGCAGTACCCGCAGGGTGCCCTCGCGTGCCGGGATGATCAGGTCGTCCTCGTGGTCGGGTTCTCGGCCCGGGAAGGGGGAGGCGGTGTGCAGGACGTAGCGGCATCCGGCGACTGCGCGGGCCCAGCCGTCGTCGCGGGTGAGGTCGGCCTCCACAAAGGTGAGCTTCTCGCCCGCGTCCACGCCCATGGCTTCCAGGTCCCCACGGACCTGGGCCTCCTTGTCCAGGGAGCGCACAGTGGTGCGGACCTGATAGCCCTCGGTCAGGGCCTGGGCGATCACGCGGCCGCCGAGGAAACCGGATCCTCCGGTGACCAGGACGATGTCAGCTGCAGTGCTGCTCATGAGAGGGTTCCTTGCCTTTCGAAGCGAATGCGTGCCAGAAGAGCCGGTCGGGCAGGCGGAGTCAGCGGGCGGAGGTCAGGGCCGGGAGCAACACGGCGTCGGTCACGGCCATCAGCTGGTCGGCATTGGCCTCTTGGCCAGTGAAGAGCTTTTCGACGAAGAAGCTGCCGAGCAGGAACATCTCCGCATGTGCCAGTGCCGGGTTGTCGGGGCGGATCGTGCCGCGCTCGACGTGCCGCGCGAGGATGTTGCGCAGTGCATCGAGGTACGGGGCGAACAGGACGTCCCGCAGTGCCTGTGCGAGCTGAGGGTCGGTCATGACCGCCTGCCAGATCCCCAACGTCGGAGCGCCGGACGGGTGAGGCTTGGGCATTTGGCGGACCAGCTCCACCAGGTCGCCGCGCAGATCGCCGGTGTCGATACGCGGCAGCGGAGCGTACTTGCGGGCCTTCATCGCCGTGATCACCAGCCGGGGCTTGTTCTCCCACTGCCGGTACAGCGTGGCCGTGCTCGCCTTGGTACGGCGCGCTACCTCGTCGACGGTCGCCTGCTCGTAGCCGACCTCGGCGACCAGGTCGAACGTGGCATCGAGGATCTCTCGTTCCCGCTCGACCGTCAGCCGCTTGCGCCGCGATGAAGCCGGTGCCTGCTTGTCCATCACTGATCCCTGTCACTGTCTGCCGGTTGTGTGCTGTGCCACCCAGAGGATGGAAGTAGCGAAAACGCGCTTTCGATAGTACGTTTTCGAAAACGAGTTTTCAACTCGTGGGCCGAACGCGACCACGGCGGCACACATGCCGCCCCGAGCAGACAGGCATCACCGTGAGTGAACAGACTGTTCTGGTGACCGGTGGGAGTGGATTTCTCGCCGCGCACTGCATCGCCCGACTCTTGGGCCGCGGATACCAGGTGCGCACCACCTTGTGCAGTGTCGCGAAGCGCGACTCGGTGACCGGCCGCCGGGCAGCGGTTCATCGCCGCGGCCGGCGACGCCGCGCTCCTTCACTCATCGCCGTCACGCTGCGCGAACGCCTGGGGGAGGGCGCGAGCCGGTACCCAAGCGACGCCTGTCAAGCCTTGTCGTACGTCTCGGCGGCCTCGTGGCCCCGACGAGGCGCGAAATGAGCGGCAACCTTGGCGCTGTGCGTCACGTCGATGCCAGCCGGGCGCGCGGTGCTGGGCTGGCAGCCGCGAGCCACCGAGGACGCCGTCGCCGCCAGCGGACAGAGCTTGCTCGACCTCGGGCTCCTTGCCCCATACCGCCGACCAACCGTCAACCGACCGTTCTGTGTTGGGAGTTCTTCATGTCCACATCCGCTTCTCCCGTCAGGGCTGTCGGATTCATCGGCTTGGGCGACCAGGGGGCGCCCATGGCCCAGGCGCTCGCCAGCAGCGACTTCGAGCTGCACGTCTGGGCCCGCAGCTCCAGGAGCCTGGCCGCGCTGGAGGGCCACCGGCATACCGCGCATCCGGATCCTGCGGCGCTAATCAAGGCGGTGGAAGTGCTGGCACTGTGTGTGACCGACGACGACGGGGTGCGCTCCCTGGTCACGTCCGATCAGACACAGGCGGTGTTCCGGATGGGGCAGATCGTCGTCAACCACGGCACCGGCGACCCGGACGAGAACCGCAGGATCTCCGCCGAGTTGGCCGAGTCGGGGGTGCACTACCTTGACGCGCCAGTCAGCGGCGGCAGCCCCGCCGCCCGCTCCCGCTCGCTGACCACCATGGTGGGCGGTGATGCCGATGCCTTCGACGCCTGCCGGCCTGTCTTCGACGTCTATTCCGCGACCGTCGCCCACATGGGACCGGTCGGCGCAGGCCAGCTGACCAAGCTCCTCAACAACTCCATGACCATGTCCAACCTGGCCAATGCCATCGACATGGTCACCATCGCCGACGGCCTCGGCCTCGACGTGGAGCAGGTCATCAGCGTCATCGGCGCCTCCAGCGGAGCCAGCACCAGCCTGACGAATCTCGCGGCCACCACCGATCTGGATCTCGCCGCCCATCTGCAGAGCCTGTACGCCAAGGACATCGAGCACTTCGCCGACACGGTGCGCGCCCAGGACTTGGACCCCGCGCACCTGCACGAGCGTGGCACCTTCGCCGCCCACCACTTGAGGGACACGGTCGCCACCCTGGCCCGTCACCGCACCACGGAAGGCATATGACCATGGACTTCACCCGCATCCTCGGCGCCACCGCAGCCGGCATGATGCTGGCCGGCGCGGGGATCGCCGCAACCGCGTTCAACATGGCCATATCCCGCAAACCGCCGCTGAGCAACGAGGTCACCGAAGAAAGCGACCTGGTCGCCGCCACCATGGCCGGAGCCCGCCGTGACGGGCGCGACTGGCTGAGGTCCACCGCACATCAGCGCTGGGAGATCATCGGCCACCGCGGCGTCCGGCTCGCCGGCTACTACGTTCCCGCCCAGGCGACCACGCACAAAACGGTCGTCCTCCTGCACGGGCACCGCGCGGACGCCACCCTGATGGGCCCGTTCGCCCGCGACTACCGGGCCCGCGGATTCAATGTGTTCCTGGCCGACCACCGTGCCCACGGCAAGAGCGGCGGACGCTACGTCGGCTTGAGCTGGCTCGACCATCTCGACCATCTGCGCTGGCTGGACCGGCTGATCACCGAGGTCGGACCCAGCGCAGATATCGTGCTGCACGGTCTCTCCATGGGCGGGGCGACCGCTCTGATGCTGGGCGGCTCACCCGACCTGCCCGGACAGGTCCGCGCGGTCGTCAGCGACTGCGCCTTCAGTTCCGCCTACGACGAACTCGCCCATCAACTGCGCACCCGGCACCTGCCGGCCAGAGCCGTCATGCCGCTGGTCGACCTGTTCACCCGGGCTCTGGCCGGTTACCGGCTCACCCAGGCCAGTCCCCACGATGCCGTCACCCGCACCCCCATCCCCGTCCTGCTCATCCACGGCGGCGCCGACGCCTACAACCCCACCCCCATGGCCCATGAACTCCACGAGGCCAATCCACGTACGTCGTTGTGGATCGTGCCCGGGGCCGACCACGGCATGTCCTACTTCACGGACCCCGACGCCTACCGCGAGCGCGTGCGCCAGTTCCTCGCCCCTCTCACCCACGAGGAACCCGCCCCGGCCGTCTGACCCAAGCGCTATCGCGACAGGCCGATGAGCCAGCTCATAACACCAGGGAGGAGCCTGTGGAGCTGACGAGTGCCTTGGGTAGTCACCTCAGGGCCCTGCGCGGGCAACTGCGGCCCGACGACGTGGGCCTCGAGCCGGGCAGGCGTCGCCGGGTGCCGGGCCTGCGCCGTGAGGAGGTCGCCCACCTTGCCGGCATCCGCACCGAGGGCCCTCCTGAGGACGGACGCGTCGGTTGCACATGTCATCGCAGTCGGCACGGGGAGACTCTGTGCGTACGCGTTTCGCTGTACTCGGCCCAGTAAGAGTGTGGCGGGGCGACACGGAACTGGCGCCGGGACCGCCCAAGCAGCGTGCACTCCTTGCGTTGCTGCTGGCTCAGGTGGGGCATCCGGTTGCTGTCCACGAGATCGTCGACGTCCTGTGGGGGCAGGATCCGCCGGACACCGCCGTCAACGTGATCCAGCGGCATATCGGAGCATTGCGCCGCCTGCTCGAACCCGATCTCCAGGCCAGGGGCGAGTCGCAGTGGCTGGTGCGCGGCTCGGGCGGCTACCGCCTCGACCTGGACCCCGACTCCCTCGACCTGCTCCGCTTCCGGACCCTGCGGCAGCAGGCGGAGCATGCGGCGCAGGACGGGGAACCAGCCAGCGCCACCGAGCTGTTGATCGAGGCATTGGCCCTGTGGCGTGGGCCAGTGGCGTCCGGGATTGCCCCAGAGGTGAGGTCCTACCCGGCCTTTACTGCCCTTGACGCCGAGCATCTGGCCGCCGTCAAGGAGGCAGCCGAGCTCGCCCTGGAGGCCGGACCAGGCCTGGGCGCGCGGGTGCTGGTGACGCTCAGACAGGCTGCCGCGCAGCACCCGCTGGACGAAGGGCTGCAGGCCAGGCTGATCCTGATGCTCGCGGCCACCGGGCACCAGGCCGAGGCCTTGGACGTGCACCAGAGCATTCGCACCAGGCTCGCGGACGAACTCGGCGTACAGCCGGGTCCCGAACTGCAGGCCGCTCAACAACATGTCCTTGACCGCCCCCACGCTCTACGCGCCACGAAGCCGGTCGAAGGCGTGGAGTCGACAGACCGCGACGAGGGCCGGGGAGAGGCGGCCGATGCCACGGAGGCGCAGCCAGCCGTCATCGTTACCGTGCTTCCTGCCCAACTCCCCGTGGACTTGCTCGTCTTCACCGGCCGACGTCGCGAACTCGCCCATGTGCAGAAGCTGTTGCCCGTGCCAGGCGAACAGGTGTCGACCGTAGTGATCAGTGCGATCGGCGGCATGGCCGGTGTCGGGAAGACGACACTGGCGGTGCACTGGGCGCACAGTGTCGCGGACCGTTTCCCCGACGGGCAGCTCTACGTCAACCTGCGCGGTTTCCATCCCACAGGCTCGATCATGAGCGCGGCTGAGGCGATAATGTCCTTCCTCGACGCGCTCGGCGTCCCCCCACAGCGCATCCCTGCAGGGCTGGACGCGCAGGCCGCGCTGTATCGCAGCCTTCTCGCCGACCGGTGCGTCCTGATCGTTCTCGACAACGCCCGTGACACCGAGCACGTCCGCCCCCTGCTGCCCGGCGCGCCCGGCTGCCTTGTCGTCGTCACCAGCCGTAACCAGCTCTACGGGCTGGTGGCTGGCGAGGGCGCACACTCGCTGACGCTGGACGTGCTCAGCCCGGCGGACGCCCGGGAGTTCCTGTCCCGCCGACTGGGAGTCGACCGCACCGAGCGCGAACCCGGCGCCGTGGACGAGATCATCGACCTGTGCGGACACCTCCCTCTTGCGCTCGCCGTCGTCAGCGCCCGTGCGGTCGTGAACCCGAGCTTCCCACTGGCTTCCATCGCCGACGAACTGCGCGAGAGCGAGGGCAACCTCGACGCATTCTCCGGGGAGACCCCCGCCGCGGACGCACGCAGCGCGTTCTCCTGGTCGTACCACCTCCTCACCCCCGCAGCCGCCCGTGTCTTCCGCCTGCTCGCCCTGCACCCCGGCCCCGACTGCTCGCTCGAGGCCGCCGCAAGCCTGGCCGGGTTGCGGGTCGGTCAAGTCCGCCCGCTGCTCGCCGAGTTGGTTCGAGTCCATCTGATTTCTGAGCCCGTGCCGGGTCGCTACGGCTGCCATGAACTGCTACGCGCCTACGCCACCGAGCTGGGCCTGGCCCAGGACGGCGCACAGGACCTGAACCTGGCCAGTCGCCGCATGCTCGACCACTACCTGCACAGCGTGCACGCGGCCGACAGAGTCATCGCGCCCACCAGGGAGCGCCTCCAACTGCGACCCCACGCGGCCGGGGTGACTGTCCCGCGCCTGCCCGACCAGGCGGCCGCGAACGACTGGCTGGAGACGAACCGGTCCGTCGTGCTCGCGGCGATCGAGCAGGACGCGCGACACGGCAGCGGCGAGCACTGCTGGCAGTTGGCCGCGACCCTGTACCTGCACCTGGACCGCGGCGGCCGCTGGCAGGAGCAACTCACCGCACAGACAACGGCCTTGGGGGCAGCGCAACGTCTGGGCGACATTCGCGGCCAGGCGCACGGTCACAAGGCGCTCGGCTTCGCGAGCGGTCGCCTGGATCTATGGGACGAGGCCGACGCACACCTCGTGCGTGCCCTCGAACTGTTCGGCGAGACGGGCGATGCAGTCGGCCGGGGCCGGGTCCATCGCCACTTCGCCTACCTGGCTAACCGGCGCGGACGGCACGACGAGGCCCTCGACCACTACGTCGAGGCGAGCACCCTCTACCGAGCGGCCGGATGGCACAGCGGCGAGGCGTACGTCGCCAACGAGGTGGGATGGACGTACATCCTGATGGGCGAGTACGAAGACGCCCTGAAAGAGTGCGGCCGGGCGCTCTCGGTCCACCAGGAGACCGGCGACCGCAACGGCGCGGCCTCCGCCTGGGACAGTCTCGGCTACGCCCATCACCATCTGCACGAACACGAGCGGGCGCTCGAGTGCTACGAGCATGCCCTGTGGCTGTACCGGGAGGGCCACGAGCGCTACCTGGAGGCCGACACCCTGGTGCACATCGGCGACACCCACCGTGCGGCCCGTCACGACACCCGGGCCGCGCTCGCCTGGCGCGAGGCTCTCGGCACCCTGGAGGAGATCGACCACCCGGAGGCCGCGCACGTCCGCGCCCGGCTGAAGGACCTCGCCGTACCGGCCCCTGGTCAGTAAACCGTCAGAGTTCCGGAAGCGGGTCCTGCCTACGCTCCCCGCGCTCTGCTCCACCCGGAGCCGGAAGAGCGTACGGCAATCCCCTTCAGGAACTCGGACATGACTACGACCTCGCACGCGGGCACCGCGTCGGCCGCGGACCGCGGCCAGCTGCTGCACACCATGATGTCCGACCACGCGAAGGCCCTGCTCGCCTACGCCGAGAAACTGCTGAACGACCGTCACACGGCAGAGGACATCGTCCAGGAGGCCCTCATCCGCGCCTGGCCGCATGCGGAACGGCTCTACAGCACCGAGGGATCGGTGCGGGGCTGGCTCCTCAAGGTGATCCGCAACCTCGTCGTCGACCGGATGCGCAGCGCCGCCGCCCGCCACGAGACCGTCGGCGCCGAGGTCCGGGACGTGTGTCTGCCCGACCACTCCGGAGCCGTGCTGACCTCGGTCGAGGCGACCGACCTGCTGCGGCAGCTGTCCCCCGAGCACCGGGAGGTCCTGCTGCACACCTGTATGTACGGCAGCACGGCGCAGGAGACGGCGCGCATCCTCGGGATACCCGTCGGCACCGTCAAGTCCCGTAGGCACTACGCCCTCAACATCCTTCGCGCCAAGGCGGGTCAGGGCCGGCTCAGGCCGGAACCGTGAGCCGCACATCCATCACCGGGATGTCGACATGGCCGTCGGCGTCGGTATGCCAGCGCCAGTGCGCGACGCTCACCTCGCCGCAGACCAGCCCGGTCCAGCCCGCGCCACCCGGCTCGCACAGGGCGGCCAGCTCGGCGGCCTCCCGCTCGCCCGGCGTCCCGGCCACCACGACCAGTCCCCGCACCGGCCTGCGCGACGCTCCCGCACGCACCGTTCCGCGCCCCGCCGCGGGTGCCGTCGGAGCAGGCGCGTCCACCCGCGGCACCTGCCGCAGACTCGTCGGCACCATGAGCGGCAGCACACCGTCCGCCCCGCGCAGCACGGTCACCGGAGTGTTCGGGCGGGTGCGCGCGATCTCCGCCAGCAGGTTCTGTACGACGTCCCGAGCCACGTTCTGATCACCGCTCACGCTGAGAACTCCGTCGAGCCGGCTGAGGTCCACGAACATGGGCTCGCCGTCGGCGTCCGTGCCCGCTCGCAGCAGGCAGGCGGCGTTGACCGAGGTCTGTGAGGTCATGCCGGTGTCCTCGCCGCGCGTGACGAAGCCGGTGGCGGCAGCGGGGCGGCGCCACCGGGTCCTGTCGATGTTCGTCCACGGGGCGTCGACGGTGTCCGAGGCCGTCAGCCACACCGTCACGCCCGCGCCGTCGACGCGCAGCGCGTGCACCGGCCTCTCGGGCTGCCGCCGGGTGCGCGCGAACTCGCCCAGGATGCCGTAAGCCTGTCGCACCGAATCAGCGTCGGTCGCGAACCGGCGGCCCGTCGCCCGGCGCTGCATCAGTCGGCGCCTGCGCCGCATCGGCTCACCGAGCCGGTGGACGGCGCGCCGTACGGCGGCGTACGCGGTGCGCACCTTCCGCCTGCCGACGATGCCCGCGGTGATCAGGGCGAGCAGGATCGTGCCGAGCACCGCGACGGCCGCCGCCAGCGGAATGGTGAACATCGTGGACCGGTCGGTGCTCGGCGGCGACGTCTGCTGCCCGTGGCTCGGGGGAGCGGTGGCGGCGCCCTGATCGCCGGTGTCCCGGGCCAGTTGGACCTGGGGGCCCGAGGCGTCCTGCGGCAGGCGCAGGATCCAGCCGGGGTGCAGTCGGTCGGCCGGGCTGTTGAGCGCCCCTCCGTCCTTCTGCGCCAGACCGCGGTTGAGGTCGAAGATCTCGCCGGACCGCGACGCGTCGCCAAGGGTGGCGGTGGCGATCGACTGGAGGGTGGCGAGCTGCCCGCCCGTCTGCGCGGGGTCCGGGACCACGAACACCTTGATCAGATCGTCGTCCGGTGCCGCGTGCGCCGTAGCGCTCGCGCCCAGCGTCACGAGGCACGCCGCCAGCAGCGCCGCCAGGGCGTGCAGGAGCGTCCGTGCCGTGTCGGTTGCCGGCCTGTGCTCGGACCCGAGGTCCGCGCCGTTGCTCATCGTGTCCACCCATGCCCTCCGGGATTCCGTTGCACCGACTACACGGAGTCACCCGGCGAAATCGTTCGAAGCGAACTTGGTTTGAACCCTCCGTGACGCCGACGCCGTGTACCTGGAGACCACCACTCACAGGCACGGCACCGGGGGACCTCATGGCACGTCGGCACTCGAGTCCCGAGGACTTCCGGCTCGTCGGAATGGACTCGGACCCGACTCCCGGCGACCCGGACCTGATCCAGGGCGTGATGCAGCGGTACCGGGACATCGGGGACGCCGCGGAGAAGGCGCTGAACGTCCTGAAGAAGGACGGCACGATCTCACAGGGCCGTGGTTCGGCGATGGACCAGCTCAAGCAGAAGATCGGCGACGATCTCCCGGACAAGCTGACCAAGACCGTGACCTCGTACCACGACGCGGCCCAGGCCTACAGCGACTACATGCCGCGGCTGCGCGAGGCCCAGGACACCTTCGACCGGGCGGTGGACCAGGCGCGCATTGCGGCACCGCAGGTGAACCAGGCGCCCAAGGAGCTCGGCGCGAACCCGACGGACGCCGACAGGTCCGAGGCGCGCAAGACGCAGGACGCCATCGACGCCGGAAAGTCCGAACTGAACGCCGCCAAGAGCCTCGCCGAGCAGGCGAAGTCCATGCGGGAGAGCGCGCAGCGGCAATGTGCCGACGTGCTGGACCGGGCGGCGGGGGAGGCGATTCCGGAGCGGAACATCTTCCAGAAGATCGCCGACTTCTTCAAGGACTTCCCGTTCGTGCAGATCCTGCTGGCCGCACTCGTCGCCGTGGTGGCGGTGTTCTTCCCGGTGGTCGGCGCGCTGCTCGGCGGCGCGTTGTTCGTCTTCAACCAAGTGATAGCCAGTCAGACCGGCGGTATCAAAGCAGGCGACTTCGTCGTAGGGCTGCTCGGGATCGTCCCCGGTGGCTCCCTGCTGAAGCTGGGCGGGCGGGCCGTCGAGTCGATCGCTCCGGCAGCCGTGGCCGCTGTGAAGAACTCCGGCTTCATCACCAAGAGCACCGCGTCGATCACGAAGATCGGTGAGTCCACCACCAACAGCAAGATCGTCAGCGGAGTCCTTGCCAATCCCGTCGGCAAGGTGGGCGCGGAGGTCGCCGGCAAGTTCCTCACCAATTCGGCGCTGGAGGCGGGGGCCAAGGCGGCCAACCACGACCAGATCACGGCCGCGGGTGTGTTCGCCGGGGCCGCGGCCGGGGCGGTGGCCGGAGCGGCCTTCAAGGGAGGCATCGGCAAGATCGGCAAGAGCCGTGGGAACCCGCCGGTGGAGGAGGGCAAGGGCGGCCGGTTCGGTGATACGACGGCGCCCGAGGCCGGGGACACGGTGGGCAAGCGGGCCGCCGACCAGCTCGGTGGCGCCGTCGAGGAGGGCGCCACCCTCGGCACCAAGATCGGTGTGGGTGTCGCCCAGGGCGGAAACCCCAACGAGGTGGCGGCCGGCGAGATCGCCAACTCCGCGCCGAAGCTGGGCGCGGGACCGGTCGGCAAGGCCGGCCTCGGCCGGTCGATCGACGGCCTCACCGACAAGATCCCGATCAAGGGCAACCTGAGGCCGACAGGCCCGGCGCACACTCCCGCCCCTCAGCCGTCGGCGCCGAACCCTGCGAACACACAGGCCGCCGCTCACCCAACTCCGGTGGATCCGGCGAACGTGCCGATTCCGCCGTCCCCGACCACTCCGCGGCCGTCCACACCCAACGCCGCCGACGTGCCGCTACCGCCCTCGCCCACCACCTCGGACGGCGGCAACTCGCCGGGACGGCCCACGGTTCCGCCGATCAGCACGTCCGACGCGCAGTCGAACGGCGGCAACGAGTCGCCGTCACCGTCCCCGTCCAGCGACGGGTTCGTCACGGCACCGACAAGCCCCGCGGACGGCCCGGACACCGGCAACGGCTAGCCGACCGCCGGACGCCCGCACACCCAGTCCTCCGTCCCCGACAGGGATGGATCGCTTCAACAACCAGCAAGGAGTGCTCCCATGCCCAATTACAGTGTCAACTCGGACACGACGTCGTCCACGTCGCAGGCCCTCCTCAACGACTTCTCCCAGCTCCAGGACAAGCTCAACGAGGTCAAGGGCAAGATCACCAACCTGCTCGCCGACGGCTACAGCACGCCGGCCGCCCAGCAGAAGTTCTCGCCGTTCTTTGACGAGTTCGCCAAGGGCTTCGAGCAGGTCAACCAGGGCCTGCAGGGGATCGGCCAGTACGTGAAGTCCGTCGGCGAGGCCTTCGACCAGACCGACAACCAGCTCGGCTCCAACCTCTCCTGATCCTACGGCCCGGCTCGCCGCCACGGCGGGTGGTGCCGCACCCACCTCCACACGAGAAGGACGATGAGCAGTGCGATTGACCGTCAGCGCGCGTGACCCGCAGGTCGAGGGGGTGTCCACCACCGTGGCCGTGGAAACCGAACCGTCCGCGCCGACGGGCAGGTTCGCGGCCGAGCTGGCACGCGCCGTCGGATCTGCCGGGACGGCCTCGGGGGAGCCGTCCCTCTACATCGGCTCGACCCCCGTCGCCCCGCACACCACCCTCCAGGAAGCCGGTGTGCGCGACGGCATGGACCTCGGGCTCGGCGCTCCCCTTCCGCGGGAGCCCGAACCCGAGGGCCGCACCGAGGTTCGCGTCGTCTCCGGCCCGGGCGCGGGAACGGTCTTCCGCCTGGTCCCGGGGGACTACGACATCGGCAGCGCCGCGGTCTGCCGGATCCGCCTCGCCGAGGGTGCGCCGATGCTCGCGGCCCGCGTGCGGGTCCGGCTCGACGGCAGCACCCAACTCCTCATGACCGACATGGCGTTGCTCGACGGCAAGCCCGCGCAGAACCCCGCCCCATGGCGGGAGGGCAGCCAGCTCGCCGTCGGCGACATCCTGCTGGAGCTGACCGCACGACCGACAGCCCGCGCCCCGCTGACTCCGGCCCAGGACGGTCTTGGCCTGGAGTTCAACCGGCCGCCGAGATTCCTGCCGCCCGCCGCGGGCGCGAAGTTCCGGCTGCCGACCCCGCCGGTCAAGCCCGACAAGCGGCCCATCCCGCTGCTGCCGATCCTGCTGCTGCCCGCGGGCAGTGCTGCGATCGCCATCTTCGTCACCCACCGCTGGTCCTTCGTCTTCATCGCCCTGCTGTCGCCGATCGCCGCCCTGGTCACCCAATTCGGCGGACGCAAGCAGGCGATGCTCAAGTACCAGGAGAAGAAGGAGGAGTACGAGCAGACGCTGGCCCGGCTGCACGCGGACATCGACGCGGCCGTGCTGGACGAGCAGCACAACCTGCGCCTGTCCCTGCCCGATCCGGCCACACTGCTCCAGATGGTGGTCCAGCCCTCAGAGCGGCTGTGGGAACGCCGGTGGCAGGACCCCGACTTCCTCTCCATACGCGTCGGCACCACCGATCTGCCCTCGTCGATCAGCGTCGACGACCCCGAGCAGGACGAGCATCGACGCAGCACCGTGCCATGGCTGAACCACGTGCCCGTCGCCGTGCCACTGCGCCGCGCTGGAGTCGCGGGCGTGGCCGGACCGGGAGCGACCCGGCTCGCGGGCTGGCTGGCAGCCCAGGCCGCCGCCCTGCACAGTCCCAGGGACCTGCGCATCGTCGTCCTCGCCGGACCGGACGGCGAACACGACTGGTCCTGGTCCCGCTGGCTTCCCCACACCCAGGCACAGGGCGAGGACGCCTACGCCCTGATCGGCAGCACCGCCGAATCCCTGGCCCGGCGCATCGGCGAACTCGGCCAAGTCGTCGCCTCCCGTCTGGCTGCCGACCCCGACGTCACACGCGGCGGAGCCAACGGCTACCCCGACATCCTGGTCGTCCTGGAGCAGGCACGCCGCGCCCGCTCGCTACCTGGCGTGATCGCGCTGCTGCGGGACGGCCCGTCCGTGGGCGTCCACACCATCTGCATCGATCGCGAGGAGCGGCTACTGCCCGAGGAGTGCGGCGCCGTCGTCGTCACGGAGGCGGACGGCACCACGGCAAGGGTGCGCACCGGCTCCGCTACAGCACTGGAAAACGTACGTGGTGACTCGCCGGAGCCAGACTGGTACGAGCACTTCGCCCGCGCGCTGGCCCCGCTGCGCGGCGTCGGCGACAGCGACGAGAGCGCGCTGCCCGGCTCAGTACGCCTGCTGGATCTACTGCAGATCGAGCCGCCCACCGCTCAGGCCGTGGTGGCCGGCTGGTCGCTGGGCGGCCGCAGCACCAGGGCGCTGCTCGGTGTCGGTTACGACGGTGAGTTCGCCGTTGACCTGGTGCGTGACGGCCCGCACGCCCTGATCGCCGGCACCACAGGTTCCGGCAAGTCCGAGCTCCTGCAGACCCTCGTCGCCACCCTCGCCGTGGTCAACCGGCCGGACGAGATGACCTTCGTGCTGGTCGACTACAAGGGCGGGAGCGCCTTCGCCGAGTGCGCCGATCTGCCGCACACCGTCGGCCTGGTCACCGACCTCGACACCCAGCTGGTGGAGCGGGCGCTGGTCTCCCTCGGCGCCGAACTGCGCCGCCGCGAGACTCAGTTGGCTCAGACGGGTGCCAAGGACATCGAGGACTACCTCGACAAGCGCGCCCGCGGCGGCAACGTGCTGCCGCCACTGCCCCGACTGCTGCTGGTCATCGACGAGTTCGCCTCCATGGCGCGGGAACTGCCCGAGTTCATTTCGGGATTGGTAAACATCGCGCAGCGCGGGCGCTCGCTCGGCATCCACCTGGTGCTTGCCACCCAGCGTCCCGGCGGCGCGGTCACCCCGGACATCCGCGCCAACACCAACCTGCGCATCGCGCTGCGCACCACCGACACCAGCGAGAGCCGCGACATCATCGACGCCCCCGACTCCGGGGACATCTCGCCGGCCAACCCCGGCCGCGCCTACGCTCGGCTCGGGCCGTCGGCACTGCTGCCGTTCCAGTCGGGCCGCGTCGGCGGCCGTCGTCCCGGTGGCCAGGCCACCGCAGGGACCGAGATCACCGTCCGCGCGGAACCGGTGACCTGGCAGAACCTCGGCGGTCCCCTGCCGAGCGCCCGCTCCCGGGGCGGCTCGGGAGCGGCACAGACCGAGGCCGTCACCGACCTGGCGGTCCTCGCGGTCGCCGTCGCACAGGCGGCCCGGCTCGCCGATGTACCACGCCAGCCGAGCCCCTGGCTGCCGCCGCTGCCGGAACTGCTCCCGTGGTCGGCGCCGTCCGCGCCCAAGCCCACCGCCGAGCGGGAAGTGGCCCTGCCGGCCGTGGAGTACGGCATGGTCGACCTGCCTGCACAGCAGATCCGCGCCCCCCTGGTCTTCGACCTTGACCGGGCCGGTCACCTGCACATCGTCGGCTCGCCCCGCAGCGGACGCTCCCAGACCCTGCGCATCCTGGCCGCGGCACTCGGTCAGGCCCACGGCGCCGACGACGTCCATCTGTACGGCATCGACTGCGGCAACGGCGCGCTCAACGCCCTGACCACGCTGCCGCACTGTGGCGCGGTCATCGACCGCAATCAGATCGAGCGCCTGGGACGGCTGCTGGACCGGCTGGGCACGGAACTCACCGCCCGCCAGAGCATCCTGGGCGCGCGGGGCACGGCCGACCTGACCGAACTGCGCAGAGCTCAGCCCCCCGAGAAGCGGCTTGCCCACATCGTGCTGATGGTCGACCGGTTTGAGGTCTTCGAGCGCGAGTTCACCTCGTACGACAACGGCAGCTACATGGAACGCATGATCCGTCTGCTGCGTGACGGAGCAGGCGTCGGCATCCACGTCGTGCTCGCCGGCGACCGGGTGCTCGGCAGCAGCCGGTTTTCCGGCACCACCGAGGACAAGATCGTCCTCAGGCTCAACGACCGCCAGGACTACTCCAGCGTCGGTATCCCCTCCAAGTCGGCGCCGTCCGACCCCGCACCGGGTCGGGGCATCCGCACCCAGGACCTCAGCGAGGCGCAGATCGCGGTGCTCGGCGAGGACCTGTCCGGCACCGGGCAGGCCGAAGTCCTGGCCGCCCTGGGCCGGGATCTGACCGAACGCGAGGCCTCGGTCCCCGCCGCGCGCCGCCCGATCCGGCTCGACGTGCTCCCCGACCGGATCGCGTACGCCGACGCCCTCGCCCTGCACACCCACAGCGGACCGATGCGGCCTTTGGTGGCCGTCGGCGGTGACGCCCTCACCTCGCTCGGCCCCGACCTGGCGGACGTGCCTACCTTCGTGGTCGCCGGGCCGCCGCGCACCGGCCGCAGCACCGCCCTGCTCGGTGCGGCGGAGTCGCTGCTGGCCGCTGGGACCGGCCTCATCGTGCTGGCGCCGCGGCGCTCCCCGCTGCGGGAGCTGCGGGGACGGCCCGGTGTGGCCGTCGTCATCACCGACGCGGAGGTGACGGCGGACGAGTTCCGGCAAGCGCTGGCGAACGTGCCCGAGGAGCACGGCGTGATCGTCGTGGACGACGCCGAACTGTTCATGGGCGCCGAGATCGACTCCGACCTCGCGCTGCTCGCCCGCGGCGGTGCCGGAACCGGCTGGGGCGTCCTCGCGGCCGGCAACGCCGAGTCGCTGTCGCTGAGCCTGGCTGGCTGGATGGGCCAGGTGAAGCGTAACCGCACCGGCATGTTGCTCTCTCCGCAGGGGCTGAGCGACGGCGAGGTCATCGGCGTGAAGCTGTCCCGGGGCGTGGTCGGACAGGCCCCGCAGCCGGGCCGAGGTCTGCTGCACCTGGGCGACGGAACCCTGCGGACGGTCCAGGTGCCGCTCCTCGAAGCGGAACAGTGATGCCGAAGGTGCGCCCCCGCTTCCCCCGGGGGCGCACCTCCATCCTCGCCCGCAGGACGGGATGAGCGGCTGGCCTCGGTGCACCGAAGGTCGGCGGGGCTGTGGCCCCGCCGACCTTCGGCATGTGCGTGCGCGGTGGATCAGGCGGCGACGTCGGCGCCTGTGCCGTCGCCTTTCGTGGAGACCTGGACGCTGTCGTCGGTCACGAAGCGGAATGTGCTGGTGATGGCATCGAAGAGGTCGTACACCTCGTTCTTCAGCGGCAGGTTGGGGCTGGCGAGGGTTACCACGAGGAAGTCCTCGGTGCTGCCGGGCACCGGCATCATCGTGTGCATCGTCAGTATCTTGACGTCGATGTCGCCGGTCAGCCGGGTCACCTCGGTGCCGGTGACGCGTGCGACCATGCCTACGTGGGGCACGTTCGCCGACGTGATGACCCGGTCCTTGGGCGCCGTGCCGGTCGCCGAGGAGACGCCGAGCCGCGCGGACAGCACGGGCAGCGTGAGCTCCTCGCCCTCGGGCGTGCTGACGGCGAAGACCATGCCGTATGCCATGAACAGGCCCTCGGTGTACATCGTCGCCGCGCCTGCGGCCAGCAGTGCCCCGTGGCGGCGGGCCGCCCGGGTCACCTCTCGGCCTTGCCGGAACATGTCGTTGATCCGCGCCTTCTCGCGCGGGTCGTCGGTCGAGGCAAGGACCTGTGCGCGAGTCCTGGCCAGTTCCTCGCCGCTCAGGTCGACCTGCTGCCACTGGTCCGGGATGTCCAGCAGAAAACGCCGTGCAGTACTCATCGGTCAGCCGCCACCTTGTCCGTCGGGGGATCTATCGGGTAAGTCGGGGAGATGGCAGGGGGATCATGTACTGCTTCCGTCATCGAGGTTCGACACCGCGTCCTGATCGGTCTTCTCGAAGGAGTCCAGAATGCTGCCGATGGCGTCCCGGACGCCCACCACCTGCTTCTGCAACTGGTGCTTGCCGTCTTCCCACTTTTTTTCGAAGTTTTGGGCCGATCCGTGGGAGAGTTCGCGCCCGAACGCAGCATCGAAGTCGAATGTATGGTGCCCGATGTCGATGAAGTCGTGCACGAAGCCCAACATGTCCTGGGCTTCTCTGAGTTCACTCCCAGGGACGTTGACGTCCGACGCCACCGTGGGCCCCCGTTCCTATGTGGTAAGGATTCATATCTGCATAGAACACGAGGTTGCAGGGCCAGAACGTTCACCGCCCCGGTCTGTTCGACCGCCCCCGCGCGGCATTGAACTCTTACCGACGCGTGTCTCGTGTATCAGGCATGACCTCGCTCTTCACCCGCTCGCTGTTCCCCGGGGGCGCCTCACGCCGCGCCCTTGTCGCATCCGTTCTCGCCCTGTGCGGTGCGGCGAGCCTGTCGGCTTGCGGCAAGTCGGTATCTATCGGTGACACCCCGGACCCGGCCGCGTCGTCCCCTGTATCGTCGGCCGCCTCGCCATCTCACTCGACCACGACACCCGGTCAGGGCACAGGCAACTCGGCGCTGCAGGTGGTCGACTCCACTGCGAGGGACGCCGGCCTCAGTGGCAACGGCGGGACCGTAGTCGGTGCAGTGGTGCAGGAAGCGCCGCCCAAGTGGGTGCAGTTGTCCGCGGTGACCTCGGCGCCGCTGTCCGCCCCGCACCTCATCAACATCAATCAGGCGTCGCTGTACCGCTTCGACGACGACACTGCCGACCCGTCGCAGTCGGCCTGCAATGGCGCATGCGCTACGAAGTGGCCCCCCGTGACCATCCAGGAGGGCGGCAACGTCTACCTGGCGGGTGTGAATCCGAAGGAGGTCGGCGCCATCCGCCGCCAGGACGGACAGGTCCAGATCACAGTTGGAGGCTGGCCCCTCTACCGCTTCTCGGGCGACAGCAAGCCGGGTGACCTGAACGGTCAGGGGATCAATGGCAAGTGGTTTGCAGCGGGGCCGACCGGAGAGAAGGCAACACAGTAGGGACGGCTTTCCGCAAGCACTGTCCGCTTCTGCCTTGATCCTGATTGTCGCAGAATTCCAGGCTGCACCACTGCCGCCGCATGGTCAGACTGGTATTCGCTGCCGCGGTCCGAGTCGAAGATCACTCCCCTGACGTCGCCGCCGCGGGTGGCCGCGGCCATATGCAGGGAGGCGACGACCAGCTCCGCGTCGTGGCGCTCGCCCATCGCGTAGCCGAGCAGGCGGCGCGAGAACAGATCGATCACGGTGGCCAGGTACAGCTCCTCGCTGGTGACGATCTCCGTCATATCCCCAGCCCACACCTGGTCAGGAGGGTGGCGCTGAAGGCGCGGCGCACGAAGTCCGCAAATGCGGGCCGCTTACCCGGCCCGGTCAGACCCCGGCGCCTTCGGATCCTGCGTCCGGCCAGGCCGAGCTCGGCCATGAGCTTGGCGCCGGTGTTCACCGACACCCTCCAGCCCTGGCGCACGAGCGTGATCCAGACCTTCGGGGAACCATACGTGCCACCCGACTCATCGAAGATCTGCCGAATCGCGTCGGCCAGCTTCCCGCGCCGCACCTCGCGAGCGGTGACGGGCTGGTTGCGCCACTTGTAGAACCAGGACTCGCTTACACCCAGCGCACGGCCCGTCAGGGTGTGCGGAATGCCCTGCTCGGCCTTGCAGTCGCTGATCACCCCGGCCACCTGGGCCGGGTCCGCCCAGCTACTTCACCCACAAGGCCATGCAGCGTTTGAAGACATCACGTTCCATCTCCAGCTCCCGTATCCGCTTGTTCTTCTCGCTCATCTCCCGCCGCAGCCGCTCCAGCTCGGCGCGCTCGGTGTCCCGCAGCCGGCCGTCCGAGGCAGCGTGCGCGGGCCGGTCGGAGGAGGCAGAGCCGTTGCGCCGCCACCGCGACACCCAGCTGTGCAGCGTCCCGGGGTGGACACCGAGCTCCTCAGCGACCTCCGGGATCGGCCTGCCCGTCTCGATCACAATGCGTACTGCACACTCACGGAACTCAGGTTCTTACGTCCGTTACTTGGACCCCATGAACCTCAACTTCCCCTGCATTCAGGGACTCCACGGTACGAGGGGAGGGACCGGCCAGAACTGCTCACCGCAGGAGCAGAAGTAGGCCATCGCACGCACGCCGGGCAAGAACATCTCCTCATGCCAGGACCGGTGCCCGGTGCACCAGGCATGCCACATCGCTCGGATCACAGGTGCTCATCGAGAGCGCGACTGTAGTAACGGACCCCGCTCTTCAGCCTGACGACTCCGTTCGTCACACTGACGCCGTGCCTCGAATAGCCACCGCCACCTCGTCCCGGCAGGTCCGCCGCCTCACCACGATGGCGTTTTTCGGTCCGCCGGTGGTCGTCGGGCTGTCGTTGCTGGCCGCCAATCCGGACTGGAGCGGGCTCGGGCTGGTGCTCGGGACCTTCGCGCTGATCGGGACTCTCTCGCTGATGACCATCGCAGCGTCGAACGGGTGGTTGATCGTCGGCGGGGTCATCGTGGGGATCGCCGCGCTGTCCGGGCCGGGGCCGGTGCTGCAGGCGGAGGTGATGGCGCACCAAGGGCAGCGGGTGCAGGTGCGGGTCACCTCGGTGAAGACGTACCAGGGCAAGCACGGGCCGGAGTACACCTGCCTTCTGGGGCGGGTGGACGGCAAGCCGCTCAAGCACGCCGAGCTGGGCAACGACTCCTGCGACGGGCCGATGGAAGTCGGACAGACGGAGGACGTGCTCGTCGACCCGCACGGCTGGACGGCGCCGGAGCCGGCCGAGACGGACTACAGCGGGATCGACATCGCCGCGTGGGCCCTGCCGGTGGTACTGGTGCTCTTCGAGCTGCTGGTCTGGCTGTCCCGGCGGGTCGGGCTGCGCCGGTTCGAGGGCCGCTGATGGCGCCCGGGTCCCGGAAGAACGTGGCCTGGCCCCTGCATGTGGTGCGGCGGCTCGCCCGCACCGCCGCGCTCGTCCCCCTGCTGACGTTGGGCATCGGCGTGCTCGGCACCAGCCCGGACTGGTATCCGGCGGCGCTGATCCTCGGTGTGCTGACCGTGGCCCTCCGATCACGATGCTGATGACGACCACGACCAAGGGATGGGTGTTCTTCGCCGGGCTGACCATCGGACTAGCTTGACTCTGTCGGCGATCTTAGAGCAGTCGAGGTCAACTGCCCAGCGTTCGCCAGGACTTCGATCGGGGATGCCGTGCTGGTCCAGGGAGGTCTGGAAGGCGGTCGGTGGCCGTGGTGAGGGGGGTTTCTCAGTCGGTGGCAGGCTGCTGAGGCGTTCGATGTTCACGGCGATGGCCGTGAGTACATGCTGCAGATGGGTTTTCGGCTGTCCTCGATAGCGGCAGTAGCGCATGCCGTGTCCGTGGGCGAACTCGTTGATGGTGCCCTCGACTCCGGAGCGGACGGCGTAGCGGGTCTTCCAGTCGGGGGTCTGCTGCTCGGCGCGGACGCGGAGTTGCCGGTCGCGGAGTTCTCGTGGGGGAAACCCCACGGTCCGGGCGCTTTCGGCGGTGGTGGTGCACCCGGTGCGGACCGGGTAGGGGCGGCACTGGCTCTTGGTGAACCGGGCCACGATCAGCGGGGCGGCGGTGGGCGAGGACGTCGGGTAGGGGCCGTGCCAGCCCTGGCTGATCTGGCCCTGGGGGTAGGTGACCTGTCGGCGGTCGCAGCGTGCCGTTGCCGCCCCGCTCGCCTAACGAAATGGTGTACGAGGGAGTTGGAGGGCAGAGGTTCCGGGTGTGTGAGTGGCGCAGCCGAAGCCGCGGGAAGTCGGTCGCGGACTGTGGGGTGGAGTGTCAGTCCTCTACGCGACCGTCGGGCCGGTAAACCGGCACGCCGAAGCGGTCGGACATGGTCTCAAAGGTGCGCTGTTCGGTGGCGCGCTGCTCGGTGAAGTCGGGTGTAGCAGTCGGACCGAAGCCGACTTCCGTGTCAGAGCCGCCCAGTAGGGGGAAGACGGTGTCGCAAAATTCGTCCAGGTCAGCACCGTGTACCTGGCCAGGGCCGGCGAGCTTGGTGGCCACCGCCGGGGGCATGAGTTCCACCACACGGACCGGGGTGGCTTTCAGGGCGTGGCGAAGGTTCACGGTGTAGCTGTGCAGCGCGGCTTTGGCCGCGCTGTAGAGCGGGGCGAACGGTTGCGGGAAGAAGGCCCCGCCGGACGTGACGTTGACCAGCACGCTGGGACGGCCGTGGGCCAGCATGTGCGGGACGAGCAACTGCCCGAGGTGGACCGGCGCGGCGAACAGGATGTCGATCTCGTTCTGCGCTTCGGCCCAGGGAGATCGGTCCGAGGCAATGCCCACCCGTCGCTGGATGCCAGCGTTGTTGATCAGCACGTCCAGCTCCGGCATGGTCTGCCGGACGCGATCGGCCAGGTGCTGCCGTCCTTCAGGGGTGGCGATGTCGTTGGTGAGGGTCTCGATGCCGGGCAAGCGGTCGGCCACCGCGTTGAGCCGGTCGGAGCTGCGGCCGGTGATCATGACGCGGTGTCCGGCGGTGAGATGCCGTTCGGCCAGGCCGAGCCCGATGCCGGAGCCGCCGCCAGTGATGAGCACTGCACGCTTCTCTTGAGTTGCCATGTAAACCATCATGGACCCTTTATGTTTACATGGCAACTCAAGGGTAGGATGGCTCCATGACGCAGCCCCTCAACGACGCCGAGATGGCGCGGTGGACCGCCTGGAAGCGAGCGAATGAGGCGGTACTCGCCACGGTCGCACGAGAGATCCACAGTGCGGCCGGGCTGTCCGCAGCCGACTTTGCCGTCCTCTCGCGCGTGATCGAGAACGGCGATGGCCGCATGCCCCAGCAGGACCTCGGCGCCATGCTGGGCTGGAAACGCGCCCGCCTGTCGCGTCAGCTCTCCCGGATGGCCGAACGCGGACTCCTGCGGCGCGAAGACGGACACGGCAGGCGCGTGCTCATCACCGCAACGGACGAAGGTCAGACCGCCCTCGCCACCGCCCGCCCGGCTCACGCACGGGCAGTCCGTCTCGCTCTGTTCGAGCACACCCTCGCGCCGGGCTCCGATGACTTTTGGAATGTCATCCAGGAGATCTCCTCAACTCCTGAGGTGGCACCGTAGGCACCCGTCGCCGGGACTTCAGGCGCCGCCAACAGACGAGCGCGCATCCAAGGGTAAGGAAGGCTTGATGGATGTCGTCGCGTATCTCCCAGCGGATCCGCAGGCGCCGGAACCAATGCAGATGGGCGAACGCGCGCTCTACGACCCAGCGTTGGGTGCCCAGACCGGAGCCGTGCTCGGTGCCGCGCCGGGCGATCAGCGGCTTCACACCGAGGTCCCAGACCAGCCGGCGGTACTTGTCGTGGTCATAGCCGCGGTCAGCCACCACCACGCCCGGGCGGCGTCGGGGTCGGCCGCGTTTGCCGCGCACGGGCGGCACGGCTTGGAGGAGCGGGATCAGTTGGGTGACGTCGTTGCGGTTGCCTCCGGTCAGGGTGGCAGCGAGCGGGATACCGGTGGCGTCCGTAATCAGGTGGTGCTTGCTGCCCGTCCTGCCCCGGTCAACGGGGCTTCGTCCTGTCTTGGGGCCCACCGGCAGGGCCCACGCGGCGATGTCGATCCCGCTGTAGTCCGTCTCGGCCGGCTCCGGCGCCGTCCAGCCGTGCGGGTCGACGAGCACGTGCTCCGTCTGCCCGGCTTCCATCGGCCCGTCGCAGGAGTCATTGCCAGCTCGGCGACGCGCTTTCCGCTTGGCCCTCCCCTTGAGCGACGGGGCTCGACCCGTCTGAGAAAGAGTGCCCAGCGCAGCATCGTGTCCTCGCCGGCGCCTTGGGTGGCGAGTCACGTCTGCCCGGCGTGCATCCATCGCATTTGTGTGAATCCGCAACTGTCCGGGAAGCGATCTTGGTGTCGCCGGGAAGTGCACACTGAACTGGCGGCATCGTCGCTGGTCAGCAAAACTCGTGAACGACCCACAACCACTGACGATACGGTGACGAGGGCCTCGATCTTACGATCGCGGTCCTCGTTGCGTTTTCGTAGCTGATAGTGATGCCTAGGGCCTCGTAGAGTGGGCCTTTCTCGTCGACGGCGGCCGCGTGGATGCGCTGCGCAATATCTCCAAGACTCTCAGTCATCTCTCGGATCTGTTGCGCGCCGAGTGGCGATTCCTCCTTTCGGGTGGCGGTGGGGAGTGCGTCGAGTTTCCTGTGCGCCATCTCCTTGTCTCTCTGTGCGTCGTTGATCCATTGAGTGACGACGGCGGGGTCGGCTCCGGCGTCGAGGGCTGCTTGGTAGCGGGTGAGTCGTCGTTCGCAGTCTTTGATCGCCTGGCGGGCTTGAGTCTGTTCGGGCGTGTGGGTTTCCGCGGTGCTTGCTGCGGCGCTGGCGTGGGTGAGGGCTTCGAGGGTGGCGGTGAGTCGGTCGGGGGTGAAGGCGCGGGCGATCCACTGATCCAGGGCCTGGCACACGACGTCTTCGCGTAGGTAGACGGTGCGCGGGTGGGTGATGTCTGGGTAGAGGTCTTGTTCCTGGTCCTTGAATTCGCAGCGGTAGTAGACGCGGTTGCGGATGGTGGCGGGCTGCATCTTGCGCCCGCACAGGCTGCATCGGATGCGTCCGCGCAGGGCGTAGGGGCGCCCACCTTGCTTTCCGGCTCGTTCCTGTCGGCCCTGGTTGCGGGCGCGTTGTTTGCGGAGGGTTTGGGCGGTGTCGAAGAGTTCGGGGCTGATGATCGCTTCGTGGGCGGGGTCGTTGGAGTGGATCCACTCCTTGGTGGGGTTGTGGGTCATGCGGGTGGTGTGGCCGAGGGTGACGTCATCGATGTCGAGGAGGCGTTCTTCCTTGCGTTGTTTGTTCCAGACCTCGTAGCCGGTGTAGCGGGGGTTGAGGAGGATGGCGCGCACGGCGCCCTGTTGCCATGCGGACTTCTTGCGGTGTGGATTGCGTGTGGCGTCGTGTGCGGAGGGGCAGGGGATGCGCTCGCGGGTGAGCTGGGCGGCGATGGCTTTGTCGCTCATGCCGTCGATGTACATGGTGAAGATGCGTTGCACGATGGGTGAGGCGGTGGGGTCGGGCTGGAGTTTGTGGATGTGTTGTCCGGCAGCGGCTTTGGCGGGGTTGGGGCGGGGTCCGGCGTCGGCGATCCGGTAGCCGTAGGGCGGTCGTCCGCCGAGGTAGCGGCCCTGGAGCTTGGCCTGGGAGCTCATGGCGGTCCGCACCCGGATCTTGATGCGGTTGCGTTCTCCTTTGCTCATGCCGCCGAAGACGGACATGACCAGGTCGTGGGCTTCGTTGTCGGGGTCGATGGGGCCGCCGACTTCCGGGACCCACAGGGGGATGCGGAAGTGGACGAAGACGGGGAAGGTGTTGCCGAACTGGTTGCCGTAGAAGGTGCGCTGCGGTTCTCCGATCACGACGGCGTCGAAGCCGCGGTTGGGGTTGCGGAGCGCTTGGAGGAGTTCGTTGGCGCGTGGGCGGCGTTGCCAGGGCAGGGAGCGACTGTGGCCGATGTCGAAGTATTCGGTGACGATCTGGCCGCCGGCGGGTTCGATCAGGGCTTGGGCGCGGGTGAGCTGCCAGTTTCTGGAGGCTTCGGGATCTTGGAGGTCCTCGGTGGAGCAGCGTCCGGCGAAGGCGAAACGGATCACGTGAGATGAACTCCCAGTGCGGCGCGTGATGTGGAGCGCGGTGCGGGTGTCATATGGCGATCTGTGGTACCTCGAAAGCGTGAGAAGAGCCAGCGGCCGCCGACGCCTCGGGGGTTGATCCTCGCCAATGTCGGGAGGCGGTCGGCTCGGATCGGCGACGAGGGTGCGAAGGAGGTACAGGAGGGCAACGGCGACGGCTTCGGTTACGTCGGGTGGCTCATCAGGGATGGCCACATGGATCGTCTGAGAGTTGCCCCGAAGCGAGTACTGCTTGGGCAAGGAGGGGGGCGGACGTCCTTTGTTCGGTGCACGGAGCAGAGGACTCATGTGTGCGGGCACATCCCCTATAGAGAAGTTGCACGGCAGGATTGTCGTCCTTCATCGGCCCACTCACACACGTCTCACGACATCACGGCGACGTGCTGGAAGCGGTGTCCCTGATCACGCGTGCTCAACGCCGGCAGGTTCTTGGTCTGCTGGTGGTACACGCCTGACCTTGCTCCTGACCTGCGACAAAGAGCGGGAACATCGACTGCCAGGCTGAGTCGGTCCGCACCTGGTCCGGATCTTGATGAGTGGTACGTGGTGCTAGCGAGCGGGCCGCGGTACCACATGGCACAGGTTGTAAGAGCCGTCCACAAGGGTCCGGCCAGTCCATGACGGGTGCGTAATGCCAGGTCAGGGCCACCTCGTCCACGGGAGTCAACGCAGTTGGTGATAGGAGCGTGAGAGAGGCGTTCAACGGTAAGCCCTGCATGCGCGGTCGGTGGGATCGCCGATCGGGTGTGCCGGAGCGTCCAGCGTCTGCGCTGTTGCCCATGGACCCAGGGTCGGGACGCGCGGTGCGGATCGGACGCCACCGGCGTCGGTGTCGCCCGCCCGAAAGCCTTACTGTCTCTCTTATTTGTCGACCAGGGACATGTGGTGCTCGTTGTAGCGGTCGCCCTGCACGCCGATCCGGCCGGCGAGTTCGTTGAGGTCGGCCAGTTCGTCGGCGGAGAGCGGCAGTCGAGTGGCGCCGATGTTCTCGGTGCCGGAGGTCAACACTGCCTCGCAGGTCGAACAGACACCCTGATGCCGGCCTTTGCGGCCGGCCTAGCTTCGTCCAAAGTGCAATCGCGCATGGGACTCTCCAGCCCGGGCTGCCTGTGCGAGCTGTGAGACGCGGAGAGTGCCTGCATGGAAACTGCGCGGACGAGCCACCTCAGGGACACAAGCGCATCCCATCAAAACAATTGCGTGTGCATATGCTCGAGGGATGATCTTGGGACTCGCGGGAACCTCAACATCAATTAGCCCTGTTGCGGCTGGTCAAAGGATCTCGTGAACGTCCCACAACAATTGACGATACGGCGACGAGGGCCTCGACCTTACGGTGGCGGTCCTCGTTACGTGTTCGTAGCTGATGGTGATGCCCAGGGCCTCGTAGAGCGGACCTTTCTTCTCGGCGGCGGCGGTCTGGATGCGCTGTGCAATGTCCCCAAGGCTCTCAGTGATCTGCCGGATCTGTTGCGCGTTGAGCGGGGATTGCTTCTTTCGTGTGACGGCGGGGTGCGCGTCGAGCTTCTGCTGCGCCGCGCCCTTGTCCCGCTGGGCCTCATTGATCCACAGGGTGACGACGGCGGGGTGGGCTCCGGCGTAGAGGGCTGCCTGGTAGCGGGCGAGCCGCCGGTCGCATTCCTTGATCGCCTGGCGTGCTTGGGCACCCTGCGCTGGTGACGCTGGCGCCGGGGCAACCGGCAACGCGCTGCTGAGAATCACAGACGCCGACAACTGCCCCACGACGCAGTGTCACCCGACCGCCACTCAGTACCTGCAGGTCTACAGTAACCGCCGGGCCAGACGACCGCGATCTACGTTGCCCACCACTCGAAGGCCTGCGCCGGGACGGTCGGCGTCCTCAGCGGCAGCGCGGTCCACCGGGCTCTGGACGTACGCCGAGGGACGCCGGGCCGGACCGACGTTCAACTGGTGCGGCGGCGCAGTTGAACGGCCGGTGAGGTGATCGTTGCGGACTGTTAACTCATCGCGTCCTGCATAGTGGCGCGCCTCGATCACTGTCGGGAACCTGCCATGGAAGGCCACGGTCGGCTTTCCGGCCGTGGCGACGACTGATTGAGGTAGAGGCATGACGACACATGAACTGCCCGCGACATCAGCCGAACCCGAGCCGCCGGCCGGCGGCTTACGACTGCCATGGAGGTCACCGGAGGAGGAACCGAGGTATGCGAGACCGCTGCTCCTGCTGATCGCGGCAGTGGCGGGGGTACTGTACTTCTGGGGGATCGGCCGAGGACACTTCCACCCATACTTCGCCGAGACCGTTCGGAGCATGTCGGAGAGCTGGAAGGCCTTCTTCTTCGGCTCGTACGACCCGCAGAGCACCATCACGCTCGACAAGGTGCCCGGCTTCCTCTGGCCGCAGGCGCTGTCGGTGCGGCTGTTCGGCTTTCACATCTGGGCACTGACGCTGCCGCAGGCCCTGGAAGGTGTGCTGTCGGTCCTGGTGCTCTACCGGGCGGTCCGGCGGTGGGCGGGGGTGCACGCCGGTCTGCTC
The DNA here is from genome assembly GCF_040644155.1 of Streptomyces sp. NPDC047022. Classification (NCBI taxonomy): domain Bacteria; kingdom Bacillati; phylum Actinomycetota; class Actinomycetes; order Kitasatosporales; family Streptomycetaceae; genus Streptomyces; species Streptomyces sp. NPDC047022. The sequence continues at coordinate 16,639 of NZ_JBEYVV010000039.1, read as the reverse complement.
GCGGCGGTGGCCTTCACCGCCACGCCGGTGCTGGCAGGCTTGTTCCGCACGACAGCCGAGGACCCGGCCTTCACGCTGCTCCTGCTGCTGGCGGCCGACGCGACGCAACGGGCGGTGCTGAACGGGCGGTTGCGCTCGCTACTGGCGGCCGGCGGATGGGTCGGGCTGGCCTTCCAGGCCAAGATGCTGGAGGCCTGGGCAGTCTTCCCGGCGATCGGCCTGGCCTATCTGGTGGCGGCGGCGCCCGAACTGCGACATCGGCTCGTGCGCGTGCTCCTGGCCGGACTGGTGGCGGTGGCGGTGTCGGCGTCCTGGGTGCTGCTGGTGACCGCGATGCCGGGGAGGGACCGGCCGTACATCGACGGGAGCACCGATAACTCGGCCGTGAGCATGGTGTTCCGCTACAACTTCCTCGACCGCTTCACCTCGGGCGGCCTCGCGTCCCAGGAGAGACGGACGGTCCCGAGCCTGGGCGGTGCCCAGCGACCGGACAGCGGGCCGGGCAGTGCGCATGCGAGTGCGGGTACGGCTGCGCAGCAGCCGGGCGGTGTGCCGCAGAAGTCCGGCCAGCCCCACCTCGGCCAGGCCGACGGGGGCCCGCAGCGGCCGGGTGGGGCCGATTCCGGTCAGGTCGGCTCGGGTCCGCAGCGGCCGCGTCAGGGCAGTTCCGTTTCGCAGGAGGCCGGTACGGCCGGTGAGCCGCGGGCGGACGGTGGTTGGGGCAAGCTCTTCGGGTCACAGTTCGCCCCGCAGACGGGCTGGCTCTACCCGCTGGCCGTGATCGGGCTCTTCTGCGGACTGGCGTGGCGGCGCCGCGCGCCGCGCACCGACCGGCTGCGTTCGGGATACCTGCTGTGGGGCGGCTGGCTGGTCGTCTTCTTCGTCCCCCTCAGCGGCGGCGACATCGGCCCGCACAGCTACTACCTGGGCGTGATAGCCGCGCCGCTGGCCGCACTGAGCGGTGCGGGCGCGGTCCTGCTCTGGCGGGCCTTCCGGGCGCCGGACGGCGGCGGCAAGGCCTGGGCGCTGCCGACGGCCGTTGCCGGCACCGTGGGCTGGTCCGCCTACCTCGCCCGGGAGTACCCGCACTTCCTGCCCTGGCTGGCTCCACTGGTGGTCGGGAGTGGCGCGGTGTCCCTGCTGTTGCTCGCGGCCGCCGGGACGGGGCGGGCTGGCGGTCCCCGGGTCGCCCGGACCGGCCTGCTGATGGCACTGGTCGCGATGCTGGTCGCCCCCGTCGCCTGGACGGCCTCGGTGACGAACCCGTCCGACGAGGACTCGCTCTTCGGTAACGTCGGGCCGATCGAGGGGCGGACGGTACCGCCGCCGGTCGGCAGCGAGCTGCGCGTGGCGCCCGCCCAGCAGATCATCACCGACTACATCGAGGCGCACAACGGCGGTGCCCGCTACCTCGCCGCGACCCCCAACCCGGACATCGCCGCCAAGGTCATCATGACCACCGGCAAATCCGCGCTCCCCATGGGCGGCTGGACCGGTAACGTGCCGAGCCCCACGGTGGCACAGTTCCGGGACCTGGTCGCCAGCGGGCAGGTCACCTACATGGTGCTGCTCCAGGGGGACCCGGTCGGTCCGGCGGGGGCGGCGGTCGTCGGCTGGGCCAAGGACCACTGCGCGCCCGTGCCGCGCGCCGAGCTCGGTCCGCAGGCCGGCTCGCTGGGTCCGTTGCTGCTGCTCCACTGCAAGGCCTGAGCCCGGGGCGGATGCCGGCATCCGCCGAACGCCGCGGGGCCCGCCCTCGAGTACCGAGTGGGCGGGCCCCGCAGCGTTGCCGTACGCCCGTCAGACGTCGCGACGGCGTACCACGACCATGGTGAGCAGCAGCGCGAGCAGCGGCCAGACCAGCAGCGCGACCCAGCACTGCAGTGCCCCGGGCGGGAACGGGCCGGAGTTGTCGTACGAGGTGTGCTGGCTGACCAGGCCATACCACGCGTTGCGCGGCATCGCGTTGCTCACCGTGGAGAGCAGCTTGCTGCTGCTGTTGTTCGGGATGGCGTCCGCCAGCAGGCTCTGGGCCAGGAAGACCACGAAGAAGGTGGCCACGGGGATCCGGATCAGTGCCCCGATGCACATTCCGATGACCGCGCTCACCGGAATCAGCGCCGCGGAGGCCAGGAAGGCCTGCAGCACGTGGGGGTCGCCGAACGAGACGCCGAGGTGCTTGGGGCCCAGGACCGACTGCGCAGTGATGAACGAGGCGGCCGCGGCGACCAGGCCGGCGGCGGCGGTGACGGCGGTGATGACGGCCGCCTTGGCGACCACGATCCGCCTGCGGTCCGGTACGGCGATGAAGGTGGTCCTCACCAGCCCGCTGGAGTACTCGCTGACCATGGTGATCGCGCCCATCGCCCCGGCGCCCACCGTGAGGAAGGCGAAGGTGCCCTCGCTGAAGGAGCCGCTGACCCGGTCGTAGCCGGCCCGCGCCGAGGCACTGATCAGATGCACGCCACCGCTGCTCAGCCACGAGCCGCAGACGCCGATCACCACGGCCAGCGCCAGCAGCACATAGGTCGACCGCTGCGCGAACAGTTTGATCCACTCGGAAGCGAACAGGTCACGGAACTGGGCGCGGCGTCCGACGACGGACGCCGGACTGGTGGGGCTGGTCATCGTGGCCATCCGGGTTTCCTTATCACGGTGAGGCGGTCCGGTGGGAGCGGCGTGCTCGCCCGGTGACTGCCGTTGGCGCTCCCAGGCGGGCGGAGCGCCCGGTCCTCTACCCGATCCACACTGCCGAAGACCGGGGCCGTACGTCATCGGTCTGCCGACGAGTCCGCGGCCGCCGGTTCGTCCCACAGACTTAAGCCCGTGGGACGAGCGGCGGCCGCGATCGAGAGTGAGGGACCGTCAGCCGATGCGTGCCAGGCCGCGGGCGGTCCGCCGGGCCAGTCCGCGGGAGACGGCGAGCGGGTCCCAGTCCTCGGGGCGCTCCGGCAGTCGCGACGGGTCGACGAGCACCCGGCCGGAGTGGACCTGGGACAGCAGCCGTTGCCCGAGGATCTGGCCCGCGCAGTTGATGCCGCTGACCGCCACTCCGGCGACGCCGCTGCCGTACCGGGTGCTGGCCCCGACCAGGTGCAGGCCCTTGACGGGGGTCCGGGTGCTGGGCCGGCCGCCGGCGTCGCCCCAGGTGGCCAGTCCGTAGGGCGTCCCACCGGTGGAGAGCGTGTAGCGCTCCTGGGTGAGCGGAGTGGCCAGTTCCAGGTGGGTGAGGTGGTCGCGGAACGGCCCCAGGGCTGCCTCGGCGGCCTGCAGCATCGCCTCGGTGACCTGCCGCTTGCGCTCCTGGTAGGAGGCGACACGCCGGTACCGGCTGCCGTCGGCGGGCCCCCGTTCCACGCCCCACCACCGGCTGTCGGCTGGGCAGAGCGTCATCACCTGGAGGTTGCTGTGCCCGGGCGGGCAGGTGGCGCCGGGGTCCTTCAGCGAGGCGAACGAGATGAACAGGGACCGGACCGGCGCGAACTCGCCGCGGCCCAGCCGCTCGTAGGCATCCTCGATGTCCGCGTCCCGGTACCACCAGACGTTGGCGTTGGGCCGGTCCGGCAGCTCCGTGTCGAGGCCGATATAGAGGGTCGCGAACGGATACGCCATGGTCGACGCGCGGACCTTGGCCGCCAGCCGCCGCGGGAAGTGATCCGCGCCGACCAGCTCCAGGACGGTCCGGCGGTAGTCGGCGTTGGAGATCACCAGCGGTGCCCGGACCTGATGGCCGCCGACCAGTCCGACGCCGGTCGCGCGGCCGTCCGCCACCAGGATGCGCTCGACCCTGGTCCGGGTGCGCAGCTCCCCGCCGTGCGCCTCCAGGACCTCCACCAGGGCGGCGGCGAGCTGTTGTCCGCCGCCGGCCGGGTAGTAGGCGCCGCGCAGGTAGTGGTCGATGACGGCGACGTGGTGGGGGACCGTCGCGACCGCCGGTCCGAGGCCGTAGTCGGGTGACTGGGCCGCCAGTACCGTACGGGCCCGCGGCGACAGGCCGCAGTGGTCGAAGAGCTCACCGAGGGTGCGTCGGCCCCAGCGGGTCAGGTGCGGGGTCCGGGCAGTCAGTTCGGCCAGCGACCAGTCCTCCGCGGCGAGCAGTGCGGCGCGCAGCTCCGCGCCGGCACCGCCGCAGATCTCGGTGAAGGTGTCGATGCCCGCCGCGTCCTGCGGCAGCGCCGCCAGGAGCCGCTCGCGGTACCGGGCCCAGCCGGTCGGCACGTCGACGCGGACGTCCGGCAGCACGATCCGGTCGAAGCCGTCGCGGTCCATCTCCCGGTAGCGGATCCGCTCGTGCAGGCCGAGGCCGCCGAAGATCGCGGGCAGGACGCCGTCCGGGCCGCAGTCGCCGAGGTAGTGGACGCCCACGTCGAACTCGTAGGCCCGTCGGCGTCGGAAGACGTGCGTGTTGCCGCCCGCGACGTCGTGCTGCTCCAGGACCAGCACCCGGAAGCCGCTGACCGCCAGATACCCCGCGCAGACCAGCCCGCCGATCCCGGAGCCGACGACCACGGCGTCCCAGTCGTCCTGTTGCATGCTGCTGCCCCTCCTCGGTCATGCCGGGATCCCCTCCCGCGCGCCGGCTCCCGATCCCCGCGGGGCCCGGTCACAAGGCCAGGCCGCCGTCGACCTGGAACACCTGCCCAGTGATGTAGGAGGCCTGGTCCGAGACCAGGAAGGCGACCAGATGGGCGACGTCCTCCGCCTGCCCGAACCGCCCCAGGGCGATCCGGGTCAGCATGTCGTCGCTCACCTTCTTCGACAGGCCCGCGGTCATGTCGGTGGCGATGAAGCCGGGGGCCACCGCGTTCACCCGGATCCCGTAGCGCCCGGTCTCCTTGGCCAGCGCCTGGGTGAAGCCGATGATCCCGGCCTTGGACGCCGAGTAGTTGGTCTGCATCGCGTTGCCCCGGACCCCGGAGACCGAGGAGAGGGTGACCACGGTGCCGGAGCGCCGTTTCATCATCGCGAAGACGGCCGCGTGGACCAGGTTGTACGTGCCGTCGAGGTTGGTGCGCAGCACGGCGTCCCAGTCCTCGTCGGCCATCAGCACCAGCGGCTTGTCCCTGGTGATGCCGGCGGAGGTCACTGCCGCGTCCACCGGGCCGAGCCGGTCCTCGGCCGCGGCCAGGAAGCCCTTCACCTGCGCCCGGTCGGTCACGTCCACCCGCTGGGCCAGGGCCCGGCCGCCGAGCTCGCGGATCTCCTTGACGGCCAGTTCGGCGGCCTGATCGTCCGAGCGGTAGCACAGTCCGATGTCGTACCCGTCGCGGGCGAGCCGCAGGGCGATCGCGCGGCCGATGCCGCGTGATCCGCCCGTGACGAGGGCGACTCTTCTGGCGGGTTCAGACGGTGCCGGCATCTTCTCTCCTCGAGGCTTCGGTGGCGTCGGCGGCGGTGCGCGGTGCAGCGGGAGTGCTCGGCAGACGCAGCAGGGTGCAACCCGAGTTGCCGTCGGGATCGATCGAGGTGATCAGGGCCAGGCCGGCGCGGTTGCGGTGGCTCAGGACCGCGGCCAGCTGGAAGGCGCTGGCGGCCGCCGAGGTGTCGCCGATCAGGGCGCGCAGCCGGACCACCCGTGCCGGGTGCTCGCCGTCGAACCCCGCGGTACGCAGCGCGGCGTCCTCCTGCTCGCCGAGCGGGCCGCCGCAGTCGGACGGGACGACCAGGTCGACCTGGTCCGCGGCGGCGTCGGCCTCCTTGAGGGCCTCGGACACCGCCCGGGTCAGGGCGCGGTGCGCTTCCGCCGGCTCGGCGAAGGCGATGAAGCGGGAGGCGAGCACCTCGGCGAGGACGGGACGGCCGTGCTCGGCGGCCCGGTGCGCGGGCTCCACCAGCATCATGACGGCGCCCTCGCCGAGCGGCCCGTTCGCCTGGCGGGTGCCGTCGGCCCGGCTGTGGTGCTCCAGCCAGGACCGCTGTGCCGAGTACTCCTCGGCAGCGCCGGCCAGCACGGCTTCGGCCCTGCCCTGCCGGACCAGCCGGGTGGCGTACCCGAGGGCCAGCAGACCGGTGAGCGAGCCGCCGGAGACCGTGACGTTCGGGCCCTTGATGGTGTGCCAGATCGCGCTGAGGCCGGCGGCCCGGTTCATCACGAGGTTGGGGATGACCGCGGGGTCGACATGGTGCGGCTGTGCGGCGGTCAGCGACTCATGGGTGAAGTCCATGATGCTCTTGACGCTGCCGTGGCCGCTGCCGAGCACCAGGCCGATCGCCTCCGGACGGTCGTGGACCAGCCCGGGCCCCGCGGCCTGAAGCAGCATGCCAGTGGTCGACACCGCCAGCGCGGTCACCCGGTCCAGCGACCGGGTGCCCTTGCGGCCGAGCACGGCCTTGATGTCGAAGTCCGGGATCCAGCCGCCCTGCTCGTGCGGGCCGTCGCCGCGCAGCCGGTCGGGCAGCTCCCGGACCGCCGCCCGTTCCGCGCTCACGCCGGTCTCGAAGGCTGCCGCCCCGAGGCCGTACGGCGAGGTCGCCGCCCAGCCGGATATGACGAGCGCTTCCCGGCGCCTTGGATCAACCGCCCCAGTTGCCATTGCGGTGGGTACTCCTCTTGTTCTCGGGCTCCCCGGACGGTGGAGCTCCGGCTCAGGCTGCCGCGCTCCGGTACTTGCCCAGGATGAGCACCGCGTTGTTGCCGCCGAAGGCGAGCGCGTTGTTCTGCACGATCTCCAGGTCCGCCGGCCGTGCCTGGTTCGGCACGCAGTCCACGGCGCACTCCGGGTCCATCTCTTCGTGGTTGATGGTGGGCGGCATGAAGCCGTCGGTGAGGGCGACCGCACAGGCGGCCGCCGCGATCGCGCTGGCCGCGCCCATGCTGTGGCCGAGCATCGACTTGAACGAGACGGTGGGCGGCAGTTCCCGGTCGCCGAAGACCTGGCGGATCGCCGCCACCTCGGTGATGTCGTTGGCCTTGGTGCCGGTGCCGTGGGCCGAGATGAAGTCGATCTGTTCCGGTGTCACCCCGGCGTCGCGGTGCGCCGCGTCGATGGTGCGGGCGATGCTGTCGCGATCCGGGGCGACCGGGTGGTGGGCGTCGCAGGCGAGCCCGTAGCCGAGCACCTCGGCGTAGATCCTGGCGCCGCGGGCCAGCGCGGACTCCAGGCTCTCCAGCACCAGGACGGCGGCCCCCTCGCCGGTCAGCAGCCCCTGCCGGTTGACGTCGAAGGGCTGGCAGGCCTCCGGGGCGATCGTCCCGAGCCGGTAGAAGGCGAGGAAGGTCTTACGGCAGACCGCGTCGGCGCCGCCGCACAGCGCGATGTCCACATCACCGCTGCGCAGCGCGTCGAAGCCGTATCCGATCGCATAGTTGCCGGCCGCGCACGCGGTGGGGATGGTCACGGCCTCCACGTCCTCCAGGGCCAGTTCCCGGACGATGCTGGTGGACAGCCGGCTCGCGGGGTAGCGCCGGGCCACGGACTGCGGATACGACGCCGGTCCGTCCGACACATTCAGGGCGGCCAGGCCGTCCAGGTCGCGGGACTCGCCGTCGGTGGTACCGACCGTGACCATGGCCCGGTACTGCTGGAGCTGATCATCCGTCAGTCCGGCGTCCTCGACGGCCATCCGGGCCGCCGCGACGGAGAACTGGCCGGCCCGCCCCAACTCCTCGACGGGCACCCGCGTGATCCACCGGGCCGGATCGAAGTCGACCACCTCACACGCATTGCGGTGCGCGAACGCGGCGGTGTCGAAGGCGGTGATCGGACGGACCCCGGAGCGGCCCTCGCGCAGGCCCGAGGTGAACGTCTCGATGCCGATGCCGATGCTGGTCACCACCCCGAGCCCGGTGACCACCACCCGGCGGGGGAAATCCTCCGAGCCGCGCTGCGTTGTGTCCATCCGGTCTTCCCCTCCCACGACGACGTCGAGTTGCCGGTTCTTCGGCGGCTCAGTTCCGGATGGTCCGCTCCACCACCGCGTACACACCTTCGAGATTGGGCATCTCGGCCATGGCCGACTGCTCGATGGTGATGTTCAGCTTCTTCTCGATAGCGGCCACGATCTCGATCGCGCGCAGCGAGTCCATGTCGTGTTCCTCGATGAAGAGGCTGACCTCGGTGACCTCGTCGTCGTCGACTTCCAGGATGTCGCATACCAGCTCCTTGATCTCGGCCTTGAGATCGCCGGTGAGGTGCGACGGGGTCAGGGAAGACATATGTGCTCCTGATGGATAAGGGAGAAACGCCGATCGGGACGCCGAAAGGCTCGCGCATTCGCTGGATGCTCTCCGGTGCAACCACGCCGCGAAGCAATACCCAAGTCGCAGTCAGCTGGCTGGCGCGGCGTCACGCTAGCACCCGACGGTGGACACAGATACTGTTCATGTTCAGCCGCAGGTAGCTTGTGCGAACACCAGGATGTCGGTTAGTGAGTGGCAGCATCCGGAAGACGCCGACTGCCGCGAAACCGGAACCGCACCGGTGGCATTGACGTTCAACTGCCGCAGAAGCGCACTTGAACGGATCCGGTCGGGCCCGTACGCGGGGCCCGGCACCGCCGCTGACTAGGGCAACTGCCGTGCATTGATCACGCGAGCGCCCGTGGGTCATAGTGGCTCACCGTGGGCTGCCGGGCCGCTGGATTGCGAACTTGTCCGCAGGGGAAGCGCTTTTCGGGCGACCGGCTGCTCGGTGGGTCGCCCGCGTCGTGTTCCGGTTCCGTGAACGCGCTTCGGAGCCGGCTTGACGACTTCCAATTCAGGCCATGGCGTTGGCTGACGTGGGCTGAGCGAGACGACGGTATGCCGCACCGGGCGGCACACGGTCAATTGCCGCGGAAACTGCTGGTCGAAATGATTGGGGTACTGGGCCGTGTCTGGAACCGAGCGCGAGCTCCACGAGTTGATGACGGCACAGCGCGGTATCTGGTACGCCCAGCAGCTTTCCCCCGACAGTTCGCTCTACAACGTCAGCGAGTACCTCGACATCCGCGGCGAGCTGGACGTGGACCTGTTCGTCACCGCCGTGCGGCGGACCGCGGACGAGTCCGACGCCTTCCTGCTGCGGTTCACGGGCAGCACCGAAGCGCCGCGGCAGTTCTTCGACCGGTCGGTCGGGCCGCAGGTGCGGCTGCTGGACCTGTCGGCCGCGGCGGACCCGTACGCCGAGGCCGAGGCCTGGATGGCGGCGGACCTCAGGCGCCCGGTCGACCTGGCGGAGGCGACGACCTTCGGGTCCGCGGTGATCAAGGTTGCGGCCGACCGGCACTTCTGGTACTTGCGAGCCCACCACCTGGTGGTCGACGCCTGGGGCGCATCGATCATCCCCTCCCGGGTCGCCCAGATCTACACCGAACTGGTGGCCGGCCGCCTGGCGGCGGACGGCACCCTGGAGTCCGTCTCGGTGCTGATGGACACCGACGCCGCCTACCGCGCGTCGGCGGATTTCCAGACGGACCGTCAGTTCTGGCTGGACGCCCTGACCGGTCTGCCCGAGGTGGACGGCACGGCCGAACTGCCGTCGCGCCACCTGCCGGCACTGGTCCGCCGCTACCTGGCCGACACCGGCGCCGACTTCGCGGCCACCGTGCGGGACTCCGCCTGGTCACTCCGCACCACGGTCGCCGGACTGATGATGGCCTCCTCGGCGATCTACCTGCACCGCACCACCGGCCGCCGGGACGTGGTGTTCGGCCTGTCCGTCCTCGGCCGCGCCACCGAGCGCGAACGGCGGATCCCCGGCATGGCGGCCAACGTGCTGCCGATCCGGCTGCGGATCGAGCCCGACACCTCGGTCGAGGAGCTGCTCCGGCAGGCCTCCCGGGTGGTCCGCCGGGCACTGAACCACCAACGCTACCGGCAGTCCGACATGCTCCAGGACCGTCGGCTCCCCGACAGCGGTTCCCTGTTCGACCTGGTCGTGAACATCATGTCGTTCGAGTACCCGGCGCGGTTCGGGGACTGCACGACGGTCGCGCACAACCTCTCCAACGGCCCGATCGAGAACATGCGGCTGGCCGTCTACGACCGGGTCGGCGAAGGCACGCTGGACGTCGCGATGGACGTCAACAGCGCGCTCTACGACGACGAGGCGGGCCGCGCCATCGCCCGGTCCTTCGACACCGTGCTCGGCTGGCTGCTCTCCGCAGCACCGACCGATCCGGTCGCCACGGCCCCACTGCTCGATGCCGACGAGCGGCGGCTGGTGGTCGAGGAGTGGAACAGGACCGCCCGGCAGCTGCCGCAGGCGACCGTGCCCGAGCTGTTCGCCGCGCAGGTGGCACGGACGCCGGACGCGGTCGCGGTGGTGTCCGACGGCGTGCCGGTGACGTTCGCGGAGCTGGACGCCTCCGCGAACCGCCTGGCGCGGCTGCTCGCGGCGCGCGGCGCGCGGCGCGGCGCGGTGGTGGGCCTGTGCCTGCCGCGCGGTGCCGAGATGGTCGCCGGGATCCTGGCGGCCTGGAAGGCCGGGGCGGCGTACCTGCCGCTCGACCTGGGCCATCCGGCGAAGCGGCTGGAGTTCCTGCTGGCCGACAGCGGGGCCGCGCTGGTGGTGACGGCCGGCGGGGCGTTCCAGCCGGCCGACGGCCTGCCGGTGCTGGCGCTGGACGATCCAGCGGTGCGCGCCGATCTGGCCGCCCTGCCGTCGTCGTCGCCCGGAATCCCGGTGACCGGCGGCGAGTTGGCGTATGTGATCTACACCTCGGGGTCGACGGGCCGGCCGAAGGGCGTGGCGGTCACCCACGGCGGGTTGGCGAACTACGTCTCCGCCGTTCCCGAGCGGGTCCGGTTCGCGGGCCAGGGCCACCGGTACGCGCTGCTGCAGCCGGCGGTGACGGACCTGGGCAACACCGTGGTGTTCGCGAGCCTGGCCACCGGCGGCGAACTGCACATACTCGGTGAGGGAGCGGTCACCGACCCGGAGGCGGTGGCCGGTTACCTGGCGGAACACCGCATCGACCACCTGAAGGTGGTTCCCTCGCACCTGGCGGCCCTGGGCGCGGCGGCCGGACTGGCCCGCCTGGTGCCGGCCGGTTCGCTGGTGCTCGGCGGTGAGGCGGCGTCCCCGGCGCTGGTCGAGGGCCTGCTCGACGTCGCCGGCGAGTGCGGCGTGTTCAACCACTACGGCCCGACCGAGACCACCATCGGGGTGGCCACCACCCGGCTGCTGCCCGACGGTGTGGTGGCGCTCGGTTCGCCGGTGGCCAACACCCGCTTCTACGTCCTCGACGACCGGCTCGCCCCGGTTCCGGTCGGTGCCGAGGGCGAGCTGTACGTGTCGGGTGCCCAGCTGGCCCGCGGGTACGTGGGGCGCCCCGGGCTGACGGCCGAGCGGTTCACGGCCTGCCCGTACGAGCCGGGCACCCGGATGTACCGCACCGGCGACCGGGTGCGCTGGACGGCCGACGGCCGACTGCTCTTCGCCGGGCGGGCGGACGAGCAGGCCAAGGTCCGCGGCTACCGGGTGGAGCCGGCCGAGGTGCAGGCGGAGTTGGCCGCGCACCCGGAACTCGCGCAGGTCGCCGTGCTGGTGCGCGAGGACACCTCAGGCGACGCGCGCCTGGTCGCCTATGTCGTACCGACCGGTGCCGCCGACCCCGGACGGCTGAGCGAGTCGGTGCCGGCGTTCGCCGCCGAGCGGCTGCCGGGACACCTCGTGCCGTCGGTTGTGGTGGTGCTGGACGCCCTGCCGCTGACCGCCAACGGCAAGCTGGACCGCAAGGCACTGCCCGCTCCCGACTTGGCGAGCGCCGCCGACGAGGGCGGCGAACGCCGGCCGGCCACCGCGCACGAGGAGATCCTCTGCGGCGTCTTCGCCCAGGTGCTCGGTCTCGACAGCGTGGGCGCCGACGACGACTTCTTCGCACTGGGCGGGCACTCCCTGCTGGCGATCCGGCTGATCAGCCGGATCCGCACCGCCCTGGACGCCGAACTGCCCATCGAGGCCTTCTTCGAGGCTCCCTCGCCCGCCGGGCTGGCGGCCTGGCTGGCCGGAGCCGCCCGGGGCCGAACCGCGCTGACCACGATGCCGCGCCCGGAACGGCTGCCGCTCTCCTTCGCCCAGCAACGCCTGTGGTTCCTGGGCGAGCTGGAGGGACCGAGCGCCACCTACACATCGTCGGTGGTGCTGCGCCTGACCGGCGAGCTGGACCGGGCGGCCCTGGAGACCGCGCTGCGCGATGTGATCGGCCGGCACGAGGTGCTGCGCACCGTGTTCACCGCGGTGGACGGTGAGCCGTACCAGCGGGTCCTGCCGGTCGAGCAGGCCGGGTTCGAGCTGCCGGTCGCGGCCGTGGCGCCGGGCGATCTGGACGCGGCGGTGGCCGCGGCGTCGGCCGAGGCCTTCGACCTGTCGGCCCGGCTCCCGCTGCGAGCCCGGCTGTTCGAGCTGTGTGGCGCCGCATACGCGCTGCTGCTGACGGTCCATCACATCGCCGGTGACGGCTGGTCGATGGCCCCGCTGGCCCGGGACCTGTCGGCGGCCTACACGGCCCGGCTGGCGGACCGCGCGCCGGCTTGGCGGCCCCTGCCGGTGCAGTACGCGGACTACGCGCTGTGGCAGCGCGATCTGCTCGGCGACGAGCGCGACACCGACAGCCTCATCTCCCGTCAGGTCGCCTACTGGCACGAGCGGTTGGCGGACGTGCCGGAGGAACTGGAGCTCCCGGCCGACCGGCAGCGCCCGGCGGTGGCCTCCCACCGCGGTGTCGGCGTGGAGCTGGATGTGGACGCGCAGACCCACCAGCGACTGGTCGCGCTGGCCCGCGAGCGGGGCGTGACCCTGTTCATGGTGCTGCAGGCCGCCCTCGCGGTGACCCTCAACCGGGTCGGCGCCGGAACCGACATCCCGATCGGCACGGCGGTGGCCGGCCGTACCGACGAGGCGCTGGACGACCTGGTCGGCTTCTTCGTCAACACCCTGGTGATCCGCACCGACCTGTCCGGTGACCCGACCCTCACGGAGGTCCTGGAGCGGGTCCGGCTGGCCGGCCTGGGCGCACTCGCCCACCAGGACGTGCCTTTCGAGCGGCTGGTGGAGGAACTGGCACCGGTCCGCTCGCTCGCCCGCCACCCGCTCTTCCAGGTGATGCTGACCCTGCAGAACAACGCCGAGGCGCGACTCGACCTGCCCGGCCTGCGAGCCGACGGCCTGTCGGCCCAGGTGTCGGCCGCCCGGTTCGACCTGGACCTCGCCGTCCGGGAGGCCTTCGACCCCGAGGGCGCCCCGGCGGGGCTGCACGGCACTCTGGTCGCGGCAGCCGATCTGTTCGACGAGCCGTCGGCCGAGCGGCTCGGCAGCCGCCTGGCACGGGTGCTGGAGCAGCTCGCGCAGGACTCGCGGCTGCGGCTGAGCGCGGTGGAGGTGCTGGACGGCGAGGAGCGCCACCAGCTCCTCGAGGGCTGGAACGACACGTCCGCACCGATGGCCGACGTGACGGTCGCCGAGCTGTTCGAGGCGCAGGCGGCGCGGACCCCGGACGCGGTCGCGGTGGTGTCCGACGGGGCCGAGATGTCCTACGCCGAGCTGGACGCGCGGGCGAACCGGCTGGCCCGGGTCCTCATCGGCCGGGGCGTGGGACCGGAGTCCTCGGTCGCAGTCGTGCTGGACCGCTCGGTGGAGCTGGTGGTGGCGCTGCTGGCCGTACTGAAGACCGGCGGCGCCTACCTGCCGGTGGACCCGGAGTACCCGGCCGAGCGGATCGGGTACGTGCTGGCGGACGCGGCGCCGGTCTGCGTGCTGACGACGGCGGCGGGTGCGCCGGCGCTTCCGGTGTCGGACGTGCCCGTGCTGGAGCTCGACGGCCAGGCGTTCCGGACGGAGGCCGCCGGGCTGCCCGGCACCGCGGTGGCAGCGGAACGTACGCGACTGCTCCCGGACCACCCGGCCTACGTCATCCACACCTCCGGTTCGACCGGGCGCCCGAAAGGCGTGGTGGTCCCGCACCGGGCGCTGGTCAACCACCTGCGGGCGGTCGGCGAGCGGGTGCCGCTGGAAGACGGCGACCGGCTGCTGGCGGCGACCACGGTGTCCTTCGACATCGCGGCGCTGGAGCTCTTCCTGCCACTGGTGCGCGGCGCGGCCATGGTGCTGGCGCGGCCGGAGACCGTGCGTGAGCCGCGCGCCCTGCTGGAGGCGGTGCGGGCCTACGGTGTGACGGCGGTGCAGGCAGTGCCCTCGCTGTGGCGGGTGCTGCTGGACGCCGGTGACTGGCCGCACGGGACGCGGATGCTGGTCGGCGGGGAGGCGCTGCCGCAGGAGCTCGCCGGACGGATGCACGCCACCGGCGCGACGGCGGTGAATCTCTACGGGCCGACCGAGGCCACGGTGTGGGCGACCTCCGCGCCCGTCGACGGCGGCCCGGTGGTGATCGGACGCCCGTTCGCGAACCTGAGGGCCTATGTGCTGGACGCCTGGCTGCGGCCGGTACCGGCAGGCGTGGCGGGTGAGCTCCACCTGGCGGGCGAGCAGCTGGCCCGGGGCTACCTGGGCCGTGCCGGACTGACCTCGGAGCGGTTCGTGGCCGCGCCGTACGGGCCGGCCGGTGAACGCATGTACCGGACCGGCGACCTGGCGCGATGGCGGGCGGACGGGACGCTGGAGTGCCTGGGCCGTACCGACGACCAGGTCAAGGTGCGCGGCTTCCGGATCGAGCCCGGCGAGATCACGGCGGTGCTCGAACGCCACGACCACGTGGCCTCCGCCGCGGTGACGGTCAGCCGCAAGAGCACGGACGACCATCGCCTGGTCGGGTACGTGGTGCCGCGTGCCGACCTGGACGGCGAGCTGGACCTGGCAGACCTGCGTGCGCATGCCGCGCGCAGCCTGCCCGGTTACATGGTGCCGTCGGCCCTGGTGGTGCTGGACGCCCTGCCGCTGACCGCCAACGGCAAGCTGGACCGCAGGGCGCTGCCTGCCCCCGAGTCCACGACCCTGGTGAGCCGGGGCCCGGCGACCGTGCAGGAAGAGCTGCTGTGTGGCGTCTTCGCCGAGGTGCTGGGCCTGCCGGTCGTCGGCGTCGACGACGACTTCTTCCTGCTCGGCGGCCACTCGCTGCTCGCCACCCGCCTGATGAGCCGGGTGCGCGCCGTCCTGGGCGCCGATCTGCCGGTCCGGGTGCTGTTCCAGGCGCCGACGCCGGCGGGGGTCGCGGCGCGGCTTGCCCAGGATGGCGACGACCGACCGGCGCTGACGGTGCGAGCGCGCCCCGAGCGGGTGCCGCTGGCCTTCGCCCAGCGCCGGCTGTGGTTCCTCGGCGAGATGGAAGGCCCCAGCCCCACCTACAACATGCCGATCGCGCTGCGCCTGACGGGCGAACTGGACCGCGCCGCGCTGGAAGCCGCACTGCGGGACGTCATCGCCCGCCACGAGGTGCTGCGCACAGTCTTCCCGGCCGTGGACGGCGAGCCCTACCAGCTGGTCCTGCCCGCCGAGGAGACCGGCTTCGCGCTGCACGTCACCGAGGTGGCACCGGAACAGTTGGCTGCCGCACTGCCCGAGGCGGCGTGCCACGGGTTCGACCTCGCCGCCGAAATCCCGCTGCGCGCCTCGCTGTTCGCCGTGGCTCCGGACGAGCACGTGCTGGTCGTGGTGGTGCACCACATCGCCGGTGACGGCTGGTCCACCGGCCCGCTGGCCCGGGACCTGTCGACGGCCTACACCGCGCGCCGCGCCGGCCGGGCGCCCGAGTGGGACGAACTGCCCGTGCAGTACGCCGACTACGCGCTGTGGCAGCGGGAACTGCTCGGCGACGAGCAGGACGAACACAGCCGGATGGCTCAGCAGATCGCTTACTGGCGCAATGCGTTGGCAGGATCCCCCGAGGAGCTGACACTGCCGGCCGACCGGCCGCGTCCGGCCGTTGCGAGCCACCGCGGGCACACCGTACCGGTGGCGGTCCCGGCCGACCTGCACCAGCGGCTGCTGGGGCTGGCCCGCGAGCGGGGCGTGACCCTCTTCATGGTGCTGCAGGCCGCCGTGGCGGTGCTGCTGTCCCGCCTGGGTGCCGGTCAGGACATCCCGATCGGTTCGGCGGTGGCCGGCCGTACCGACGAGGCGCTGGACGACCTGGTCGGCTGCTTCGTCAACACCCTGGTGATCCGCACCGACCTGTCCGGCGACCCCACCTTCGCGGACACGCTCGACCAGGTGCGCGGGACGGTGCTGGGCGCGCTGGCGCACCAGGAGATGCCGTTCGAGCGCCTGGTGGAGGAGCTGGCGCCGAACCGCTCACTGGCCCGCCACCCGCTGTTCCAGATCGTCCTGACGATCCAGAACACCGGCGACCCCGGCAGCCACGCACCGGAGATGCCTGAGCTGAAGACCGAGTTGCTGTCACTGGGCCGGGCGACCGCCAAGTTCGATGTGGACGTGATCGTCGGTGAGGTCTTCGACGGGCAGGGTGTTCCGGCGGGGATCAGGGGCGTGCTGACGGTGGCGGCGGATCTGTTCGACGAGGATGTGGCGGGCCGGATCGCGGGTGTGCTGGTGCGGGTGTTGTCGGCGATGGCCGGGGATCCGCAGGCGCGGGTGGGTGTGGTGGAGGTGTTGACCGAGGGTGAGCGGGAGTTGGTGCTGGAGGGGTGGAACCGGACGGCGGTGGAGCTGCCGGAGCTGTTGGTGCATGAGTTGTTCGAGGCGCGGGTTGTGGAGGCGCCGGGGGCGGTGGCGGTGGTTGCGGGTGGTGTGTCGGTGTCGTATGC